>JBEBRS010000018.1:0-26065 GCA_040394705.1 Leadbetterella byssophila
TTTATAGGGTTCTATCAGATTCCTGCATTGAATTTCGATGCAGGAATTTTTCTTTTTATAGCCTGCTATCTTTTCCTGTCTTTCCGGAACAATATCACGGTTGAAAATCGTTATTACCGCAGGCGCACAATGTAGCCGGCGCTGGTTAACGATAAATACTAAGGCAATATAATTCCTATGGCAACACAAGTAGCAATTGATTTAAGTCTGTCTGTAGACCGGGTAGAAAACATAACCCGGGAAGAGTTCCAAACCAAATACATGATTCCTCAAAAACCTGTGATCATTAAGCACATGTACGGTGCGGATGCGCAGGTATACCAGTGGACATTTGACTATTTTTCCCGCGAGTTGGGTTCGATTGAGGTAGGTGTGTTTGATGATGAATCAGAGGAAAGAAAGGATGACCGTTCTTACAAAAGCGCGGGTAAAAAAATGAAGTTCAGCGAATATCTGGAGCTGATTCAGGAAAGGCCGACCACCAAGCGACTTTTCCTGTTTAATGTGTTCAAGCATAAAAAGGAACTGCATGATCATTTCAAGTTTCCTAAAATTGCCGATAAAGTGGTTGAATTTTTGCCCCTGGCTTTTTTCGGCGGGCAGGGAGCCATTACGCGTATCCACCGGGATATGGACAACAGCTGTGTGTTCCTGACCGAGCTGGTGGGGAGAAAGCGGGTGGTGATGTTTGCTCCAGAATATTCGAAAAAGTTATACCAATACCCTTTCTCTACCCATACGTCTATTGATGTAAACAACCCCGACTTCGAAAAATACCCGGAGCTGGCCAATGTCAGAGGGTATGACTGTGAGATAGGGCCGGGAGAAACCATCTTCATGCCCGCAGGCTACTGGCACCATATTGAGTACAATACCGCCGGGTTGGGTTTTGCGGTACGCTCTCTGAGTCCCCATGTTTCTGACCGCCTTCTTGGGTTCTGGCAGGTAGGGATTATGACGCACCTCGATGAGTTATTGAACAAGGTGTTGGGCAATACATGGTTTGACTGGAAGAAAAAGGCGGCTTCCCGCAGGGCCGTACAATAACGGATTTTCTTCCACGGATATCCTGTTTTTGCGGATTTTATTCTGTATATTTGGGCTTTACCCAACTAAATAACGGAATATGGCATTACAGGAAGAAATGGAGAGAGAAGGTTTGTGGCTCTTCAGGTTCAGGAGTTTTCTCCCCATTCTTATTTTACTGGTAGCGATGGGCGTTCATTTTCTTCGGGAAAGGGCTACGCCCGGAGAACAAGATCCCGTGTATTATGAATTCATTTGCCTGGGTGTAAGTATTTTCGGGCTGATGATCCGGATTTACACGGTGGGGCATACGCCTAAAAATACATCGGGTCGGAATACCGCGGAGGGGCAGGTAGCCGATACGCTGAATACCACGGGAATTTACAGCCTGGTACGCCACCCTTTATACCTGGGGAATTTCTTCATGTGGCTGGGGCCTGCTATGCTGGTACGAAACGTCTGGTTTATAGTGGCTTTTGTCTTGTTTTACTGGCTGTATTACGAACGGATCATGTATGCCGAAGAGCAGTATCTGAGACGGAAATTTGGACAGGCTTACGTAGACTGGGCAGAGAAAACGCCCCCCTTTATCCCCAAGTTTTCGGGTTTCCGGACCTGCAATATGGTGTTTAGCTGGAAGAAAGTCTTAAAGAAGGAAAAGAACGGATTGCTTGCCGTTTTTATCATCTTTATGCTTTTTAATATTATCGGAGAAGCGGGAGAAAGGCAAACGGAGTATAACCTGTTTTTTATGTACGGAACCGCGGCTTCCCTGGTGATCTACCTGGTGCTAAAGTTTTTAAAGAAATATACCCAGGTGCTGGATGAGGCCGGCAGATAACCTTTACCTGCCTGCGGTTTCCTGGTAGCGGGTGTAAACGAGTAGGGCCGCGGCGAGGTCTTCTACTGCCAGTCCGGCCGACTTAAAGAGGGTGATTTCCGTTTTGCTCGTCCGGCCGGGATGTGCCCCCCGGATGAGTTCGGTAAGTTCCGCCTGTACATCCTTTTCCGAAATTATACCTTCTGCGATAGGCAAGGCCAGTTCACCCGTTTCGTGTAGTGCGCCCATTCGGGAATCTACAAAAATGGTACTTTTGCGGATGGCGTCATTGTCGGTTTCCCTCGTGTCGGGTTTGTGGGAGCCGATCAGGTCAAGATGCGCCCCTGGCTTCACCCATTCGCCCCTGATCACCGGTGTTTCGGAAAGGGTGGCGCAGGAAATGACGTCTGCGGAGCGGGCTGCCGCTTCCAGGTCTTGTACGGGTTCTGCCTTGAAGCCTGATTCTGCCAGGCGGGCCACCAGTAGATCTCTTTTCTCTTCATTCCGGGCCCAAATGCTTATTTTTTGAAAGTTTCTTACCGCCATGTGCGCCTGAACCAGGTGTTGGGCTACTTTTCCGCTTCCCATCACCAGGAGGTGTTGGGCGTCTTTGTCTGACAGGTAAGCAGAGGCCAGGGCGGAGGTACAGGCGGTTCTGCGGGAAGTCAACTCGGCGGCATTCATCATGGCCAGGGGTTTACCTGTAATACTGTCGCTCAGGATATACTGTGCGAAGATGGAGGGTATGCCCTGCCTGGTATTTTCCGGGGCTACGGTTACCTGCTTCATGCCCAGATACCGGTCGTTCCAGACCGGCATCAGGATGAGTGTATTTTCTTTCCCTGAGGGCGTGTTATAGAAATGGTGGTGCCTGAGCGGCATGGTGTAATCGGAGAGGAATATCTCGCGAAGGGCATCAATGAGTTCGGTATAATCGAGGTTTTTTCCTACCTGGTCGTCAGGAATAATCAGCATATAAATCGGTTTAAACCCCAAAGATCGGCAAAATACCGGGAGAAAATTGGGCGTTTTTTACCCAAATTCCAGCAAAAGTTAATGGGAGGTGTTTAAAAAGTGGCAATTCACCACTTTTTAAACACCTCGCCAAACCGGGGCCACGTTACTGAAGCCAGCGGGAGTCACCGATTCCCTGGAATTTCAGTTCTTCGTGACTTACTTTAAAGTTGCCTTCGGCGGCATTGGCATAGCCCGGGTCATACGTGGTATGTGTTCCGCTGCCGTCGTTTTTAGCGTTAGACTGGGCGCTGGCAGTGAAATTAGGGGCATTGAAATAATTGTTACGGTCAAATTTCACAATATTCGTGGCGGCCTGGTTACTGTAATACCCTTCGGTATTCGAAAGAATATTCTTTTCGAAAGTAATCTCGTGCGCGGCCAGGCGAATATAGAGGATACGCCGGTTATTTCCGTTGGAAACATTGTGGAACGTATTGTTACGTACGGTAATCACGCTATTTACTCCCGGGAAATTGGTAGAACCTCCCGCATCCATCCGGAAGAAATCACGGGCCAGGGCGCTGTTGTAGGCCGTGTTATTGACGAAGGTGAACGTACGGGCCAGGCCGTTACGGAAGTCGATAAAGTCACCGCCGCTACACTCGATATGGGAATAAAGGGTGTGGGTAATGCTCACCGCTTCGATCAGGGTAGCGTTATTGACATAGAGCGTACCTTTGGTATAGTTGGTGATGTTACATCCTTCAATCACCAGGTTTTTAAAGGTACCGGCCGCATAGATGATGGTTTGGTTACCGTCTTGTGATCCGGTTCCGTCAAGGGTGAGGTCTTTCAGCTCCAGTCCGGCTCCGTCTGTTACCCGGAAGATGGTACCTTTCAGTACGGGCTTGTCGTTAGGGCGCGCGCCTTTAATGGAAATAGACCGGCTGATGGTGATGTCTCCTGAGGTATAAGTTCCGGGAAGCAGTCCGAAGACATCTCCTTCGTTGGCGTTCTGGAAGATGGAGGTGATATCGTCTTCCGGAGAAACTACAATAGCGCCGCCGAGGTCAATCAGCGTGGTGAAGGTGATGGTTCCGCGGGTAGCGGTGCCGCGCATTAAGCGGGCGGTATAGGTGGTTTCACCGGTCAGTCCTGTCAGGGTAGCGGCACCGGCGGTGATTTCCGCCGCGGTCACTGCATGTTCGATATTCCCAGGAGTAAGTACAATTTTGTCGGCGCTTTGCCCGGCCGGCCATCTCAGGGTGACCTCGGTGGCTTTGAGGTCTTCGGGGTCTACCGGCGAGAACAATTGCTCGGCGTCGGTTGTTACGTTCACACTTACCCATTTGGATTCGGAGATATTCTCTCCTACGGCTTTGATCTGTACGATATAGGCGGTTTCGCCACTGAGGTTGGCCACGGTATAGGGCAGATCCGCCATGGTGATTCCTTCAAAACTGAAAGCGGGGTTACCGGTGGGGGTAAGGCCTTCAAAGAGCTGAACCGTATAGGAACGGGCATTGCGTACTTCGGTCCACGTCAGCCGCACCGAGGTTTGGTTTACGATTCGGGCTTCCACCGCGGTGGGAGAGAAGAGGCGGCTGACATTCAGCGAGGTGATCTCTTCAGGGAGGTTGTCTTCGCAGGCCTGAAAACTCAGGGGAAGAACGACACTCAGGATATAGGTCAGTATTTTCTTCATCAGTATAAAAATTTAGCTGATAGCTGCTTAATTGAAGTTATAGCCATCGTTTGTCAGTTTACCGTTGCTGGCGTCCAGGAACACCTGCCAGATGGGCCAGAATTGTTGCTGGTCAGGGTTACGGAGGTAGAGGGCATCCCAGTATTTCACGGCATCGCTCGCCGCGCTGAGGGTCCAGTTCTTGTTGTACTCGTACCCGAGGGAAGCCCCTATGGCATCGGTATCTCCAAAGTTCAGGCCATAAATGATGGCCGTTTCCCCGTCGGAACCGATAGTATAATAGATCCGGGCGGGCAGGGAGGCATATTTCCCCTGGCGGTTATCGAGCTGTTCCAGTTTGGTTTTAGCCTCGGCCAGTTTGCTGCTCAGCAGGTTCCAGCGAATCAGGTCTCCTTTTCTCAGCATTTCCCCGGTAAATTCCAGGGCCCGTTCGTCTACGATGGCATTGAAAAAGGCCTCTTTGCTGGCGGTAGCTTTCTGCATGAATTCCGTTACTTTCTGGGTTTGGCCGGGAAACGCGCGGTCACGGATCATTTTGAGGTAAGGAGCCGCGGCAGCCGGGCCGTCCAGTTCGTTGATGGCCTCGGCGGCCATAAGGAGTACGTCGGCATAGCGCATGTACATCCAGTTAAGGCCGTCGTCATTGGTTGACGTCACTCTCCGGTTCAGCCATTCGTAGCGGTATTTCCCGAAATACCAGCCACCCAGGCTGTTGGGTTCCTGGCGTACACCCTTGGGAGAAGAAGGGCTTGCCACCCACTTGTACGGTACACAGGTTACATCGCGGCGGACATCGCCGGTTTCGTATTCATAATACATCAGGGGGTTGGGTCCGTTGGTTCCGCCCCGGTTTTGGCCGGTGTAATCGCTTACTACATCGTGTCTTACGCCCAGGTCAAAGATCACCCGGCCCCGACCTTCGCTGAAGGGGATTTCCCAGAGCGACTCCAGTCCGGCACGGTTGGTTTCCGCCGCGAAAGTCCTGAATACTTCTTCAAAACCCAGAAGACGGGCCGTGCCGCTGTTGATAATATCCAGGCATTCTTTTTTGGCAATGGCATACATTTTTTCCGGCGTGAGCTCCGGGTCGTTGCTTCTTCTGATGGTCCCGTCGCTCCGTTGACCATACCCGCCGGCGGCCAGGGCCAGGCGGGCGCGGAGCCCCTTGGCGAAGGCTTTGTTGACCCGCTCCACCGATTGGGTCGCGGAGGTTTCATTGGGCCAGGCCAGGAGTTCGGCGGCCTCTTCGAGATCGGTCAGGAGCTGCTTGTAGATCACGTCGCGGTCTGACCTTTCCAGGTAAACTGTTTCCGAGTTAACCGGTTCAAAACGGGCGGGAACATCCCCCCAGCCTTTGAGGAGGTCACTGTATACCACCGCACGAAGGGTCAGCATTTCGCCCAAAAGCTGGCCCAGTTCTCTGTTCTGCTCTACGTTTCCGTAGGTTTTGAGTCCTCGTATTGCCAGGTTAGCGCGTTCAATTCCCTCGTAAAATTTCGCCCAGGCGTTGTTTTCCGTGTTCATCTGGGAGTTATTCACGTTCGTATTGTAATTGGAAAGGCGAGCCTGTTCTGAGGTGGTATTTTTAACCGAATTGTAGACCTCGGTATCTGTATTTACTCCGTAAAAAACGAGGTAACGGCCCCGGTAGGAGTTGGTTTCGGCAAAAGACTGAATCACACCGGCAACTGCGCCTTCTGCCAGGCTGGGTGTGGAAAAAATCACCGATTCGTCCAGGGAAGACTTGGTAGGCGCTTCCAGTACATCTGTACAGGCGTTCATGCCGGCCGCCAGGGTGATGATTAATGCTGTTGAGAATATTCGTTTCATAATAATCCTGTTAAAAATTCAGGTTTAAACCTACTACAAACAAGCGGCTTTTGGGGTAAGCCGAGTAATCTACCCCCGGAGTGAGCTGTGTTCTCCTGCGGGTAGACACTTCCGGGTCAAACCCGGAGTAATTGGTCAGAAGCCAGAGGTTATGACCGGTGGCGTAAAGCCGTACTTTTTCGATCTTTGCCTTGCTGCTTACGCTGAACGGCAGGGTATAGCCCAGGGTCAGGGTGTTCAGCCTCAGGAAAGAGCCGTCTTCTACCGCCCAGTCGCTGAACACAAAGCGACTCATATAAGGCGACCACAGCGTGGTGTTCTGGTTCATGGCTTCCAGTTCGGCGGGGTCATTGCTGAGGGTGCCGTCAGCCCTCAGGTTGGTCCACCGGTTTCCGCTGGCCATCAGCTCAATCATGTTTCTGGAATGGTATTTACTGGTAGAGGTGTACTCTACTTTGTTGGCGTTGTAGACGTCGTTACCGTAGCTCCAGTTGAAGATGGCGGAGAGGTCGAAATCATGGAAACGGCCACTCAGGTTAAATCCGCCGGTATGTTTGGGGTTTGCATTACCGATTACGGTACGGTCGGAAACGTTGACCACGTTGTCGCCTTCCGTAATATTTTTAAGTTTCATGCTGCCGGGACGAAGGGTACCCACTACCGAGGAGGCGTCGGCTACTCCGTCTTTCAGGACCCACCGGCCGCTGGCCGCGTCGTAACCGGAGAAGTCAGAGACTTCGTAGCGGCCATCGCTCAGGTAGCCGTACATCTGGCCTACCGATCCGCCTGTGGCTATCCAGTAGTCGGCGCCGATTTCCGTAGAAGCCCAGCCTGATTCCCCGTAGAAGTTCTCCATGAGGCCCAGCGACATGATTTTGTTCCGGTTAAAGCTGATGTTCGCCCCAATGTTCAGTTCAAAATCTTTCTTTTTTACCGCCAGTCCGTTCAGGGTAAACTCAATACCGCGGTTGCGGGTTTCGCCCATGTTCCGGTACTGGTTATCGTAGCCTGTTCCCGGGGTAGGGAAGAGGATCAGCAGGTCTTTGGTAGAATTTACATAGGCATCAATGGTACCGGTCAGGCGTTCATTCAGGGTAGCGAAGTCGATACCCAGGTTCCGTGTAATGGTGGTTTCCCATTTCAGATCCGGGTTAGCCATGGTTTTCGAGGCGGCCCAGAAGCTGTTGAAACCGTTCACCCAGGTGGTGGTACTTACGTTGAAGGTCTGGGCCATTTGTCCGGCCGGGATATTGTTGTTTCCCGCGGTACCGTAGCTTAGCCTGAGCTTCAGGTCGTCCAGCCAATGGGCCGATTCCATAAACGGTTCGGCTGAGATCCGCCAGGCCGCCGCTACCGAAGGGAAATACCCCCAGCGGTTGCCTTCTGAAAACTTGGAGGAGCCGTCGGCCCGGAAGGTGGCGGTCAGCAGGTATTTGCTCTGGTAGTCGTAGTTCGCTCTTCCAAAGAAAGAAAACAGTTTTTCATCCGGGCTGAGGTAATTCTCCACCGAGTTGGCCTGTCCCTGAGACGATAACTTGGTGGCATCGTCAAAGGTAAAGGTCTTGGGAAAACCGTGTACAATGGAAGTGAAGGCCTCCCGGGTAGTCAGGATAAATTCCTGTCCGGCCAGCAGGTTCAGTTTGTGTCCGTTACCCAGGTGGCGGTTAAAGTCGTAGCTGAGGGTATTGGTGTTTCTCAGCGACTGCCGGGCTTGTTTTTCGAAGGAAATGGCGGGCAGCCCCTGATTGTCTGCCGAAGGTACGTTATTCACGTAGTAGGTGGTAGTACCGTAAAAGCGGTTATCGGCATTGCGGTAGTCGTCTAGGCCGCCTTCCACTTTCAGCGTCATGGCAGGCAGGATGTTCCAGGCGATACTTCCGTTCAGGTTATAATTTTTCCGGCGCTGATAGCGGTCGTTATCGGTAAGCGACTGGATAGGGCTAAACAGGTTGAAACCCTCGTCGGTGTCGTCTGAGCCGGTCAGTCCGCTTACAGGGAAGGGAGGATAGATCATGGCGAATTTCAAACGGGAGTCTGCCGATGAATAGGCGTTCTGCTCGTTCGTACCACCGCCCTCAATCCGCGTATCGGAATAACGGAGGGAGAGATCCAGCACCACCGTTTTGTAGGGACGGTTGTTGATGCGGAAAGTAAGGTTATCTCTCTGGAATCCCGAAAGCTGCATAATGGCTTTGTCCTGGATGTTGTTATAGCTCACGGTATAGCGGGTTTTTTCGCTTCCGCCGTTTACGCTGAGGTTGTTGTTGAACATGTAACCGGTACGGCCGAAAGTCTGCTCCTGCCAGTTATTGGGTGTGACTTCATTGTAGAGGTCCATGTCCTGAAAATTCCCGAAATACCGGGTGTAGGTCTCCAGGTTATTGTCGAGCATGGCTCTTTCGTATTGCCAGAGGGCGTAGTCGTACGGACGGAGTACATCCAGCTGGTTGGCCAGGTTCCGGAAACCGCCGTAGCTGTTCAGGCTCACGTTCACTTTCCCGGCTTTCCCGCTTTTTGTATTGATGATGATTACGCCGTTGGCGCCGCGTGCTCCGTAAATGGCGGTAGAGGAGGCGTCTTTCAGCACGTCGATCGACTCAATATCGGAAGGGGCGATGTCGGAAATGGAAGCTACCGGGAAACCGTCTACAATAAACAGGGGGGTGTTGTCGCCTGTAATGGAGCCGCCCCCTCTTACCCTGATGGTCATTTCCGCGTCGGGCGAGCCTTCTGTAGAGGAAACCTGCACCCCGGCGAGGCGACCCGCGATGGCTTCTATAGGAGAAGCCACGGGAATGGTACTCAGCTTATCGCTGCCGATAGACGCCACAGAACCGGTCAGGTCTTTTTTTCTTACGCTTCCGTAACCTATAGACACCACTACCTCGTCCAGTGTATTTTCATCATTTTCCAGGGTGACGTTAATGACGGACCGGCCGTTTACCGCTACCTCCTGGGTTTTCATTCCCAGGAAAGAAAACACCAGCACGGCATCGGAAGGGGCCTGGATTTCGTACCGTCCGTCGGCATTGGAGGCTGTGGCCGCAGTAGCGCCTTTCACCCGTACGGTAACACCCGGAAGGGTTTCATTATCGGTGCCTGTCACCGTACCGCTCACCCTCGACTGGGAAAAGCCGGAGTAAGAAAGGAAGATCGCGAACAGCAAGAGCCAGGGCGACATCCGGTTTTTAAAGTAGATAAATTTACACATACACCTGTTATTTAAATTGCTTTGGTACTATGATTTATAAAGATGGAGGACTCCAGTCCCCAAAAATTTTCTCCAACGTATAATCGGCGGCCTGTTCGTCGGTCAGCTGTTTCGCCCAGGAAACCCGCTCGCTCAGATCGCTTCCCTCGCCGGTATTCCGGTATTCGGCGTAGTAAGCCGTTTTCTCATTGGCCGGGTTTCTCCAGTTGTCCCAGCCCTCTTTCCGGATGACACTTCCCAGGTCACAGTACAGGAAAGCCACGCGGGAAAACGGGCGCCAAGGTCTGCCCAGGAAGTGGGTGCCGTCGGCCTCCCCCGTAATCCGGCAGTTTTTAAACACATATCCGAAGGGGCGCCATTGTAAAGTAGAAGCCGCCGTAATGTATCCTTTTCCTTTGCAGTGAACGATGCAGTTTTCAAAGACGGCGATAGAAGAGCCGAATATGAAATCTACCGTACCTTCGATATAGCAGTTTTTATAATATTGGCGGCTGTCTATGCCGAAAGTATAGAGGGTGTCCTGAAAACCCAGGAAACGGCAGTTCTCAAACACCGATTTATCGCTTTTGATCCAGAGGGCCACGGCTTGTCCTACCGGACCTGCGGTATTCTGAAACGTAATGTTTTTGGCCGAAAACCCTTCTCCGAAGGCGTAGAAGGAAGCGGAACCCGTGGTGCCTACCTCTTCTCCGAAAGTGTTCTTGCGGGTAGCGAAATCATCAAAGGTCAGAATGGTATTCTCTGCGCTTTCTCCCACCAGTACTACAAAGGCCTTTGACTCTGCCAAAACAATCTTTTCTTTGTACACGCCCGGTTTAATGAAGATGGTGGTGGTATTTTTTCGGAAATCAGGTACGGCGTTAATGGCTTCCTGCACGGTACGGAACTGCCCGGAACCGTCAGCGGCTACCACGAAGTCGTACTTCTGCGCGGAGGCGCCGAAGGTCAGGACCATCAGGAACAGGCGAATCAGATATCCCACTTTTGCTTCCATTTCGGGTATTCTTTTTTTAATAATGTACCGGCATAATTTCCGTAGAAAGAATAGCCTACTCTTCTTTCTACTTCTATGTCTTTCAGGTCGGTTTTGGGTTGACTATCCCTTCCTGTAAAGAAGGGTTGATTGGTTTTCAGGTCGTAAAAGCGGGCCCAGATTGTTTTTCCTGGCGAAGAGAACAGGATACGGTCAATCGCTTTTCCCTCCTCGTTATACACCAGGCGAGTGTCTTTGTCTTCGATTTTTACCTGCTCAAACCAGGCTACCGCTGCGTTCACCGCTTTTTTAATTTCCGGTCCGGGGTGCTCTACCGTCATCAGGAACCTTACAATCCCCACACTTTCCGAGCCGCTCAGGGAGGGAAGTTCGAACGCACGGGCTTTGGCCGGCATAAACGTGTCGCGGTCGTGCTGGGCGCACCATACCGTGAGGGTTCCGTTTTGCACATACTGGCATTTCAGGATACACTTTACGGCCTGGTGAAGCGCTTTTTGAGCCGCCAAAGCCTGATCCGGCCGTAAAGCCGAAAATCCCTCTTCCCCGTTCGCTACTTTCCGCATTACATCCAGCACGTTGACCATGGCATTGTCATTGAAGGTGATGTGCTTGCGGTAACCGCTTGTGTCGGGGAAAAACTGTCCCCAGCCCCCGGAAGGGTACTGGGCTTTCAGGAGGTAATCCACTCCTCTTTCCGCGGCTTCCCGGTATTTGGGATTGGCGGTTTGCGCAAATGCGTGGGCCAGGTAGCGGATCTCCCGGGTGGTGGCGTCATCGTCTATGGTGGTATCCCTCTTTTTTCGGTCTTTCCGAATGGTAGTCTGCTGCGTTGGGGTGAGTTCCTTTTGGTAGGCAATGGGATCTCCACCGGGCTGGGGCCAGCCCCCGTTCTCCCGCTGGTAGAGCAACATACGTTCAGCTACAGGATCCGTTTGTTCGTACGGCGCCGCCTGTCCCTGTTTCCCAGGAGGGAGCGTGTCGCCGGAGGCGGCCCTGAAAAGTACAATGAATATGTATAATAAAGGTATGTTCATTCTGCCCTTAACAATGCTTTTGCAGAAGCAAGAATGCGGTAGTAAGTTGAAATAAACAAAGAAATTATTGGTTTTTTTAGCGGTAACGTTATCGGTAACGTTGCCGAATTAGCAAGGTAGGATCATAAACTTGTAATATTCTTAGAAAAAGGGGAATAAGAGGAGAAATGCAGGGAAAAAGTCCGGAGGGAATAATTACTTTTAAATATTAAAATAGTACAATTTTTGTACTATTTTAATCCCTTTCGGAAACGTTCCCGTAATTATTTTGGCGATAGTGTACATTCTTTTCCATATTTTCTTTCTATAATTAAATCGGAAAGAGTTCCGGGTGCGGTTAGGTATTAGAGGTTAGACATTAGACATTAGATATTAGACATTAGATATTAGATATTAGAAGTTAGATATTAGATATTAGAAGCCGCGGCGGCAGCTAATTTCCGCCGCCCGGCTAAAATTTTTATCCAGATGAGAAAAAAATATTTTTTATTCGTTCTCCTTGCCGTACAGTCCGTATGCGCCCAGCAACCTTATTCCGTTCGTATGGCGGAGTCGTTTATGAAATGGTATCCGGATTCGATCAAGGTTTCGCCCGCCAAGCCTGCCCGTTGGGATTATGAACAGGGGCTTATGCTCAAAGCCCTGGAAAAAGTATGGGTAAAGACGGGGGATGCGCGCTATTTCAATTACATAAAAAAAGATATTGATCTCTATGTGAAGGAAGACGGGAGTATCGCTACCTATAAATATGAGGACTTTAATATTGACAATGTGCCTCCGGGGCGGGCGTTGCTGATGCTCTACCAGCAGTCTTTGGCGCGGAAAGACAAGTATAAAAAGGCGGCAGACCTTCTCTGGAAACAGTTGGAAAACCAGCCGAAAACCCGGGAAGGCGGTTATTGGCACAAGAAGCGTTACCCCTACCAGATGTGGCTTGACGGGTTGTTTATGGGCGAACCCTTTGCGGCCGAATACAGCAAAATCTTTAACCGTCCGGATCATTTCGACGATATTTTCCGGCAGTTTGAACTCATCGAAAAATATGCGGTAGATCCTGAAACCGGCCTGATTTATCATGCTTACGACGAAAGCAGGGAACAGGCGTGGGCCAATAAAGAGACCGGGGTGTCTCCTCATTTCTGGGGTCGGGCCATAGGCTGGTACGCCATGGCCCTGGTGGATGTGCTGGATTATTTTCCGGAAGAACATCCCCAAAGAAAAACGCTGATGGCGTATGTGCAGCGCCTTGCGCCCGTGATTGCCCGCTACCAGGACGAGGCCTCGGGCGTGTGGTACCAGATCATGGACCTGCCCCAAAGAGAAGGAAATTACAAGGAGGCTTCGGTTTCCTGTATGCTGGTGTATACCCTGGCCAAAGCCGTGCGCATGGGGTATATTTCCCCTAAATATGCGGAAAATGCCAGGAGAGGATATAGGGGCATCCTGAAAGAGTTTGTGGAAGAGGAGAAAGACGGCTCCCTGAGCCTGAACAAGACGGTGAGTGTAGGGGGACTGGGGGGAAATCCTTACCGCGACGGAAGCTTTGCGTATTATCTCAGTGAGCCTATCCGCAAGAACGATCTGAAAGGAGTGGGACCGTTTATCTTCGCCAGCCTGGAAATGGAAGCCGCAGCCGAAAGAGAGGGGTTGAAGCCGAAGACCGTGGCCCTCGACTACCACTTTAACCGGGAGTTTCGGAAAGATCTGAACGGAAATACCGAGCAGTTTCACTATACCTGGGAAGACCGGATGCACTCGGGTTTCTGGATCTGGGGACAAGTGTTCAGTGATCTGGGTGCAAAAACTACCGCGCTCAGGGCTGCTCCCACCGCCAAAAACCTGAAAACTGCGGCGGCTTACATTATCGTAGACCCCGACACGCCCAAAGAAACCGCGGCGCCTAATTATATAGGAGAAGAAGATATACGTGCGATTAAAAAGTGGGTGAAAAAAGGGGGAACCCTGGTGCTGATGGCCAACGATACCTCCAACTGTGAGATTCCGCGCTTCAATAAACTCACCCAAGCCTTTGGGATACGCTTTACCGATAAGAACATCAATTTTATACCGGGAGGAAAAGAGTATGAACTGGCGGCAGTAAATATTGAACCCGGCAATGAGATTTTCCGCAATACCCGCAAAGTATACGCCAAGGAGATCGTTACCCTGGAAGTCAGCGGGCCGGCTAAAGCTTTGGTGAAGAAAGGAGAAGACGTGGTGATGGCGACCGCGCGGTGGGGAAAAGGCCGGGTCTTTGTGATTGGAGATCCCTGGTTATACAATGAATATGTAGACGGCCGCATCATCGGGCCGGAGTTTCAGAACATGCAGGCCCTGCGGGATCTTACCCACTGGATTCTGAAATGAGGTATGCAAACGTTACCGACAACGATTGCGGAGATTTATCGGGGGAAAAGCTAACAAAACGGTATAGAATTGTTGAAATTTGAACACTTTATCTTGTGAAAGTAACATTCTGACGGATGTGGGCCGTCCGTGGTAATGCCGGAGGCCGGATCCGGAACAAAATACAGCATGCGAGTACTACTTTTTCTTCTTTTCTTTCTTTCGGGTGTGGCACAGGCGCAGGTACGTGTGGCCGACAACGGCGACGGAACCTACAGCAACCCGGTGATTCATGCGGATTATTCGGACCCCGACGTGATTCGGGTAGGAGAGGATTACTATATGGTATCGTCCAGTTTTAATTTCGTACCCGGCCTGCCCGTGCTGCATTCCCGCGACCTGGTGAACTGGTCGCTGATCGGGCATGCGCTGGCGGAGTTAACGCCTTCGGTACATTTTAAAAAAGTAAGACACGGAGAAGGCGTATGGGCGCCCGCCCTTCGTTATTATAAAGGGAGGTTCCGGATTTATTACCCCGATCCGGATTTTGGGATATACGTGACCACGGCTGCTGACATTGCGGGTCCGTGGACAGACCCCGTGCTGGTGAAAGCCGGCAAAGGGTTTATTGATCCTTGTCCTTTCTGGGACGACGACGGCCGGGCGTACCTCTCTTACGCTTTTGCGGGAAGTCGCGCCGGGGTAAAGAGCGTGCTGATGCTGGTGTCTATGAACGACGAGGGCACTCGGGCGTACGCGGACGATGTGATGATTTTTGACGGACAGAAAGATCACCCTACGGTAGAAGGCCCCAAAGTATATAAAAGGAACGGCTACTACTATCTTTCGGCCCCCGCCGGAGGCGTGGCTACAGGTTGGCAGCTGGTGCTGCGCGCCCGAAATATTTATGGCCCCTACGAGGAAAAGATAGTGCTTCGCCAGGGCGACACCCCGGTGAACGGTCCGCACCAGGGCGCGTGGGTAGATACGCCCGGCGGGGAGTGGTGGTTTCTGCATTTCCAGGACAAAGACGCTTACGGACGGGTTGTGCATTTGCAACCCATGACCTGGGAGGATAACTGGCCCGTGATCGGGATTGACGGACAGCCGGTTTTACGATACAAAAAGCCCCTCCAGGGTTTTCCTGTCGCCGCCCCGGCAGAGAGCGACGAGTTTAATTTGCCTCAAACCGGCCTGCAATGGCAATGGGCGGCTAACCGGGAAACCGTCTTCGGCTTCCCGTCTTCGGGGGGATACTTTCGCCTGAATACCTTGAAGGCCGACAGCTCGGGGCATTTGTACGATTTTCCCAATTTTTTCAGCCAGAAATTCCCGGCCGAAGAATTTACCGCCACTACCCGTCTCGAATTTTCCTTTAATCCTCGACTGAAAACAGAGCAGCTGGGTTTTATGGTGAAAGGATACAGTTACGCCTTTGCCGGCCTGACGCGCCGGAACGGGGTGAATTACGTGACCTATAACGAGTGGTCGGGCAAAGCGGCTAGGCAGGAAACCCTCGGTGAGATCCGGGGCAATACGGTATATTTTCGGGTGAAGGTAGGGAAAGGCGCGTTATGCGATTTTTATTACAGCGAAGACGGTGTTCACTTCACGAAGATGAACAAAACTCCCTTCCCGGCACAAAAAGGCCATTGGGTAGGGGCTAGAATTGGGTATATTGCTGCCCGGTCGGAAGATACGAACGACTCGGGTTTTATGAATATTGATTGGTTTAGAACAGAAAAATGATGAAAAATCTCTTTGTAGTATTACTCATGATGACAGGTTTACAGGCCGCCGCCCAAAAAGTGGAAGACTCGGTAGAAGAACTCACCCGGCTGATGGTTACCCCGGACGAGGCAGGGCTGGATGCCCTGGCTCACCCTTCGCTTACCTATGGGCATTCGAGTGGGAAAATCGAAAACAAGGCCGAATTTATGGATCAGCTGCTTTCCGGGCGTTCGGATTTCCGGAAAATTGATTTGTCAGAACAAACCGTTGACCGCGTAGGGAACACGGCCGTGGTACGGCATATTCTCGAAGCAGACACCTTTGACGGGGGCAAACCGGGTACGGTAAAACTGAAAATTGTGCTGGTTTGGGTGAAAGAGAAAAAAGACTGGAAGCTGCTGGCCAGGCAGGCGGTCAGATTGCCGTAAGCGTGTGATCAGATAGTTGTAAAAAATAAAGATGGGGCTTTGGCCTGTGCGATGTACACCGGTACGCCGCCCGGACCGGGGCAAATAGCCAAAATCAAAGACATGAACGTACTCTCAAAAAAACTTATTCTTGACCGCCCCGAGCTTGTAGGCGGAAACGCAGAATTACTGCTGAATCTTCCGGAAAAGGTACTGCAATTTGGTACCGGCGTATTGCTCAGGGCTTTACCCGATTTCATTATTGACCGGGCCAACAAAGCCGGTATTTTTAACGGCCGGATCGTGGTGGTGAAAAGTACCGGCCAGGGCGGAACGGATGCCTTTGCCCGGCAGGACAGCCTTTACACCGTATGTGTGCGGGGGATCAGCGAGGGTAACCTGGTCAAAGAAAATGTGATCAATACCGCGGTCAGTCGGGTACTGACGGCGTCGGTACAGTGGGAGGATATCCTGGCTTTTGCCGAGAGCGATAGCCTGGAAGTAGTTATTTCCAATACCACCGAAGTAGGCATAGTGGCGGTGGAGGAAGAGATCACGGTGGGAGTACCTGCATCTTTCCCCGGGAAATTACTGGCTGTGCTGTACCGTCGTTACCGGTTTATTAAGGGAGACGCGAACCGTGGCCTGGTCATTGTACCTACTGAGCTCATTAGTGATAACGGAGACAAACTCCGTAAGATCGTGCTGGACCTGGCCCGTTTTAACCATTTAGACGATGCCTTTATCGCCTGGCTGGAAAATCACAATACCTTCTGCAACTCCCTGGTAGACCGCATTGTGCCGGGGGCACCGAAAGGAGAGATGGCCGCGGAAATCGGGCAGGAACTGCCCTATGAAGACGAGCTATGCATTATGTCGGAACCCTATGCCCTCTGGGCCATTTCCGGCGATACGAAGGTAGCAGAGAAGCTGAGTTTTGTGCAGGTAAAGGCCGGAGCCTTTGTAGAACCTGACATCACCCGGTTTAAAGAGCTTAAACTGCGCCTTTTGAATGGCACGCACACCCTGACGTGCGGGCTGGCTTATATGGCGGGTTTTTCTACGGTGAAAGAAGCCATGAACGACGGAGATTTCTACACTTTCCTTAGTGATCTGATGTTTAAAGAATTGGCTCCTTCTATTCCGTATGCTTTAGAGAAGGAAGAAAGCGAGGCTTTCGGGAAGCAGGTGATCGATCGTTTTAAAAACCCGTTTATTGAGCATTTCTGGATAAATATCACCCTGAATTACACCCAGAAAATTGAAATGCGGGTGGTATCTTTGTTGCAGGAATACTACCGTAAAAACAAGGCCGTTCCTCCCTATATGGCAGCCGGTTTGGCGGCGTATATCCGTTTTATGCGACCAGTAGCGGAGAAAGAAGGCCGGTGGTACGGTGAATTTAACGGAACGGAATACCTCCTGCAAGACCAGCAGGCGGGTGTTTTTGCCGAACTGTACCGCCAGGAGTCGCCGGTGGGCAGTATTTTGGGCCGAAGTGCGTTCTGGGGTGGCGCCGATCTTAGGGATATACCCGGACTGGAAGAGGCCGTTACCCAAAGCCTGGATACGCTCAACCGCCAGGGAGCGAGGCACCTGATGCAGACAATAATTGGGCAATAAAAATGAAAAGAAGAGTTTTGAAGGTTCACCCCGGTGACAATGTCATTGTGGCACTGACCGATCTCAAGGCAGGGGAAAGCGTCTCATTTGAAGGGAAAGTTTTTATCCTCAAAACGGATGTGGACGCCAAGCACAAATTTGCGGAAAGGCGGTTTGAGGCCGGAGAGGAGATTATCATGTACGGGGTGTTGGTAGGCAAAACCCAGAATGTGATTGAAGAAGGGGAGTGGATCAATGTATTTAATGTCAAGCACGCGTCGGCCGATTTTACGGTGGGGGAGCGAAAAACCGACTGGGAAAAGCCGGATACCTCCCGCTTTGAAGACAGGACGTTTCTGGGGTATCACCGGGAAAACGGGTCGGTGGGTACCGCCAATTACTGGATTGTGCTGCCTTTGGTGTTTTGTGAGAACCGGAACCTCGAGGTCATGAAAGACGCGCTGACCGACCAGCTGGGGTATGCGCAGAATGAGAAATACCATCAACAGACCGGGCAGCTGATCTCTTTATACCAGGCCGGAAAAAGCGTGGAAGAGATTTTGAATACAGAAGTGACGCCCTCGGTTACCCAAGATAAAACCCAGCGTATTTTCCCCAATATAGACGGAGTCAAATTCCTGATGCACGATATGGGCTGCGGAGGTACGCGCCAGGACGCCCAGGCGCTATGCGGCCTGCTGGCGGGGTACGTGACCCACCCCAATGTGGCGGGAGCCACCGTACTCAGCCTGGGATGCCAGAACGCCCAGTACACCATGTTGCAGGAAGAAATCGAAAAGAGAGGAGGAGCAGGCAAGTCCGTCTTCTTTTTTGAGCAGCAGGAGATGGGAACGGAAGAAGCCCTAATCAGTTCGGCGATCAAAAAGACTTTTGGCGGGCTGATAGAAGCCAATAAGCTCACCCGGCAGCCGGCCCCGCTTTCCCAATTGGTGATTGGCCTGGAATGTGGAGGTTCAGACGGTTTTTCGGGTATTTCAGCTAACCCGGCTATAGGGCACACTTCCGATCTGCTGGTGGCTTTGGGCGGCTCGGTGATCCTGGCGGAATTTCCTGAACTCTGCGGAGTGGAACAGGAGATGAGTAACCGCTGCGTCACCGAAGAGCTGGCTGCGAAGTTTAATCAGCTCATGACGGTGTACAACCGGAGAGCGGAGGAAGCGGGTTCCGGGTTCTACATGAACCCTTCGCCGGGCAATATCAAAGACGGACTGATTACCGACGCCATCAAGTCGGCCGGAGCCGCCAAGAAAGCCGGCACCTCGCCGGTCACCGATGTGCTGGACTACCCGGAGAAGGTGACTCAACCCGGGCTTACCCTGCTTTGTACACCGGGGAACGATGTGGAATCTACCACCGCTGAGGTGGGTTCGGGCGCCAATATCGTGTTGTTTACTACAGGACTGGGCACTCCTACGGGCAATCCCATCGCACCGGTAATTAAGCTGGCCACGAATACGAAGCTTTTCCGGAAAATGCCGGACATTATCGATATCAACACGGGTACCATCATTGAAGGGGAAGAAACTATTGAGGAGGCCGGAGAGCGTATCCTGGATTATGTGATCCGGGTGGCCAGCGGGGAGCAGGAAGCCTTGTCTGTGCAGAATGCTCAGGAAGACTTTATTCCGTGGAAAAGAGGGGTGTCTTTGTAAAACAGGCACGGCTCCCGGCCGGAATATCCGGTACTACTTTAAACAGCATAACCACTGTCACCCTGAGCTTGTCGAAGGGCACGGTTAAATTTTATCAAAATGAAAAAATTTCTTGACGAAAACTTTCTTCTGACCAACAAAACTTCGGAAACCCTGTACCACGAGTTTGCGAAGGATATGCCGGTTATCGATTACCATAATCACCTTCCTCCTGACCAGATTGCGGGCGATGCCAACTTTGCCAATATTACGCAGGCCTGGCTTTACGGAGACCACTACAAGTGGAGGGCTATGCGGGCCAACGGGGTAGACGAATCGTATTGTACCGGCGACCGCACAGACGAGGAGAAATTCCGGAAGTGGGCGGAGACCGTTCCCTATACCCTGAGAAACCCTCTTTACCATTGGACCCACCTGGAACTTCAGCGGTATTTCGGAATCGGTGAAATCCTGAACGGCAACTCTGCCGCCGCCGTCTATTCCCGCTCTTCCGAATTGCTGAGTACGGGAGATTTTTCCTGCCGGAACCTTTTAAAAATGATGAAGGTGAAAGTGGTTTGTACTACTGACGACCCCCTGGATAGCCTGGAGCATCATCAGGCCTATGGCGCGGAAGGAAATGAAATGAAAATGTTGCCCACTTTCCGGCCGGATAAATTTATCCTGGTAGACAGTCCGCTTTTTCCCTCTTACCTGGAAAAGCTGGGTGCTATCGTGGGTTTTGAAATCACCTCTTTTGAAACCCTGAAAAATGCCCTGGCACAAAGAGCGCGCGACTTCGCCGCCCTGGGTTGCCGCCTGTCTGATCACGGCCTGGAGCAGATCTTCGCCGAAGATTTTACCGAAGAAGGCGCCGATAAAGCCTTGAAGAAGGCGCTGGCGAAACAGTCTCTGACCGAAGGAGAATCCCTGGAATACAAGTCGGCTATCCTGCACGCGCTGGGAGTGATGTATGCCGGTCTGGGCTGGACCCAGCAGTTTCACCTGGGGGCTTTGCGTAACAACAACCGCCGGGCCATGCGCCTGCTGGGCCCGGACACCGGGTGGGACAGTATCGGTGATTTTCCGCAGGCGGTGGCGCTGTCCCGCTTTCTCGGAAAACTCGATGAATACGATAACCTGGCCAAAACAGTGATTTATAACCTGAATCCGGCCGATAATGAAATGATCGCCACCATGATCGGAAACTTCAATGACGGATCGGTAGCGGGGAAGATTCAGTTCGGTTCGGGCTGGTGGTTTCTGGATCAGAAAGACGGCATGACCCGCCAGATTAACGCTTTGTCGAATATGGGGCTGCTCTCCCGTTTCATCGGCATGCTGACCGACTCCCGGAGCTTCCTGTCTTTCCCCCGGCACGAATATTTCCGGAGAATTCTCTGCAATATCCTGGGCGAAGACATCGAAAACGGGGAACTTCCCCATGACCTGGCGTGGACAGGCGAAGTAGTACAAAATATCTGTTACCATAACGCTTCCCGCTTTTTTAATTTTTAAGAGGATGGTATTGACTTTTGGTGAGATTTTACTGAGGCTTTCCCCTCAGTTGGGCGGAACCTGGATCCGGGAATCGTCATTTCCCGTTTTCATAGGAGGAGCGGAACTCAACGCAGCCACCGCACTGGCCAATTGGGGTGTGCCGGTGGCGTATAGTTCCGCTTTGCCCGATAACGCGCTTTGCCGTGAAATAGAGACCTATCTGGAAGCAAAAGGGATCATTACCGGGAAACTGATCTGGTCGGGCGACCGTATCGGCATTTATATGTTACCTCAGGGCGCCGATCTTAAAAACGCGGGGGTGATTTATGACCGCGCGCATTCTTCTTTTTCCGGTTTACGGAAAGATGAAATGGACTGGGATCGTCTTTTTGACGGGGTGACCTGGTTTCATCTGAGTGCCATTAGTCCGGCCCTGAACCAGGAAATAGCGAATCTTTGTACGGAAGCGGCCCGGGAGGCCTCCTCCCGGGGAATCCGGGTCACCTTTGACCTGAACTACCGTTCCAAATTATGGAAATACGGGAAGCATCCTGTAGAAGTTATTCCGGAGATTGTGCAATACTGTGACCTGGTGATGGGCAATATCTGGGCCGCCAATACCCTCTTGGGTATAGAGATTGACCCGGAAGTGGCCGAAAACCGTGGCGGGAAAGAAGACTATGTCAAGCAGGCGAAAAGAACCTCCGAACTGCTCATGGAAAAATACCCTAAAGTGTCGGCGGTGGCCAATACATTTCGGTTCGATTCGGGTCAGGAAGGGATTAATTACTACGCTACTTTGCTATCCGGGAATGATTTCGTAGTTTCGGCGGAATTTAATACCGACCGGGTAGTGGATAAGGTGGGGAGCGGTGATTGTTTCATGGCCGGTCTTCTTTACGGATTTTACGGGGAAGAGACTCCTCAGTTTATTGTGGACTTCGCGGCCTCCGCGGCATTCGGAAAGCTACAGGAGTACGGAGACGCTACCGGTCAGGAGATTACAGACGTTTTAAAAAGAATTAAGAAATGACTTCAACGGAGATCGTGTTGGCCCATCCCCTGGTGCCGGTCTTTTATCACCCGGATGTGGAAATATGCAAGCGGGTGATGCAGGCCTGCTACGACGGGGGCGTTCGTGTTTTTGAATTTACAAACCGGGGCGAAAATGCCCTGGAAGTGTTTACCGCACTCGTGCAATACGCAAAAGAAAATTGTCCGGACCAGCTTTTGGGCATAGGCACCATCGCTACTGGCGAATCCGCACAGCGGTTTATTGACGCCGGGGCCCGTTTTGTGGTGCAACCTTTTACCACGCCTGAAGTAGGAGAAGTGTGCCGGAAGAACGGTGTTCCATGGATCCCCGGAGCCATGACGGTGACCGAGATTCAACAGGCGACCGTTTTGGGTGCGGAAATTGTAAAAATCTTTCCCGGCAATGTGCTGGGGTCTGCCTATATCAAGGCCTTACGGGGGCCTCTTCCCCGGGTCAAACTCATGGTTACCGGCGGAGTGGAACCCACCGAGGCCAGTCTCGAAGAGTGGTTTTCGGCCGGGGCCAATGCCGTGGGGCTGGGATCTCAATTGTTTAAAAATACCGATCAACCCGAACTCATTACCCAAACCCTGACTCGGCTCTTCGGGTGGGCCGAATCAAACCTAAACCTTAGATAGAATATGGAAAAAACAATCGGAAAATACCGCTGGACCATCTGCGCGCTATTGTTCTTTGCTACCACGGTGAACTACCTCGACAGGCAGGTACTCAGCCTGCTTAAACCTGAACTGGAAGAACTCTACGGGTGGTCAAACACCGACTATGCCAATATCACGGCCATATTTCAGTTTGTATATGCCATTTCCATGCTCTTCGCCGGGCGTTTTGTAGACAAACTGGGTACCAAATGGGGATACGGATGGGCCATTATCATCTGGTCTGTAGGGGCCATTATTCATGCCTATTCCATTACCATTGGTGAAACCATTATCGCCGGGTTAGGATGGTTGGGTGTCACGGCGTTTTCCGCTTCCATTCTGGGGTTTATGTTTTCCCGGGCGGTTCTGGCTTTCGGGGAGGCAGGGAACTTCCCGGCAGCGATTAAGGCTACCGCGGAGTATTTCCCTAAAAAAGAAAGGTCTTTTGCTACCGGAATTTTCAACTCGGGGGCCAATATCGGCGCAGTTCTGGCGCCGCTGACCGTGCCCTGGATCGCCAAGCACTGGGGCTGGGAAATGGCTTTTATCGCGGTGGGAATCATCGGGTTTTTGTGGCTTGCTTTCTGGTTATTTTTCTACGAAACCCCGGAAAAACAACGTCGTCTTTCCGCGGAGGAGCTGGCCTACATCAATTCAGACGGAGTAGAGAAAGTTGAAAATAAGGGAAATGAGGAAAAAGTGAGCTGGTTTAAACTTCTGACCTTTCCCCAGACCTGGTCTTTCGCTATTGGTAAATTCCTGACCGACGGGGTGTGGTGGTTTTTCCTGTTCTGGCTTCCGGCCTACCTGAAAGATCAGTACAATATGGTGGGGGAAGACATCATGCTGCCTTTGGCCGTGCTGTACAGTATGACCATGATCGGTAGTGTGGGAGGAGGGTATTTTCCTACCTACTTTATCAATAAGGGCTATGCGGCCTATGACGGCCGTATGCGGGCCATGCTGGTTATTGCGGTGATTCCGCTGGTGGTGCTTGCCGCTCAGCCTTTGGGATCTATAAGTTACTGGATTCCTGTACTGCTAATTGGTATCGGGGCATCGGCTCACCAGGCCTGGAGCGCCAATATCTTTACTACGGTTTCCGATATGTTCCCTAAAAAGGCGGTGGGCTCGGTAGTAGGTATAGGCGGTATGGCCGGCGGTATGGGCGGTGTGGTCATCAATAAACTGGGCGGGGCCCTGTTTGATCATTACGAAGCCCTGGGCCATATAGAAACCGGATATACCATCATGTTTACCATTTGCGCCGTAATGTATCTCATCGCCTGGTTTATCATGAAATCTCTGGTTCCCAGAATGAAGCTGGTAGAAGTATAAACAAGAGGGTAACTCTTCTCACAGATTACGCCGATTGTCACAGATTAAATAAAATCGGTGTGATCTGTGAGTGATTGAAGAGCGTTTATTTCCTTTTAGGGATTCTCCTTGATTTTCAGGTTCCGGAAAGCCACGGTCTTGTACCATTTCTGTAATCCTATCCGTCCTTTTGTCTCCTTACCGAAATCGGGGAAGTAGCTGAAACCGCTTTCGGCAACCATCGCTTTCCAGGTGTCGGATGTAAAGTCCTGACGGGCGGTGAGGAGGCCGTTCAGGTAGAACTCTACTTCTCCGTTTTTTTGTACAATCCTTCCCTGATTCCATTCTCCGGCGGGCCGGGCGGGTACAGGGTTGATTTGTTCAGAAAAGTTGTAAAGGCACCCGGGCCTTTTCTTTAAATTCAGGGCGTAATCGGGGTGAAGGCTGTCCAAAAGCTGGTATTCAGGACCCGAGGCCCAGGCGGTAGGAATCTCTTTTCGTTCCACCACATTCACGAATACGCCACTGTTACCTTCCTCCGAAATCTTCCATTCAAACCGGAAATCATAATTTTCAAACTCTTTGTTGGTCACCAGGTCTTCGTGTTCTACCTGTACACTGTCTGCCTGGTAGACCAGTTCGCCGTTTTCCACTCTCCAGGCAGAAGGTTGATCTTCCCGGTTATAGAGATGCCAGCCGTTCAGTGTTTCTCCATCGAAAAGCAGTTCCCAACCGTCCTGCTCCTCTTCTGAGGTCAGTTGGTTGGCAGCAGGGCGGGAGCAGGCACCTGCCAGGATGGCGGAAAAGCCAAAATACAATAGGGTACGAGTACTTTTTAACATGATCGTGATATGATTGATACCCCTAATATCCGCATTTAAGACATTAGGCTTTCAGAATTGACCAGGTTTATTTTGGAACATAGGCAGTAGGAAATGAAAAATATTAATCTTATCTACTTGTTTTCAGTTGTTTAATTCAAATAGAAGTTTTAACTTTAAAATATAATTTAAACAACCGTTCTCCGGCTGATAGCTGATAGCTGATAGCTGATAGCTGATAGCTGATAGCTGATAGCTGATAGCTAAAACTTTATACATTATGAAGAAAATTATCCTGTTTCTGTGTTTCCTGGTGCCGGGTATGGCCAACGCCCAGGACAATCCCTTTGGAATGAAGGGAGCGAAGGCGGAAAGCGCGTACGATTTCACGTCTTCCATGACCTACAAGATGACCACCACCACCCGGAAGGGGAAAGGTAGCTGGATGACTAACCAGTATTTTTTTTCGGACAAAGGGACAGCTATGGGGATGAAAATGCTGGAGGGAAGCGAAAGCGCGAAATCCGGTGGAGGAATTGATTTTATGGTCATTGATATCGGGCAGGGCAGAATATTCACCTTTATGGAAAGCAAGATGATGATCGGTATTGCCTTGCGGCAGGACAAGCTCCATGAAACCATTGAGAAGGAGAATTCCACGATACAGGTAAGTAAAACCTCCGAGACTAAGACCATCATGGGCCACGAATGTGAGGGGTATTCCGTTAAAAACGAGAACGACAAGACGGAGGTGATCATGTGGGTGTCCAAAAAGAAGATTGAACCCCTGGCCAACCTGGCTGAGCAGATGGCTAAGGCGTTTATGGGTTCGGGAAAGGGCGCGCAGAGCAATTATTTCGCTTATAATGCGCATCCGGAGCTGGCAAAAATAGCGAAGGAGGGCAGGGGTGTGCTGGGCTACACTACGCGCTCAGACAAAGGCGATGTAACCGAAATGGAATTGATCGAAATTGAACCTAAAATCGCGTATACATTTAATACAAGTGATTATAAATCAATGTTTTAATTTTTTCATTTCCCGGTTTTCCTGGCAAGAGTGAGGTTTTACTCTCCGGGGAGGAGCAGCAGCCCCGGAAAAATACAAGAATTGTCTGTATTTTTTTGGGGTTTTATGGGAAATGTCAAATTTTATTGCTTATTTCGCACCCGAAAATCCCTATGGTTCAAAACTGTAGGGGGATATCAGTCAAATAGTTTCACAAAAAAATTATATATGTCAATCGCATCGATAAGACCAGATGAGGTTTCCGCCATCCTGCGTGAGCAGCTGGCCGGGGCAAGAACCGAAGCAGAATTAGAAGAGGTAGGCACCGTACTTCAGATCGGAGACGGCGTGGCCCGGATCTATGGCCTTTCAAAAGTACAACAGGGAGAATTGATCGCTTTTGAGAACGGT
>JBEBRS010000019.1:0-25822 GCA_040394705.1 Leadbetterella byssophila
ATGAAAATCTACCATAATCTCTCCGAATTTAAACCGAAAGGAAACGCCATTGTGACTACCGGTACTTTTGACGGTGTGCATATCGGTCACCGGAAAATCTTATCGCGCCTGATTGAGAAGGCGCGGGAAGTGGGTGGAGAATCGGTTTTACTTACATTCTGGCCGCACCCTAAACTGGTGCTTTCACCCGACAGCCACACCCGCGTGACGCGTATTCTCACCACCATTGAAGAAAAGACCGAATTGCTGGAAAAACTGGGTATTGACCACCTTGTGATCCTGCCGTTTACCCGGGAATTTTCGGAACTGAGTTGTGAGCAATATATCGAAGATATACTGATCAGCGGTTTTGGAACCAAAGCCATGGTGATCGGGTATGACCATCGCTTCGGTAAAAACCGGGAAGGGGGCATCGACTATCTCCTCCAGCATTCGGAGCGCTTTAAGATGGAGATAGAAGAGATCAATCGACAGGAAATAGACAATATTACCATCAGCTCTACCAAAATCAGGAAAGCGCTGGAAGAAGGAGATATCCTGACGGCGAACGAACTGCTGGGCCGGAATTATGACTTTTCGGGCACGGTGGTCAAGGGCCGGCAACTGGGACGACAAATCGGTTTCCCCACGGCGAATGTGAATATTGCCAATGAGTTTAAGCTGATTCCCAAAAACGGCGTTTATGCCGTAAAAGCCTGGGTGAGGGGCCTGCAATACGGAGGGGTAATGAATATTGGAGTACGCCCTACGGTAGAAGGAAAGGGAATTACCCAGGAAGTGTATATTTTTGATTTTTCTGACGATATTTACGGGGAAACCGTAAGGGTAGAGATCGTGGATTTTATCCGTGACGAGCAGAAGTTTGACGGTATTGAAACGCTGATACAGCAGATCAAAACGGATGTTGAAACAGCGAAGAGGATGCTGTGAGTTCCGAGTGCCGAGTGCCGAGTGTTGGACTCCGGCACTCGGAACTCGGAACTCGGCACTCGGAACTAATATCTATCTATGAAACAATTGTTTTTTTGGCTTATCGCGCTGGCAACCATCGCGGCCCTCTGGTGTTTCCAGAATGCGATAACCGTGAATATCCCCTGGTGGGATGACTTCCACGGGATTATCCTACCTGTACATGACCTCTTTACAGACAAATCCTTTTCTGAAAAGTTTCAGAATTTCATTTCCCTCAATAACGAACACCGGGTGGTCAACGACCGGATTTTCACCTTACTGATCTATCTTATTACCGGAAAATTTGAACTGAAAGCCCTGGCTTTGCTGGGCTTTCTGAACCTGGTGGCCATTTTTGCGATACTGGTTAAGGTGATAAGAAAGCAAAACACCTCCCTCCCGGCACTACTTCCGGTACTTTTCCTGGTCTTTCACGCCCAGTATTACGAAAGCCTGCAATCGCTGATGGTGCCTTTCCAGAACTTTTCAGTGATCTTATATATGCTGTTAAGCCTGTACTTCCTGATTTTTAAAAGAAGTTTTGCCCTGGGTTTTCTTTTTGCATTGGCCGCCATTTTCTCGCATGGAAACGGCATTCTCACCTTTATTTTAGGCGCATTGGTATTGCTGGTCAACCAAAAATACAGGCAGGCCGGGCTCTGGACTATCTTGTCGGTCTTGACGATTATCTTCTATTTTTCGGGCTATACGAAACCCGAATGGACCGACACGGCGGTGGTTTCTCCCCTGGAAAATCCCCTGGCGGCACTACGTTACGGCTTTGAATTTTTAGGTGCCTACTCCCTCAACCTGGTAGAAATCTCCACGGCCTGGATGAACTCTCCGCTTAAACAGTTGCTGCCCCAGGTGACCGGCCTGGCGGCCGTGATTTTATGGGTATTCCTGGTTTTGAAAAAATACCCTTTACGCAAACTGAGCGATTCCCTGCAAAAATTGAGAAACCACCCGTCTGACCAGTTTTTCCTGGCCATGGCGGCCTTTTTCCTGGCTACGGGCGTGATGATGGGCCTCACCCGAACAGGCTTCCCGGTATTGAGCCGCTATACCATCAATTCCTCTTTTTTTCTGGTGGCCTTATGGGGTTTCTATGCTACCCACCATTCAGGAAAGGTGAGCCGTCTTGTGGCGGCGTTAGCGCTCGGCGGTTTACTCCTCTCCTACTACCATGCTACAGCCAAAGGATTAAATTTCAAGCAGAATTGTATCACAGATGCCGTCAATTACCAACTTAACGGCACGTGGGTCAACGGGTACAGCGACTCCAGCCACGTAGCCCGGGTCAACCCTCTTCTCCAGGCCCCTTTGGCTTCGGGCGGGTATGTCTTCCCGGAATCCGAGCTTCTCCATTTTCATGAATGGCCTGCGGAAGTGGGCCGGGAAAAACTGGATTTCAGTATAGTAGACCAATACCTCATCATTTCAGGAAACAGCGTTACAGAAACCTACTTCACCCTGGAATCGGACCAGGGGCGGTATATCTTCCCGGCCAGCCCTCTCCGGGGAAATCTGAAAGACCTTCTGCTCCGGGGCCGATACTATTCCGGACTTTACAAAGCGGTTTTCCCCCTGAACATCATCCCCCGGGAGAATTACCGTCTTTACAAAGTGGAGAGGCAGGAAGACGGATTCAAAAAATGGGATCTTCAAAGGACATTGACGCCGGAAAGGTTCATTTCGGGGTATTAAGTAACGTTACGCATTCCTCACATAACTTCCCAGCACCTTGATATAGCTCCCGTGCTTTTTCAGGATTTTCTGGAAAGTCTCGTCTTTGTAATACCCCAGGAATTCAATATAAAACCAGAAATTAAAGTCTTCACTTCCCTTATAGGGGCGGCTCTCGATCTTCGTGAGGTTGATATTGGCTTTCCGGAAGTCTTGCAGAAAACGGGCGAGAGATCCGGCCTCGTCTGTCTTGGGCAGGCGGGCCACGATGGTGGTCTTGTCGTTCCCGGAAGGTGCATTTTCGTAGTTTTTCCCGAGAATAAAGAAGCGTGTCCGGTTATTGCTGTTGTCTTCAATATTGTGAAAAAGCACGGGCAGGCGGAATAACTTGGCGGCTATTTCACTGCAAATAGCGGCCGATTCCGGGTCTTCTGCGGCCAGGCGGGCGGCTTTGGAAGTCGACTCCACCTGGATTTCTTCCGGGTTATGCTGCTCAAAATATTTATTAAGGAAGCCCCGGCACTGGCGAAAAGCAATATCTTTGGAATAAATGCGCTTGATGCGGGCCGGGTTTTCGGCCTCAGTAGCCAGGGAAAAGTGAACCGGAATCTTCAGTTCGGCGGCAATGGACACCTCGGTTTCACTCAGCAGGTCTACCGTTTCATACACAATGCCCTCCTGGTTATTTTCAATGGGGATCACACCAAAACGCGCGCGTTCGGTCTCTACGGCCTCAAACACGGCCCGGATGGTAGGCAGGGTCATGTATTCGGATATGGCACCGAAACGGCTCTCTGCCGCCTGGTGGGTAAAACTGCCCTCCGGCCCCAGGAAAGCCACCCTTTCCGGCAGCTCAATGTTTCTTGCCGCCGCGAAGATCTCCAGGAAAATTGCTTCTATGGCAGATGGGGTCAAAGGCCCTTCCGATAGGCTGACCATCCTTTCCACTATCCACTTCTCCCTCTCGGGCCGGTAAATCGATCCTTTCGTCTCCTTTTTAATCTCCCCTACCCGCTGCACCCATTTCATCCGCTCGTTCAGGAGGGAGATCATCTGTTCATCAATACGGTCTATTTCTTTTCTTACTTCTTCTATGGTCATTTCCTTATTCGTCTACAGTCTCCACTACAATGTTCTTTTCCTCTACAATATCCTGTTCCACAATCAGGTTATCAATAATAAACACCTGGCGTTCCGGTGTGTTTTTTCCCATGTAATAGCTGAGAATTTTGGGAATGGCCGATTCCTTTTCCAGGATCACCGGGTCGAGCTTAATGTCTTTCGAGATAAACCCTTCAAACTCGTGGGGGGAAATCTCTCCCAACCCTTTAAACCGGGTGATCTCCGGTTTTCCTCCGAGCTTCTGAATGGCCCCCTGTTTTTCTTCTTCGGAATAACAATAAATGGTTTCCTTTTTGTTTCTCACCCGGAAAAGCGGGGTCTGGAGGATAAACAGGTGCCCTTCCCGTACCAGTTCGGGAAAAAACTGGAGGAAGAAAGTCAGCAGCAGCAGGCGGATGTGGGATCCGTCTACATCGGCGTCTGTAGCAATAATAATCTGGTTATACCTCAGGGTTTCTATGCCGTTTTCAATATCAAGTGCGTGCTGCAGCAAGTTAAATTCCTCGTTTTCGTACACTACCTTCTTGCTCAGGCCGTAACAGTTGAGGGGTTTCCCTCTCAGGCTGAACACGGCCTGGGTTTCGGGATTTCGGGCTTTGGTGATCGACCCGCTGGCCGAGTCTCCCTCGGTAATAAAGAGCATGGTATCCTGCTTGCCCTCAAACTTCTCGTCGGTCAGGTGAAAGCGGCAATCCCGCAGTTTCTTGTTATGCAGATTCGCCTTTTTGGCCCTTTCATTGGCGATCTTCTTCACGCCTGCCAGCTCTTTCCGCTCTCTTTCCGACTGCTCAATACGGCGTTTCAGGGCATCTTTTACCTCGGGGTTCATGTGCAGGAAATTATCCAGCTTTTCCTTCACAAAATCATTCACAAAGGTTCTTACGGTAGGCGCGTTTTCATCAAGGCTGATATTGTTCGACCCCAGCTTGGTCTTGGTCTGGGACTCGAAGACGGGTTCCTGAATCCGCACTGCGATGGCCCCGATGATGGACTGGCGCACGTCTTCTGAGGCATAGTCTTTGCCATAGTGGTCCCGAACGGTTTTCACGATGGCCTCCTTGAAGGCCGAGAGGTGTGTTCCGCCCTGGGTAGTATTTTGTCCGTTGACAAAAGAGTAGTACTCCTCCCCGTACTGGTTACCGTGGGTCAGGGCCATTTCAATGTCTTCTCCTTTCAGGTGAATGATAGGATAACGCAGGGAGGCCTCGTCGGTTTTACGAAGCAGCAGGTCGAGCAGTCCGTTAGCCGAATAAAACTTTTTGCGGTTCAGGTAGAGCGACAGACCGGAATTGAGGTAACAGTAATTCCAGATCATATTTTCCACGTACTGACCGATGAAATGGTAGTTTTTAAAGACGGTATTGTCGGGTTCAAAAACCACATACGTACCGTTTTTACCGTCGGTAGGCTCTATTCCGCTCTCTGATTTCAGTTCTCCTCTTTCAAACGTGGCCGATTTCATTTCTCCTTCCCGAATGGCCGTAACACTAAAGTAGGAAGAAAGAGCATTGACTGCTTTTGTACCTACCCCGTTTAGTCCTACGGCTTTCTGAAACGCTTTGGAATCGTACTTGGCGCCGGTATTGATTTTGGAGACCACATCCACCACTTTCCCAAGGGGAATTCCCCGTCCGTAATCGCGCACGGATACCTTCCCCTCGTCAATCACTACTTCAATGGCCTTGCCGTGGCCCATTGCATATTCATCGATACAATTGTCCAGCACCTCTTTCAGCAACACGTAAATTCCATCGTCCGGAGCCGATCCGTCACCCAGTTTCCCGATGTACATTCCCGGCCGTAACCGTATATGTTCTTTCCAGTCCAATGAACGAATACTGCTCTCGTCGTAATTATTCTCCGCCATAACTAATATTAAACCTCCGATTCAATCGTTTATAAAAAAGTAATACAGGTGATGATTTATCTTTCTATTACAAAGTTCTGATTTATTCAGTTTCTTCTTGTATTTTTGTACATTCTTAAGTAACAGGAAAACGCATCCAATGAAATTGTTCAAATTTAGGAAGACAAATTTAATTGTTAAGATAGTTTTAGTTTTATTATTGAATCTATCTCTTGCAGGGGCGGTAACTGCGCAGGAAATTGAAAAGGAAAAAGAGGCCAAGGCAACTACCCAGAAGACTACGGACCCGACTGTAAAAAACGGAACTAACCGCACCACCACCCGCGAAGGGCGGGTGCCGGCCACGGCCGGAACGGATGCCCGCACACTGGCTCTTACGCCCGAAGACGCGGCAGCCATTGAAGCGGAGGAGGTCCACCGGCTGGCCCGGGAGGCGGAAATTGCCGCGGACGAAAACCGCGCCACCATCATCAAGAGAACCTTCGGAAGTTCGCTTTTCGCCAATTCAAAGTTTGATGTCACCCAGGCGGTCAACATCGCCACTCCCAATAATTACGTACTCGGTCCGGGCGATGAACTGGAGATTACCGTGTATGGTTTTTCCCAGAATGTACAAACCGTTAAGGTCAACGCAGACGGCTATGTGGTGCTGGAAAAAAGCGGTGTAGTACAAGTCGGCAACCTGGATATAGGAACGGCCACCGAAAGGATAAAAAATGCCCTTGCCCGAACCTACACCGGCATCAGAACCGGCAATACCTGGGTGCGGTTGTCGCTTACCGGCTTCAAAGTAATAAAAGTGCAGGTCACCGGAGAAGTGGTGGCGCCCGGCATTCATACCCTTACTTCCTTCAGCGACATTATCGCGGCCCTGCACGTTTCGGGCGGTCCCAACGACATCGGCACCTACCGTGACATTGTACTGGTTCGGGGGAACCGGGAAATCGCCCGCCTGGATCTGTACGAATTGATAATGAAAGGCTATGCCTCCGGCAACCGCCTCCTGCAAGACCAGGACGTGATACACGTGGGTCCCTTTGTTTCCCGCGTAGCGGTATCCGGTTTCACCAAACGTACGGGCCTCTTCGAAGTGAAGCCCGGTGAAAAACTCAGTGACCTCCTGAGTTATGCGGGTGGCTTTAACCAGTATGCCTACTCCGATATTGTCAAAATTTACCGCAATACCGCCATTGAACGCCAGATTGTCAACATCAGCAAACCGGATTTCTCAAAGGAAGAAGTGTTCATGGGCGACTCCCTGGTGATTGAGAAGGTACTGGACCGGATTCAGAACATGGTCACCATCACCGGTGCCGTTTTCCGCCCGGGTGAATATTCCCTGGATTCCAACCCTACCCTGACGGAACTGGTGAAGTCGGCAGCGGGATTGAAAGAGGAATCCCTCCAGGGCCGTATCAACATCAACCGCACCAACAACGACCTTTCCATTTCGAATATCTCCGTCAACTACAACGACATCCTGGACGGAAAATCAGAAGACCTTAAACTGAAGCGCCTCGATGAAGTCATTGTACCGAGCATATTTGAACTTACCGAACAATCGGTCATCCGGATCCGGGGTGCGGTCAACCATGAAGACGCGAAAGAAGGTATTGAACTCCCGTATGTAAAAAACATGACCGTTCAGGACGTGATCGTACGGGTAGGCGGCCTCACCGAAGCGGCCTCCCTGTCGCGGATCGAGATTGCCCGGAGAAAAAGGAACATTGACCCCAAGCAATCGGACGCCCAGATCGCCGACATCATCCAGTTCAGTATGCGTCCGGACCTTACCCTGGTAGATGCCCGGGAAAGCATTTATCTTCTGCCTTTTGACGAGATCATCGTACGTACTTCTCCGAATTATGAAAAACAAACTCTGGTGAAGATCTCCGGGGAAGTGATGTACCCCGGTACGTATGGGAAGCAATACAAAGACGAACGGGTATCCAGCATGATAGAAAGGGCCGGAGGCCTGACCGACCTGGCCTACCTGGACGGCGTAACCCTTCTGAGAAAAACTCTTCTGAGCGAGCGTCAGCGCAAAAAGCGGGAAGAAACCCTCACCAATCTCAATATTGGCAATAAGGTAAAAACTACGGAAGGCCTTGACCCTACTCTGGACCCCGCCGATGCCACCACTACTTTGGAGGGAGAGGAAGCCGATTCGTATATCAACGAAGACATCCCGATTGACCTCCGCCGGATCCTGGCCAACCCCAACGACATCACCCACGACCTGATTCTCCAGGAGGGCGATGAAATTGTTATCCCGAAAAGACTGGAAACGGTCAGAATTGAAGGCGAGATCCTCTATCCCACCACCGTAAAATACAATTCCGGCAAAAACTTCCTGGAGTACATCTCTTCAGCAGGCGGTTACACCAAGAAATCTGCTAAAGGAAGCGCCTACGTACGGTATCCGAACGGTAGCGTAGACCGTACCCGTAAATTCATGTTCATGCGCTTCCACCCCAAAGTGGAGCCGGGCAGCGAAATTGTGATTCCTCCGAAGGCGGAAACCACAGCGGAACAATTCAATCAATTTTCCGGCATGATTGCCACGATCAGCGGCACCCTGGGTACCATTGTCACTATCATCGGTTTAATAAGGCTTAGTAAGTAAGTATGGAAAACAATAATGATCAGGTATCGACCAAAGAGTTTCTGAAGTCGATCTTCAATTACTTTCAGTTTTTGGGCAGTAAATGGCAGCTTCTGCTGATAGTGCTGGTCGCGGGGAACCTGTATGACATGCTTAAAAACAATTATTTCTCCACTACCCGCATGTACGGAGCCGCCATTCAGTTTAATATTGATCTGGAAGGCAACGCGCAAAACCAGTTGGGCGGACTGGCGGCCTTTATGGGCCCGGCCGCTACCAATACGGGACTGATGGACATCACCAATTTCCCCCTGATTATTACCTCGCGGACCGTATTTGAAAACGCCCTGATGACCGAAGTGGAACTTTTCGGGCAGAAAGACCTTTTCGTCAACTTCTTTATCGACAGCAGCGATATCCGTACCAAAGAATGGGGCGGTAATTTTTTCCGGGATCCTTCGCCTTACGGACAAATGCGGTTTGAAAAGAAAGCCCCTGTCGAGTTCTCCCCTTACGAAAACCAGGTGATGGGCGATATCTTCCGTAAACTGGAAGACGCCACCGTGATGGAAAAAGAGCAGGGAACCTCCATATATACTCTTTCGGTAAAATTAAGTAACGAACTGCTCGCCAAAACATGGGTAGAAGCCCTGCTCAAGGCTACGGAAAATTTTTATACGGAAATGAAGACCGTAAAAACCCGTAAAATGATTGCGATTCAGAAAAAAAGGGTAGACAGTCTCAGTACTCTTCTCCGGAAGAATGATTCGGGCGTGGCCAAAGCTACTTTTGAGCAGCCCGACGCGGTCAATCCTGCCGCCGGCAGCTCACTTACCCGGTTGACCCGCGACAATACCTACCTGTCGAATCTTTACTTTACCAACCTGAACAGCCTGGATAATCTGAACAACCTGCTGGTGGAACAAACCCAGTTTTTTCATATCCTGACGCCGGTGAAGCTGCCGCTTGACGCCACCTCCCGTATGGGGATCAGCGTAAGGTTAACGGGGCTTATCCTGCTGGTGGCCACGGTTATTTTTATTTCATTCCGCAAATCTTATCTGGACATCATGTCTGAATAAAAACGTTCTATGGATTCCAGAGTTAGAGTAATTACCAATAAGAAAAGCATTTCAGAATATATCGCTGAGATCTGGGACTACAATGAGTTATTTTGGATCCTGGCAAAACGCGATATCATTGTCAAATACAAGCAGGCCGTACTGGGTGTGGGCTGGGCGGCAATCCGTCCGCTGATTACCACGCTGGTGATGGCCCTGGCATTCGGCAGGCTCGGGAAGCTGGATGTAGGTTCACCTATCCCCTATATGCTGATTGTGTCGGCGGGGGTTACCATCTGGCTCTTTTTCTCCCAAAGTCTGACCACCATCAGTACCAGTTTGGTGCTGAACTCCAACCTGATCACGAAGGTCTATTTCCCGCGGCTGATCATTCCTTTATCTTCTATCTTTATCGGGCTGGTAGACGTCGTGGTGTCCCTGGCTGTATTTGCGGGCCTCTGCCTGTTTTACCAGTTCATACCCGACTGGAAGATTATTTTCATTCCTTTCATACTGGCCCTGACTTTCCTGGCCTCTTTCGGGGTGGGACTGATTGCGGCGGTACTGAACGTCAAATACCGGGATATCGGGCAGGTGATTTCTTTTGTGGTGCAGTTCGGTACTTTTCTTTCCCCGGTGGCCTACCTGACCGACGCGTACAGAACGGGTGCCCACGGAGAGCTGCTGTACAAGCTGGCCTTACTGAATCCGGTGACCGGTTGTATTGACGCCATGCGCTGGGCTATGCTGGGCGATTTTGCGGCCTTTAACTGGCAGAGTTTTATACCCTTAGTGGTATTTATTCTTCTTACTTTCTTTTATTCGATCAGCTTCTTCAGAAAGCATGAAGATACATTTGTGGATTACATCTAACGCGTTATGAACGTACTCAGTATAGAAAATATTTCCAAGAAGTATGTCCTGAACAGCAAAGGAAAATCTAACGATGACCTGAGGGATACCATCACGGGCTGGTCGAAGAAACTGGTCAACCGAGGAAAACCCGCAGAGAGCAAGCAGGATTTCTGGGCCCTGAAAAATGTGACTTTTGACGTACAGCAGGGCGACCGTCTCGGTCTGGTAGGGGCCAACGGGGCAGGCAAATCCACTTTACTTAAGATACTCAGCCAGATTACGGAACCCACCGCCGGAAGTATCCGGATCCGGGGAAGAATGGCCAGCCTCCTGGAAGTAGGCACCGGCTTCCATCCCGAACTTACCGGCCGGGAAAATATTTTCCTGAACGGTGCCATACTGGGGATGAAAAAAGCGGAAATATACCGCCATTTTGACGCGATTGTAGATTTTGCAGGTATTGAAAAATTTATTGACACTCCGGTAAAGCGGTATTCTTCGGGCATGTACGTACGTCTGGGTTTCGCCATTGCCGCTCACCTGGAACCGGAAATTCTCGTGGTAGACGAGGTGCTGGCCGTGGGTGACGCCGATTTCCAAAAGAAGAGTATCGGAAAAATGAGGGATGTATCAAGTAGCGGAAGAACCCTTATTTTTGTTTCGCATAACCTTACCGCCGTGCAGGGCCTCTGCAATACCGGCGCCTACCTGAGGTCGGGTGAACTGGTCAAATACGGACCTATTGACGACGTCATCAGTGAATACGTGAAAAACGTATCTAAATTCCAATTGGAACAGGCCTGGACCGACCCGAACCTGGCACCCGGGAATGACTTCATAAAGATCAAGACCATCCGTCTTGTGCCTGATGAAGAAGCACCCGAGCCGCACCTGTACACCACCACGCCCTTGCGCCTGGAGCTGGAATACTGGAATTTTGTAGATAATGCGGAACTTAATGTGAGCATTTTCCTGTATAGTATGACCGGGGAATGTGTTTTCAATATCGGTGACGAAGCGAAGTTCTACCAAAAAGGAAGGGTGAAGTCGGTTTGTGCGATTCCAGGCGACTTCCTGAACGACGGTTCCTACTACATCTCGGTGATGATTGTGAGAGACCGTCTGGCACCGGTGTTCTTTTTCGAGGACGCCATCGCTTTTGATATCCTGGATTACCGGGAAGGAACCGACTGGGTCGGAAAGTGGCCGGGAGCCATACGTCCTAAAATGATACAGGTGAAATCCTGGCAAACTGAATTATCATGACCATTAATGTAACCAAATCGTTTCTTCCTCCGAAACAGGAATACGAGCAAATGCTGGAACGGATATGGGCGTCGGAATGGCTCACCAATAACGGTCCGCTCCTGGTAGAACTGGAGGAAAAACTACAGCAAAAACTGGATTTGCCTTACCTGGCCATTACGGGCAACGGCACCATTGCCATTCAGCTGGCTATCAAAGCCCTGAACCTGTCGGGCGAGGTAATCACCACCCCTTTTTCGTATTGTGCCACTACTACATCCATCTTGTGGGAAAACCTGAAGCCGGTTTTTGTAGACATTAATCCTGAAGATCTGAACATCAACGCCGACCTGGTGGAGAGCGCCATTACGGAGCGGACCTCCGCGATTCTCGCCACACACGTGTACGGCAACCCCTGCCAGGTGGAAAAGCTGGAGGCCATCGGGAAAAAATACGGTATTAAAATCATATATGATGCGGCCCACGCTTTCGGCGTAGTGTACAAGGGGCGTTCTTTGCTGTCGTACGGAGATATTTCCACCTGCAGTTTTCATGCCACCAAGGTGTTCCATACCGTGGAGGGGGGCTGTGTGGTGTGCCACGACCCGGAACTTTACAAGACGGTGCAGCTGATGCGCAGTTTCGGGCATATTCGTGACGAATACTTCCTGGCGGGTGTGAACGGAAAAAACTCGGAATTTCACGCCGCGATGGGCCTGGTGAACCTGGGCCATCTCGACACGATCATTGAAGGGAGGAAGCAGATTTTCAGAATTTACGATGAGCTGCTGGACTGGAGCAAGCTCTACAAGCCTACGGAACGCGCACAAGACCTCGAGTACAATTACGCGTATTACCCGGTGGTGGTGGCTGAAGAGGCCGCTACGGTCAAGGTAATCGAAGCGCTGAACCGGGAAGACATTTACCCGCGGCGGTATTTTTACCCTACCCTGAATACGCTTCAGTATGTGCCGTTTACCTATGACTGCCCCGTGAGCGAGGATGTTTCTTCGCGGGTGATTTCCCTGCCGCTTTATCCCGATCTCGACCACGGGATTGCCAGGAAGATTGCCGGTATTATCAATGCCCATATTTAGTTGATTTTGCAGAAAAAAAAGGAAATATTATTTGTCAGTCATGACGCCAACCGGGCGGGTGCTCAGCTCTTCCTGTATAACGTGATGGCCTACCTGCAAGACAACGGCTACGGGGTGGTGCTTCTGCTGGTGAACGAGTGGGGCAGCTTCCGTAAAGAATTTGAAGATCGGTTTGTCACGTATTCCCTGAACCGGCCCCCGGCTTCGCGGTGGAGCCGCCTGGTAGGCAACCGGGAATCGGTGCTGGAGACCGTCCGCCAGAACCATGCAATCGGCCTGGTGTATGTGAATACTATCGCGGCGGTGCATTTACTGCCCGAACTGAAAAACACCTGGCCTGTACCGCTGATTACGCATATCCATGAGCTCTCCTATTCCATCGGGCAGTACGGTCCGGCAGACGCCCTGCCTTTGCTCTTCGGGTATTCCGATACGGTAGTGGCCTGTTCTGACGCGGTGGCAGCGAATCTGCGCCTGCACGGAGAAAGCGAAAAAATCAGGGTTATCCATTCGTTTGTGCATAATGCAGACATCCTGAAAATACACAATACGACCGACCGGGACGCGGTGCTGGCCGAATGGGGCCTTTCGCGGGCGCACACATGGGTGGTGGCCTGCGGGAATGCCGACTGGCGGAAGGCGCCGGACATCTTTTTGCAGGTGGCGGCGCGGGTAGCAGATCCGGGTATCCGTTTTGCGTGGATCGGGATGAAAGAAGAGGAGGCTATGAAGCGGGAGCTGGAGTACGATGCGCACAAGCTGGGGGTTGGGGATAAGGTGGTGTGGCTGAAGCCTACGGCGCGGGCGGTGGAACTGATCAGTGCCATGGATGTGTTTTTATTATGCAGCCGGGAAGATCCTTTCCCCCTCGTGATGCTGGAAGCCGCCTTGTGCGGTAAGCCCGTACTTTCTTTTCGGAATACGGGAGGAGGAGACGAATTTATAGAAGAAGATGCGGGCTGGCAGGCCGACTACCTGGATGTAGAAGAAATGGCCCGCCTGATCGGGTCAATACCCGTAGCGGAAAGAGAGCGTCGCGGACAGGCCGCACGGACAAAAGTACTGGAAAGATATAGCTATGAGAAATCTATGGAGAAAATCAGGAACCTGGTCGATACCGCGGTGGCCTGAAATCTTCTCTGGCCAAATCCGGAACTCCTTAACGCCCGACACTTCCCACCCCTAATTAAAAAATATTATTTTAGTTCTGACAATAATCCCGGAGAAAACGGGGTTAGAAAAAGAAAGAACCTCAATTATAGAACGGCTTTGCGTCACAGGCTGCCCGGTTACGGGAAATAAAACCAATGGTCAAACCCGCCGTACGACCTGCCTGCCGCAAACACCTGATAGCTGAAAATACGTATGAAAAAATTTATCGCCCTTTTGTTCCTTTGTTCCGCTCTGCCGGGTTTTGCGCAAAAGGAAAAAGGTAAAATCATTTCTGCTCCCAAGATACCGCAATCGTCGAAGAATACCCAGACCAAAAAAGAAGCGGCCAAAAAGGATGAATTTGATTTCATCTTTGAAGAAGAGCCCCGATTACGGTTTTCCAACCAATACGAAGGCAGCAATAACAATAAGGCAGCGGCCCCTGCCGGGCCGGGTTCCAATTATAAAGAGGGAATTCGCATAGAGCCCCTCCGCGAGATCAATACCATCGTGCATGAAGACACTTCTTCGCTTGATGAAGGCGAATTACTGATCCTGGAAATCGAGGAGGAAGCCCTGTTCGCAGGCAGTGAAAACATGGTCAAAGTGGCTTCGTATTACTCGGTATGGGACACCAAAAGCCTGAACCCCTACGGCACCGCGGCCAAAAGCTTCAATGAGATCGTGAATATCACGTTGTACAATGAAAAAGAAGGCCGTAATTGGGCGAAAATGCTGGACCAGTTCCGCCTGAGTTCGCACTTCGGATGGCGTAACGGCCGCTGGCACAAAGGTACTGACCTGGCCCTGGATACGGGCGACAAGGTTTATGCCGCTTTTGACGGTATTGTCCGCATCAGCGGTACGTTTAACGGCTATGGCCGCACCGTATTGCTCCGGCATTATAACGGACTGGAAACCCTGTACGGCCACCTTTCTAAGATCGCGTTTGAACCGAACACCCTGGTGAAAGCGGGGGATGTAATCGGACTGGGCGGAAGCACAGGCCGTAGCTCCGGCCCTCACCTGCATTACGAAACCCGCTACGAGGGAAATCAGTTTGATACCGAAAACATCTACGACTACACCAATAACCAGATCCGGATCCGGATGCAGGAATTTACAGTGTCTTCCCGCCTTTACGATTACCTTAGAGGAAAACCATCTATTCCCCCCAGTTACCGGAACGGGGAATTCGCGACCGGCGAGGCCCTGGACGACCACGAAGACGGGGATGATTTCGAAGAGGAAGTACCGGTACAAACGGTACAAAAGTTATGGCATTCGGTGCGGAGAGGGGAAACCCTTACTTCTATTGCCCGCAAGTTTAACATGACGGCCCGCGAGCTGGCCCAGCTCAATAAAATTCCTTTGAATAAGAAAATTTATCCCGGATTACGACTACGCGTACGATAATGAAAACAGATATTCTGGTCTTTGCGGCTCATCCCGATGACGCGGAACTGGGTTGCTCCGGCACCCTGGCCAAAGAAATAGCACGAGGTAAAAAGGCGGTTATCGCTGACCTGACCCAGGGAGAACTGGGCACCCGCGGAAGCGGTCCTTTGCGCCTGGAAGAAGCGGCCGAAGCCGCCGCGATATTAAAACTCTCCGCCCGTGAAAACCTGGGCTTCAAAGACGGATTTTTCCAGAATGATTCCGAACATCAACTGAAAATCATTCAGGTAATCAGGAAATACCGGCCGGAAATCGTGCTGCTGAACGCGCCCGAAGACCGTCATCCTGACCACGGACGCGCCTCCCGTCTTTGTACCGAGGCCTGCTTCTATAGCGGCTTACGCAAGATAGTCACCTACAAAGAAGACGGAACGGAGCAAGAACCATGGAGGCCGAAAAATGCCTTTCATTATATCCAGGACCGCTACCTCCAGCCGGACCTGGTAGTGGATGTCACCGATTATTGGGATATAAAAACCGCCAGCGTCATGGCCTTCAAAAGCCAGTTTTTCGATCCCGAATCCAGGGAGCCTTCCAGCTATATTTCCTCCCCGGAATTCCTGGATTTTATCCACAGCCGGGGCCTCGAGTTCGGGCACCAGATTGGCACCCGCTACGGAGAAGGGTTTATCCGCTCGAAAATGCTGGGGGTAGACAGCCTATTTGATCTTCTTTGATTGGTATTCCGTGCGGTTACCGGGATGTAACGGAACGTACCGCAATCCGGAAATGATGGTACAAATTCGGGAAAAAGCCGAAATGTTTTTTCAGCACCCTATACCGGTCTTTCCATGACCGCCACTTCTGGCGATGCGAAACGCCTCCTGTGAGATAGCGGGCCAGAATACCCGGATAGGGCAAGACCCGGGAAGCTCTTTTCAGGCATTCTATTTCCCAATCGATATCTGCGCTGAGGTTATCTTCAAGGTATGTGGGCGCCAGGGCCTTTCGCGCAATAAAGGCCTGATGGCAGATCAGCATCCCGCGCCTGTATTTTTCCCAGGAAAGCGTTTCCGGTATCTTGTGCGGGGTAAGCAACGAACGTAAGCCCAGCTCCGTGCCTGCATTGTCCACTATCCACGTATCGGAATAAATCACATCCGGGGCCATTTCCATCACCTTCTTAAGTTTCTCCACCGCCCGCGTCTCCGCAATCTCATCCCCCGCGTTCATAAACCACACGTATTCCCCGCTCGCCCGCTCTTGCCCCTTGTTCATGGCATCGTACAACCCCCGGTCAGGTTCCGAAATCCACACATCGATCCGATCACGGTAATCCTCCGCAATGGCCAGCGTATCGTCTTTCGACCCCCCGTCGATCAACAGGTACTCAAAATCCTGATCGGTCTGAGAAACAATACTTTTCAGGGTTCTTTCCAGGAACTCACCCGCATTGTACGTAATCGTAATAATGGATAACCGAGGCATACCGAATATGAAAATTCCAAATTAAGCCGAAAAATAATCATTAAATGACCACACACCGACAGGCGGAGTGGTAAATTATTCTATATCTTTGGCATAATTTTATCCCGCCGGAGAAAACCGGCCTATAAATGAAAACGAGTTCCGGCTCCGTTATCGTCTTTCCTAAACCGGGTATCGCCCCGTGAATAAAGGCACATAGCAAGGGCTTCCCGAACTCACAGCTAAAAAACTTATGAACGGATTTAAAAAATACCTGCCCTATTTCCTGGCCGTTGTATTCTTCCTGGTCATCACATTTCTGTATTTTAGTCCTATACTGAGCGGCAAAGCGGTAGCCATGCATGACGATGTGATGAGTACCGGAAATGCCCGGGAAGCCATGGAATACCACAAAAGGACAGGGGAATACACCTGGTGGACCAATTCGGTTTTCGGAGGTATGCCCTCGAATATGATCTGGGGTTCGTATCCGAACAGCCTGGTGAGCCGTCTCGGCAGCTTCATTTACGCCTCTATTCCTGCGCCGGTAAGCGTCATCTTTCTCTTGATGGTCGGCTTTTTCGTGTTTATGGTGAGCATGCGCAAAAGCCTGTGGGTAGCCGTTATCGCCTCCGTAGCGTACGCGTTCGGCACCTATAATCTGCTCTATACCGAGGCTGGACACCTGTCTAAAATTCTTGCGCTCGCTTACGCCCCGGCCATCGTAGGGGGCATGTACCTCATTTTCCGGGGGCGATACCTCACGGGCACTTTTCTTACCGCCCTGTTTCTATCCCTGGAAATCTACGCAAACCATTTGCAGATCACCTATTACTTTATCTTTATCCTTCTCGCCTTTTTCATTTACGAAGGGGTAAAAATGATTCGTGCGGGGGAGGCCCGCTCCCTGGCCAAAGTAACCGCCTGCCTGGCGGTGGCGGTGGTTATCGGAGTAGGGATGCACAGCATGCGGCTTTGGAATAATTTCGTCTATTCCAAAGAATCTACCCGTGGGGTATCTGAACTCAAGGCAAGTACGGTGGGAAATTCAGGCCTGGACCGCGACTACGCCTTCGGGTGGAGCTATGGCCTTGCGGAAACCTTTACCCTGGTAGTTCCCAACCTGATGGGCGGCGGATCCGTAGGCGCCCTGTCCGAGAATTCGGAGACCTACAAAACCTTGGTATCGAACGGCGTGGAAGCCAACATGGCAGGCCAGTTCGTGCAGCAGCTTCCCCTCTATTTCGGGAACCAGTCAATCACCAGCGGTCCCGCGTATTCGGGCGTACTCGTGGTCTTTCTCTTTCTTCTGGGCCTCTTTATCCTGAAAGGAAGGTGGAAGTGGATACTCACCGGTCTTACCCTTTTCTTTATCGTATTGGCCTGGGGAAGCAATTTTCCTTCCTTCAATAATTTTATTTTTGATCACCTGCCGGGCTACAACAAGTTCCGTGCGGTAACCATGACCCTGGTCATTGTACACTTCCTCCTGGTATGGGGAGCGGCAAATACCGTCTCCGCCCTGTTTTCCGGCGAGACCTCCTGGACAAGCCTGCGTAAACCCCTGTATTATACCCTGGGCCTCACAGTAGCGCTGATGCTGGCCGGCTATTTCTCCGTAGACTTCACCGGACCGAGAGATGTGGAATTCAGAAGCGGAATTGCACAAAGCACCGGGCCTGAATTCGCCAATAAACTGATGCACTCCCTACAGGAAGACCGCCAGGGCATGGCCTGGAGTGACGTGCTTCGGGGGGCGTTCCTTTCTATTCTCCTGGCAGCCGGAATATGGGCCTTTGCCCAGCAAAAGCTCACGTCCAGGGTCTTTACCTATGTGGTGTTCCTCCTGCTGGCGTATGACCTGATCGGTGTGGGCAAGCGGTATTTCAATAACGAAGATTTTACGGCTAAGAAAGGTAAAGCTACCGAATTTGTACCTACGGCCGCTGACCTGGAAATTCTGCGCGATACCGACCCGAACTTTAAAGTCATCAACGTCACCACCTCCTTCACCCAGGACTCCCGCGACTCCTACTTCCATAAGTCGCTGGGCGGCTACCACGGCGCGAAACTTAAAAAAACCCAGGAGCTGTACGACCACCAGCTGGTTACGGCAGACGGACAGCTCAATATGGAGGTACTTGACATGCTGAACACCCGCTACCTTATCACGGGCGGGGCCAACGGACCGGTGGCTCAACGCAACCCCGGCGCCCTGGGCAATGCCTGGTTTATCGATACCCTTACCGTGGTACCGACCGCGGATGAAGAACTGGCCGCCCTGGGTAATTTCCATGCCGCCACCACCGCCATCACCCAGCAAAACCAGGGACTGTCGCCTGCCACCTATGCACCGGACTCCACGGATGCCATCCATCTCACTTCTTACGAACCCAACCGGTTGGTGTACAGTTCCGAAACGAAAAGTCCGCAGTTTGCCGTTTTTTCCGAGATCTACTACCGGGGCAATAAAGACTGGAAAAGCTACATAGACGGGCAGGAAACGCCTCACCAAAAGGTCAACTATCTATTAAGAGGAATGGAGATACCCGCGGGCAAACACGAAATTGTATTTGAGTTCAAGCCGGCAGCCGTAGAAAAGGGCAAAAAACTGGACCTGATCGCGTCTATCGCGTTGGTGCTGCTGGGCCTGGGCGCGGTATACGCGGGGGTGAAAAAGAAATAAAATCCGTGTAATCTGTGAGAGCTAACGCAGTGGTTTACTTTGCTCACAGATTACACGGACAAAATGCGGCTTAAAGCCGTACCACTTCCCCGGTCTTCACCGATTCGTCACAGGCGAAAGCCACTTTCAGGCTGTACACGGCATCGTCCAGGTGATCGTTCAGATCGAGGTCTTCCTGTATCGCTTTCAGGAAATATTCCTGTTCGCGTTTGCAAAGCTCGTTATGGTCGGGTTCATCGCTCAGGTCTATCCACCGGTCTTCTTCGGTAAACTCGTTTTGGGCGTTGATCGCCGCGCTGTGTACTTTCAATGATTCGGCCTTGCTGTGGGCATCCACGTTGTCGGAATTTCCTTCCGAGGCCGCGTTCTTCCCGGCGATGGAAACACAGCCTTTCGGACCGATCACATCTTTTACAAAATATGCCGTTTCACTCATCATGGGTCCCCAGCCGGCTTCATACCAGCCCACCGATCCGTCTTCAAACCGAATCTGCAATTGCCCGTAGTTATAGTTGCTTTCCGGGATATCGTCAGTCAGGCGCGCGCCGATAGCACTCACCCACACGGGTCTTGACCGGGTCATCTGGCACATTACATCAATATAATGCACCCCACAGTCCACAATAGGGCTCAGGCTCTTCATCAGGTTCCGGTGTACATCCCACATATAGCCGTGCGACTGCTGGTTGAGGTTCATGCGCATCACCAAAGGCTTACCCAGCGTTTGGGCTACCTCAATGAATTTGATCCAGGAAGGATGCACGCGAAGAATATAGCCTACCACCAGTTTCCGGTTCAGACGACGGGCCGCTTCGGCCACCCTTTCGGCCCCCTCCACCGAGTCGGCAATGGGTTTCTCCAGGAAAACGTGGCACCCGGCCTCCAGGGCCGCCAGCGCGTATTCCTCGTGGGTATCCGGATAGGTGGAGATACAGACCGCGTCGGGTTTGGAGTCCTTCAGGGCCTCGTAATAATCACTATAAAGCGGATAGCCTCCGCCCAGCTTTTCGTTCAATACTTCTTTACTTTTCCCTGTGGAAACCAGGCCACAGATCTGAAATTCTTCCAGGGCATGATACGCCAGGGCATGGGAAACGCCCATGTTGCCACAACCTACTACCAGTACTTTGATTTTCACTTTTTAGATATTGTTAGTTATCAAAACTACAAAAAAAAACCGGTATGAGTTCAAACGCCGGCAAATAGGCGGCCTATACGCCGTATACTCCGGCAAGGACACAAAAAAAGGAGTCGGAAACTCCTTAAATTTGCTTAATCTGAACGGTATAACACAGTGGATTGGTGAGTCGCGCGTACAATTAGCTAACGAGAGAAGGGCTGTCAATACTACTCCGTAACACCCGGATTATTGTAGTTGAGACGAAACCTTTCCCCTAAAGTCACTGCCGTTCTTACTTTTTCTTTTCTCCGGCCCGGACTCCCTTGCGGAGACGGTACTGTTCCAGCACATACGCTATGGAACGGTATGATTGTGCTACTGCTTCTTCCAGTTGCCGGCCGTCCATCCAGGCCAGCTCTTCAATCCCTTCTTCGGTCTGAGGCGTCATTTTACTGTCGGATATCAATTTCATCCGGTACCATTTGGTCCGTTTCACCACCAGCTTCCCCTTCATGAAGTACGTATGCCAGGTGGTCACCAGCTTCTTTTCGGTAAAAACCGACACATTACACTCTTCTTCTACTTCCCTGATGGCGGTCACTTCCGATTTCTCCCGTTTTTCCGCTTTCCCTTTGGGCAGATCCCAGAATCCCAGCCTTTTCATCATCAAAACTTTCCCTTCATGATTCTCTACTACTCCCCCCGCAGCTTTCACAAACTGGAGTTCTTTTTTCAGGTAACTTTTGAATTTCTTCCGGTCATTTACGCTAAAGTATACTTCCTTCAACGCCGGCTGGCTGTTGACCTGAAGAAAGCGGACAAAATTCAGGATACCCTGATTGGTAGCGTTTCGGATAAGGGGGGAGCCACTCACTTCTTCAAAGCGAAGGGTATCGGACCAGAGGTCGATGACATGTGAAAAAGAAACCTCCTCCGAACGGTCTACTATGTGGAGAGGAATGTTATTGACAAAAAGGATCATATTTTCTGCAAAATGCAAAGGTAAAAAGCGCGCGCGGATTAATTTTGTATAGCCTCATCTTAAATGATATAAATTTTTTGTTACTTTGCATTTAAAATATGTTAGGTAAGTAAGTACTTATCTTTTTTTAAATGGAAATATTTATAATTCTGTTCCTGATTCTGCTGAATGGAATGTTTTCGATGTCTGAGATCGCTTTGGTCTCGTCTCGTAAAGCCAAACTGGAAATAGCCGCAAAAAATGGAAAGAAAAGTGCCGCCGAAGCATTGGAGCTGGCCAATTCTCCCTCCCGTTTCTTATCCACCGTACAAATCGGAATTACCGTTATCGGCATCCTGACCGGTATTTATTCGGGCGATACTTTCAAAGGCTATGTTATTCCCTATCTCATCGAAATGGGACTTCCCGCACACTATGCTGACAATCTGGCCGTAGCCGTGATTACGGTTATTGTGACCTTCCTCACCCTGATCTTTGGAGAACTGGTTCCCAAAAGGATAGGCATGGCCATCCCGGAAGACATTGCCACCATCGTGGTGAGGCCCATGAATATTCTTTCCCGGGCAGCGTCTCCTTTTATCTGGCTGCTAAGCAAATCTTCTGACCTTATTTTCAAGGTAATCGGCCTGAAAGAAAACGATAACGCGGTGACGGAAGAGGAAATCAAAAACATTATCCAGGAGGGCGCATCAGACGGTACGATTGAAGAAATCGAGCATGAAATTGTGCAGAATGTCTTCCAGTTGGGCGACCGGAAAATTACTTCCCTGATGACCAGCGTGAACGACATCAGCTACCTGGACCTTGACGACCCTCCCGCGGAAAACCGGGAAAAGATCATTGAAAAACGGCACTCCATCTACCCGGTTTGTAAAGACGGGATCAATGATATCAAAGGACTCCTCTATATCAAAGACCTCTTGGGCAAATCGCTGGACGAGGAGTTGCAGAACCCCGAGCCTCTTTTACGCCCGGCTTTGTATATCGCTGAAAATAACCACGCGTACCAGGTGCTGGAAAAATTCCAGGAAGAACGGATTCATTTCGGGGTCATCGTAGACGAATACGGCTCGGTAGTGGGCATTGTGACCATGAACGACATTTTGGATGCCCTGGTGGGCGACATCTCGGAAACCAACGAGTTCGAATACGAAATCATGGAGCGCGAAGACGGCAGTTTCCTGATTGACGCGGCCCTGCCCTTTGACGACTTCCTGTCGGAGTTTGAAATTGACCTCCCCAACCGTAAGGAGTACAGCGGGTTTGATACCATGGGCGGGTTTGCCCTACATATCCTGAAAGAAATTCCTACCACCGGTGAAAAGTTTTACTGGCAGGATTTTATTTTCGAAATTGTGGATATGGACAAAAACCGTGTAGATAAAATACTGGTGAGTAAAACGAATCCTGAAGAATGAATACTGCGAGAAAGATAGCCACGATCCTGCTGAGAACAAAAGCCGTGAGGCTAAGCCCACAAAAACCATTTCAATGGAGTTCCGGATGGAATTCGCCTATTTATTGCGACAACCGGATCACCCTTTCGGATGTAGAGGCGCGCACATTCATCAAAAAAGCCTTAGCCAAAGCCATCAAAAAGGAGTTTCCGGACGCTACAGCCATAGCGGGTGTGGCCACCGCCGGCATCGCCCAGGGGGCCCTGGTAGCCGACTACCTCCAATTGCCTTTCGCCTACGTGCGCCCCAAGCCGAAAGAACACGGCATGGGCAACCAGATCGAAGGACGTATAGAAGCAGGAAGCAAGGTAGTGGTACTCGAAGACCTGATTTCTACCGGGGGAAGTTCCATCAAGGCTGCTGAAGCGCTGCAAGCCCAGGGAATTGAAGTATTGGGCATGATGGCGATCTTTACCTACGGTTTCAAAGTGGCGGAAAAGAATTTTGCGGACAAACAATTGAAGCTGGTCACCCTCAGTAATTACGCCTACCTGATTGACGAAGCCGTGAAGCAAGCGTATGTAAGTGCGGATGACCTCGAACTCCTGAAAAAGTGGAGACGCAAACCGGAAGCGTTCTAAACGCTGTGTAAGCCAGACCATTTGAAAGACAGTACCAAGTAGCCATACTTTGCTTGGCCTGTCATACTGCCAAAATAGATTCATTATGAAAGCGCTCTCCCTATCCCTCCTCTTCTTTGTTTGCTTCGGTTGTGTTTCGGTCAGGAAGGAACTCGACAAAGGCCGGTATAAAGAGGCCATATCGCTGGCGGTTTCCAAGCTGAAAGGCAAAAAGAAAAAGTCTCCCGAACATGTACTGGCCCTGGAAGAGGCCCATAAATATTATCTCCAGCAGAAGCTGACCGAGGCCGAAAACCTGGAAAGGAAGGGCGAAGACGGGGTGCAGCTTCAGCTCCTCAAAATTTACGAAGAAATGGATAAAGTGCAGGCGGGTATCCGGCCTTTGCTGCCCCTGACCGATAAGCACGGGTACAAAGCCGACATCCACCTGGTAGATATAAGCGCTGAGCTGGCCAAGTACCGGAACCAGGCCGCGGATTTCCTCTACGCAAATTCCCTTGAAAAATTAGAGAAGGCGAAGAAAGGAGACAAACCGGCGGCCCGCGAGGCCTTTGACGCCCTCCACCAGATGCAAGGAATTGCAGGTTCTACGGAACATATCCGGAAATTACAGGACGAAGCCAAAGCCCTGGGTACCACCCACCTCCTCCTGCAAACGGAAATCAGCCCGGAAATCAGCCTAAGTAAAGCCGGAACGGAATATTTCCGGAATATGACGTCGGAAAAGCTCGATAAAACCTGGCAGACCGTTCACCTTAGCACTCAGCGGGGAATGAAGTACGATTACGAGATCACCCTGGTGCTGAACGACTTTGTGATTTCACCGGAAAAAGAAAGTACCCGCGAATACCAGGACAAGAAGGAAATTGAAGAAGAGGTGGGTTCTTCCTCTCGGGAAAATGAAAAAATCAAACGCAAAAAGGAAGTTACTGCCGACGTCATTGAATTGTATCAGTTCAAAGAGGCGGTGGTAAAAGGGCAGGTGATTATCTACGACCGTACAGCCCGGAAAGAGATCTACTCGGAAGAAGTGAACGCGGTACAAACCTTTGAAAACTATGCTTCCACGTACAAAGGAGACAAACGGGCATTGAGCGATGTCAGCCTGAAACGAATAGGCGGGAAACCCCGTACTTTTCCCAGCAACGAGCAAATTTTAACCGACGCCCTGGCCCTCCTGAAGAAAGATATGCTGACCAGGGCCGGAAAACAATACGCTACGCTCTGATATTTATTTCAGATACCAGTCTTTGTATCTTTTAAGACCTTCCAGGAAATAATAATCGGCATAAATCAGGGGTACATCGATCTCCGAATTCATAGGGAGTCCACCCACGCTGTGCTTTAAAAGAAACCCGCCATTCTCCCCGTACCCTGCCCGGTAATGGTCCGAAGCCAGGGATTTCAGCATGTGTGTACCGTCGGCCAGATAACGGTCTTTTTCCGTTCCGGAAGTATATTGTCCCAATTCCAGTAAAGCCGAAGCGATGATGGCGCCCGCGGAGGCGTCGCGCGGCGCTTTGGGCTGAAAGGGCGCGTCAAAATCCCAATAAGGTATCTTATCCGTGGGCAGGTTGGGGTGATTCAGGATAAAGCCGGCAATGCCCCGGGCCTGCGCCAGGTAGGCGGGGTCACGGGTGAGGCCGTACAACATGGTATAGCCATACAGGGCCCAGGCCTGTCCGCGCGACCAGGCAGAAGTATTCGCCGCCCCCTGCCAGGTTACTTTTCGGATCGGTTCCCCCTTTTCAAGGTCGTAGTCTACCACGTGGTAGGAGCTGTAATCGGGCCGAAAATGGTTCCGGATAGTGGTATTGGCATGTGTTACGGCAATCTCAGTGAATTTTTTATCGCCTCCGTTCCGGGTAGCCCATATCAGCATTTCCAGGTTCATCAGGTTATCAATGATCACCGGACAGTTGAAATAGTCGTTCTTGTTCCACGACTGAATGGACTGGATCTCGGGGCGATACCGGGTAGAAAGGGCTTTGGAACCATCTAAGATGATCTGCTTGTACTCTTCCTTGCCGGTGATCCGGAATGCGTTTCCAAAACTGCAAAAAACCATAAAGCCGAGGTCATGGTTTCCTGTAAAGTGCCGGTTGGGTTCAATCACGCGAAGTGCTCTTTCCGCCTCTCCTTTGATGATTTCGCTTCCGGTCTGTTCGTAAATGTACCAGAGACTGCCGGGATAAAAGCCGGAACACCACCAGGTAATCGGACGGGCATCAAACTTGCCGGTTTTCTGGTTATACGACTGGGGCATGCGGTCGGGCGTGGGGTTTTGCTCCATCATAAACCGGTACTGCTTTTCCGCGAAAGTAAAGTTTTCGTCGATAAGCCTGCGCATTTCTTCCTGGGCATGCAGTACAGAAGAACAAAGCAGGAGAACAAAGAGAAGTTTTATTTTATTCATCGTATTGGAGATTGGGATGGGAGTAGGGAGTAGAGAGTAGTGAGTTCCGAGTTCCGGGTTCCGAGTTCCGGGTT
>JBEBRS010000020.1:0-24957 GCA_040394705.1 Leadbetterella byssophila
TTCGTGTGCGGATGCGTAAATTCAAGGGTGGCGGCGTGCAGGTAGAGGCGGTCAGAGGCGCATCCGTAAAGATCATCGCCGGCAATGGGGGCGTTTAAGCCCAATGGGTGGGCCGCATGTACGCGTAACTGGTGGGTTCTGCCCGTAAGCGGGTAGAAATGGACTTTGGATTGACCGTTTCCGGTGGAAAGCAGTTCCCAACGGGTAATGGCTTTTTTGCCCTGCTCAAAGCATACGAGCTGGCGTGGACGGTCGTCGAGGTCAGGACGAAGAGGTAGGTGAATCTCCCCTGAAGTTTGACTTAGTTCGGCCGTAAGCAAGGCCGTATAGCGCTTGATTACCGTACGTTTCAGAAACTGACGCTGGATGTGTTTGTGCGCTTCTTTCGTGCGGGCCACCACCAACAGCCCGCTGGTAGACATGTCGAGGCGGTGAATCATCAAGGGCAAACGGCCGTTCCACAAGGTTCTCAGACGGGTGAATACCGAGTCTTCAATACGGGTGCCGGGTACGGAGAGCAGTCCAGAGGGTTTGTGGACAACCACAAAATGCTCGTCATCGTACACCATTCGCACTTCTTTTTCACGACCCGGATTGTGCAGCAGGGGATTGTCATCCAATGGAATGCCCTCCAGCATGTGTTGGAGAATGGGTTCGCATTTGCCGGTGCAGGCCGGGTAAAACTGCCTGTGTTTCCGGACTTCGGAGCGGGGCGGAGCGCCCCACCAGAATTCGGCCATGGCCAGGGGAGTGTATCCTTGCTGAAAGGCGTATTGCAGGAGTTTGGGGGTGGCGCATTCGCCCGCCGCCGCTGGGGGCTTGCCCGAAACGGTTTTCCGGAATATGGCCCCCAGGCCTTTGGCTACACCGTATTGGTTCAGGAAGACATAGCGGCTGAAGAGTTCTTCCTGGAGGGCGGCCGATTTCCGGCGCCGCTCTTTGACCAGGGTTTCGATTTGTGCTTCGTATGCAGCGATCCGGGAAATGAGATCGTCTTCTTTCCAGCGGTAAGATTCCCGGGTTTGGGCGAGCAGTCGCTTATCGGCCAGGCTCTGGCGCACGAGTTCCTCCTCTACCAGGGCGTACTCTTCCGCAGAGAGTCTTGCCTTTTCTGTCTCGCGTTGCCGTCTTCGTTCTTCTTTGTTTGCCTTTAGTTTTTCTTTGAGTTCGGAGAGGGAGGTCGCGTTTTTCTCTTCCAGACCGGCCAGTGCTTCCTGCAATTGCAGGAACTCCCGGTCATTTTGGACTTCTTCGATCCGGCGGTTCATGCTGTTCAGAATCTCTTCTTCCCTCAGGAAAAAACTGTTTTCCGTTAACATATCAAAAACCGGCGGAACAAACCGTTCATGGCGGTTGGTTCCGGCCAGTTTTCCCGAAAATCCGTAAAGGTAGCCGGCTTTACCGTGCCGGTCTTTCACCACCAGCACACCAAACATTTTGCCGATGACCGGGCCGGGTCCGCCAGCATTCAGTCCAAAATTATGCTGTTCCGGAGGATGGGTTTCCAGGTCATGCATCAGCTTCTCGGCAGCATGCAAAGCGAGAGGATGCGGTTCATAATAAAAAGGAAAGGTGAATCGTTCAGGCAGGGAGATATCTTGTAAGATATGCTCTTCAAAGTACATCAACCTGCCGTCTGAACTATCCATTCCTTATTTTACAATCATTTTATCCGCATCCCAGTGAATAACTTTCTGCTGGAAATAGCTGTCGTTGCAGGCCAGTACGGGCGCTGCGGCCCGGAATCCGAAGATAGCATCTTCATTGGTGTCCTGACTGCCTTTCCGCACGTTCTCGAAGAAGTTATTAAAATGGTTGGCGTGATTATCTTCCCCCTCTGGGGCATCAAATCGAATTTCTTTCACCGGTTCAGCTACACGATCGGCTTCTGAATACTTCGCATCGTATTGCTTTTTGAACTCGGCCTGCTGAGCTTCAGAGAAGGTGAAGTAACTGTCGTAATTGCCGTAACCGGGGGCTTTCGGAAGTTTTTTCTTCGTAAGAATCAGGGTGCTGTCGCTTACTTCCAGCTGGCCTTCGGTGCCAATGATCCGGGTGACGTTTTTGATGGCTCCGGCGTTGGCAAAGTTTACGCGTAAAACCATCTGGAATTTTTCATGGGTTTCGTTAGCGGGATAATCAAAAACAGAGACCAGCACATCCGGAATATCCCGGCCGTCATTCCAGTAGCTGCGTTCGCCAGATGAGAAGATCCGTTCGGGGCCTTTGCTTCCGGTGATGAAATGAACGCCGGTAATCAGGTGTACAAAGAGGTCTCCGGCCACGCCGGTCCCGTAATCCTGGTAATTGCGCCAGCGGAAGAAACGGGTGGCGTCAAACGGTCGTTTCGGGGCATCGCCCAGGAAGCGGTCCCAGTCTACCGTAGACGGGGAAGCATCTGTGGGTATGGAGTAGTTCCAGGCACCAATGTTGTTGAAACGGTCATACGTAGCCTCTATAAAGTTGATGTTTCCGATCTCTCCCGCATTGACCATGCGCCGTGCTTCTTCAAAGGTGGAACCGCTGATTCTCTGGCTGCCTACCTGCATGGTTTTTCCCGACTTCTTCCAGGCGTCAATAACGGGTTTGCCTTTTTCAATGCGGTTGACCATGGGTTTTTCGCAGTATACCGCCTTTCCGGCTTTCAGGGCGTCCATGGTGATATGATCATGCCAGTGGTCAGGTGTTACTACTAAAACGGCATCAATGTCTTTTCGTGCCAGGATTTCGCGGTGGTCGCGGGTAGTGAAAATATCTTTCCCGAATACTTCTTTAACACGGGTAAGGCGACCGGAGTAGAGGTCAGCCGCGGCCACCAGTTCGGTGCCGCCGGCTTTCAGCGCCGCCCGCGTATCATAATGCCCCTGAATGCCCATGCCAATGGTGGCAAAGCGGATTTTGTCGTTTGGACTTACCCGCATATCTTTTATAATATGGAAGGGTTTGGCGAATGATTCGGAGGCTGCCAGCAGGGAGGCAGCGCCCAGGCTTTGAATAAATTTTCTACGGTTTGGTTTCATATTATTAAGGTTGTTATTTACTCGGCCAGGTTAAAACGGGCGGTTATTCCAAAGGTAGCATTATTGGTGTAATACTGTTGGGTTACGTAAGGTTGGTTTACCTGTTTCTCCCAGAATACAGTCATACTTACCCGTTTGTTAAAGGTATAGGCAATGTTGGGTTTTACCTGTAGCGAACGGAATCCGCTTTTGATCAGGGCGTCTCCCTCCAGCTTTCTTTGAATAAGTTTGAGATCACGCAGGGTGAAATCCATCCGGAAGGTCAGGTCATTTGGTAGAATAATGCTGTTTCCGTCGCGGCCCCTCAGCGGAAGCACGATATTGTTTTTCTTCATGCCGAAGCCAAAGATAAAGTCATTGCCGTGGGTTTCGCTCACCTGAGCGTTGGAGAGGTTCAGCATGGCCATCCGGTCTTTGTTCCAGGCGAAATTTCCTGAAAAACTACCTTTAGTAGTGAAATTCACCCCGAGGAAAGGTGCGAACTTTTCTTCCATCACAATGGAACTCATGATATACACCGGGTCAAAGATATTCGTGAACTCGTTCAGTTCAGAACCCAGGGTGTAGCCCTTTCCATACACGCCCCGGTAATCCAGCAGGGCCATATCCGTATACACCAGATTGGAAGTGAAATTCCCTACGCTGTATGACGACACAAAGGAATGGGAAAGGGTAATGGAAGAGAACAAGGCCCGCAAACCTGCCACTTTCTCCAGTCCCTGGTAGTTGATCTGCCAGTTGGGCATGGGAAGGGCCAGGAAAGGGTTAAAGGTATTGCTGCCGTTACGGGTATATTTCTTTTTGCTAAGGAGGTCATTCACGTCTTTACCGGTATAGGCCGCAAAAAACGCGGGAATGAGCACATCCTGGGAGTTTTCGGAAAGCAGGAGTTCCGAGTTTTCCGGACGACTTTCCAGAATGTCAATCACCTTGGAACGGTTGTCCTGGAGGTCTTTGAAAGGCTCGTAAAAATAGCCGGAAGAAGGATCGGAGTTGACGCGCTTAAAGGAAGTTTTGAACGACCAGAACGACATCTTGAAGCTACCTCCCCGCACCGGTGAGAATTTCTCAAATTCGTTATCGGCATTGGGCTGATACACGTAGGAGATATCGTTATTGCGGGAAATGTTTCCTTTGATGACCACCCTGAAATCTTTGAAGGGCTCCAGGTTGGTGCTGTATTCAAAGGTATAACCTCTTTGTTGTACAATGGGGTTGTATTGCTGTACATTCCGCGAAAGCCAGCCGTTATTCATGGCTCTTTCTATGGTTTTTTCAGGATTTTGACTTCCCAGCACGAAAGGAAGACCAGGGGCCAGTCCGTTAGAGGTGCCGTTCAGGCCAAAGAATTCCGGAATCTCCAGGAAACCGGGCATGATGGTAGATTCCGTAAGGGCAAAGCGACCGTTGACCCCGCGGGCGGCCATCAGCAGGCGGGTAACAGCACGGGCAAACTTGTTGCTTTCCATGGCCAGATCCTGTTCGTCACCAGGAGCCCGTGTATAACGTTGCCGGGGCTGAGCCGGCATATTGGCCCGGCGCAGATAACCGATTTTGTTATAGAGCCTGACCAGGTCTACCCGCCCGTCTACCCCGAAGTCTCTTCCGTTTTCCAGCAAGTGACCGAATTGGTAGGCGGCGTCACCGGTGTCCGGTTGGCCGAAAGCTACGCTCTTGAAACTGTAACGGTTGTCGTAGGTGGCGCTGGCTGTGACCCAGTCGAGCAGGTAAATGTCCTGGAGCGGGAGGCGCCAGACTGCTTTTATATTCTGGGTGTAATTTTTGGCCCGTCCGCGGCTGAACAGGCGGGATCCGAATTTGACATCCTGTTCGGCGGTCACGGTACCGTCCACGTCGTCCATGATGGCCTGCATGTGTGCCCCGTATGTCAGGGTAATGTTCCGGAAGAGCGTCCAGGCCAGGTCATACCGCCGGTTGCCGTAATAGTATTTGATCAGGTTTTCGTCGGGGAGATCCCGGAGCTCCTGATCGCGGTAGCGGGTGCGGTAAAACACCTGCTCATTGTACAGATCGAAGTGAATAAGTGTGGGAATGGGTGAGAACGAAAACGGCTTCATAAATTTGAACATGGAGCTGTCGAGGCCCGCCGCATTTTTAAAGGGCTCCCAAGGTAAAGCTTTCGGACTAAACCGGTAGGTCATGCCGGCGCTGGTGAAACTCTGGTCGTTATTGGCCATGAGAATATTGCTCCGGTAAATGCGGTTCTGGGCATACGAGAACGAGAAGTTTTCGATGTCATAAATACGATCTTTGGTCCGGTTCCCGGTTTTTACCTTGCCTACGTTCATGAAGTTGAACCCGGTGGTGGTCGACATATCCGACACCAGGTCACGGGTGAGGTTCTGCTGATAGGGATTCAGGTTGCCTTCTTCCAGGGCTACGTCAAGCCGGATATCGGGATCTAAAGGATTGAATCCGGGTACGGATACCTGGCGGTCATAGTTCATGAAGAAGGGGATTTGAAGCCCCCATTTCATGGGTAGGAATTTATCAAGGGAAAGATTCAGTACGCCCCCGTACGAATAGCTGTCTTCCTGGAGGCGGTTGGATATTTTATCCTGCACACTTCCGAACCCGAAGTTCCGGAAGTTTCCGGCCAGCATAAGTGTACCGATATCGGCGAGCTTGAGGTCAACGGAAAGCAATCCGGCAGACCCTTTGTCCTGGGCGTCAAAGCCAAAAGCCCGCAGTTCATTGGCCCAGATGGTATAGTCTTTTTCCCGGTCACTGTTATTTCTTACCCCGATCATCATGGTCAGTACCTTGCTCAGGTCAGGATTTCCCTTTACGGCGATCCGGTAGCGCCGGAGTACAGGAGCTTCGGTGCCGGAGGCCGTACCGTCAATAGTGAGGTATTCGGCGTATTCGTTTCGGAAGGTGTTCTTATCGGTGTTCCGGTTACGCCTCAGTTTCAGATTGCGCAGCTCTTCCAGGGGAACATCAATTTCATTCTGTTCGGGCCAGATCAGGGTAGGGGAGACTTCTCCCCGGGCGGTGCGCTCCAGGTGGGGGATCTCGATCTCGTAATAGTTGTTCTTGAGGTCGGTACCAATACGCAGGAACATTCCAAGGCTGTCGGCATTACTCTCTTCCGTATGCATGTGTACAAACATTTTCAGGCGCTTGTACATGTTGAGGTCCAGGTCGGTATTTTTAAAGACCCCGCGGGAGTCTTTTGCTTCCAGTTTCTCCACCGCCAGGCTGATGGCCTGTTCGTTGAACTCCATCCGGGCCTGAGTGGCGTAGTTGACGTCACGCACAAAGCCGGGCGGAACGGCGTACGGGTATTGCTTGGAATCGCCGCAGTCTACACCGGTAGGGCAGCCGTTTTCTTCAATGCTGACCGTAGCGCTTTTGAGTACGGTTCTGCTAAGGGAATCCACCGGTACTTCGTAGTAATTACTGGTGGTGTCGTTAATCTTATAGGCGTAAGTGCGGTATTGGTTAGATACCAGTTGCATGGTGGCGAAACGCATCACCACGGGTTGTTCCCAGTCTGTGGTCACCAGGCGCATAAACCGGATAGATTTGAAGGAATCGTTGGGTGAATCCGAGCTTTTTCGGGTGTATTTCCGGATCGGGATCCGGAAAAGATACCAGGTAGTGGCCGGACGCTCGCTGTTGGCGCCTACTTCTACCTTGTCTACAATATAAGGGTTGCTCTGGATTCCCCGGGCATTGTCGGGACGGATGTCGATTTCGTATTCGTAAAAATCTTCCAGTTCGTTGATGGTGTTGTCCTGGTTGATGTCTTCCTTGTCTGCTGAATTGGAGTTGGCATAGACCATGGCCGCGTTGGCCTGATCTTTATTGTAAGGTGAGTTATTCTCCATGCCCAGGTAGTCTTTGTACCTTTCCAGAAAAGTAGCGCTTCCGTCAAAAGAAGGATCGAGGAAGTGACGGAAGTCGTCTTTGGAAGGGTCATTGTAGATCTTTTCAAAGGCGGCGGCGTCGGTCACTTTGGTTCTGGCCTGATCCAGGAAGCCTTTGATTCCCTTGCTGTTCGGATCGTTGGGGTTGACATAATCCCGTTCGGCTTCATTCGAGAGGCCGTCTAATCCGACATCCTGGATTTTCCGGATATTTTCATCGTTTTCGAAGGCGTCTACCATAAACTGGATGTCGGGCGCTTTTCCCCAGGGGGTACTCACATAAGGCCGGTTGGCCAAACCTCCGTTCAGGGAGTCGGGCCGGATCCCGTTTTCGAAATTGAAACGGCCGTCAGGAATCACATCTTCCGAGACGTCTCCCAGCTGTACCAGCAGCTTACCGCCGGTGGTATTCGTCACCCGGTTGGTCAGGGGAAGTTCTCCTTCAAACACATTCATCATCCAGAACTCCAGGTACTCCACGTTGGAGTTGTCAAAATCGGCATCAAATGTAATGCCCCGCATCACCGATCCGAAGTTGGTTTTCGGGTCGGTATTCAGCCTGCCGTCTGCTTTGAGGTCGGGGTTATAATTATACATGCCCGGTTCTTCAGGGAAATACGCGATATCCAGCAGGCTGGTAGGTACCTGTTCTGCGAAAGTAGGCATGGAACGCCCTACCAGGATATCCTGGATGTTAAAGCCCGCAGTAAAAGGACTCATTTTGGCTTCTTCACTGAGTGCGGGCGGGATAACTCCCGTGCCGCCCTGACCGGAGAAGTAGGCGGTCATATCTACACTGTACACCGACATCTTGGCCCTCCTGTAGTGGTGCTGCAAAGAAAGGTCCTGGGTTGGGTCGGGCGTGATATTCTGGAGAAACTGGGGTGGGGTAGAACCCAGACGCCAGCGGTTGGGCTGGCGGGAAAGATCGTTGATATTCCGGGCGTACTCGAAATCGTCAATCATGGAGCTGTTGTTTACCCTTTTGGTATTTACCCCGGGAATGAGCTGGGCAAATTCCGCATTGATCATCACGGAAGAGGGTTCCTTGGTCTGAATACCCGGCAGGGCGTCAAGGAACTTGGTAAGGCCTGTGCCGTCTTTCCTGTAATTGAGGTCAAGCCCCCAGATGGTATTATTCACCGGTTCGTTACCAATGGAAGTACGGGTAGTGAAGCCCGGTGTGTTTTCCCGGAGATCCTGTACGGTAGCGCCTATACGCAGATGGCGGTTAAAGGTATAATCCATTCTCAAACCCAGCATCCGCCGGATCTGAGTCTGGAACATGTCGGCTTCTTCGTAATCGATCCGGATGGTTTTTCCTGAATTCAGCAGGCTCTGGTTGGTGAGGGTGACCGTACCGATCTGGCTGTTCACGATGTAGTCCACCCCTTGTTTCAGTTCCGTTCCCCCGGAATAGACCCGTACAGAACTGCCGGACGCCCCTAAAGGCAGGGGAATGTCTGCCCCTCCGCTGATAAACATGCCCGAAAGAAAGAACTTGTTTTTGAGGGTATTTTGCTGGGCATCCGTCAGGGTCTTATCGTAAAGGTCATTAAACACGTATTTTTCTACGTATTGATTTCCTTCTCCCGACACCCTTTCTTCCAGGTAGCGGCCAAAGGGTTCCAGTACCGGAAAAATCACGCGTCCGTTCCGGGAATTGACCGTCACGCCCTCAATAAAGTCAAAATTGCCGTCGCCTCCTGTTCGGTTGCCGATCACTTCGTTGTTGTAGTTCAGACGGTCAAGACCCATCAGGCTAAGCAGGGGCGTTTCTTTCAGGCTGGGAATATCGGCGAGAAAGGGAACATCCATGCCCGAATCGTCGTCTTTGTAGATAATCCGCATCTGGAAACCGTCTTGTTTGATCTGCCCTTGTCCCAGGTTATAGACGTTTTTCATCATCAGGTCCCACATGGGGTTGTCGAGGTTGTTCCGGAGGTTACTCGACTTGAGCAGTTTCATGACAATGGCATCCGATTCACTTCGGTTGACATAGTCTTCGGTCAGCTCACCCACCCGGTGGGTTTCTACCCGGTTGGTACGGGGATCGCGGTAAGTATATTCGTAGGCTACGGCCAGTACTTCGTCGTTACGGAGAGGGGTACGGAGGGAAAGGTAACCCAGTTCGGCATTGAATTCAAAATCGTTTTCCTGTAGCTTTTTGGCCCCACGCAGAATTTCGTAGTCGCGGCCCATATTGAGGCCGAGGGCGTTAACGGAGGTCGCGGCCCGGTCGATATCCCGCGGGAAGGCGGAGTTTTTAATCAGGTCTTCGTTCAGGCTGTTGGCCTGGTTGTCTGCGGCGGTAACCGTACCCGTAGGCGTTATCTGGGGGCTGTAAGGTTCGCTTTCCCCCATGTCGTTGATCGCCAGTATATTCCGGTTGGTTTCCACACTGTAGGTGCGGTTAGTGACGTACGCTTCTATCCGGGTGACAATGACGCCGGAGGTAATAATGGGCAGGTTTTTCAGGGAGCGTTCGTAATTGTTGCGGAAGAACTGACCCAGGAAGAAGTGCCGGTTTTCTTCGTAATTGTCTGCCCGGATTTCAAAATTCCGGTTCTGGCTGCCCCCGTTCAGCACGATAGAGCGGGTACGGGAGTTTTGTTGAGCCACCACACCAATGATATCCAGTTTTCCGAATTTCAGACCTACTTTAGCGCCTAAGAGGTTCTCCACGCCGGGAATCAGCTGGGAGCGGTTGGGGAAAGAGATATTGCCCAGTTCTACCGCCTGAAGGATGTCTTCCGGATCGTTCCGGAAGTTGATTTTCATTTTGTTATCAAAGGTAAAGGCCGATTTGGTGTCGAAGTTTCCGAGAATATTGACTTTTTCCTTGATCTCTCCCGGTTTCTGAATGATGTTATTAATGTCTTGCAGCCTACCGTCATTCAGCACGTCGGTGGGCAGCTGGCCCGTACCCTGTCCGCCACCTTGCCGGTTAAAGAAGTTATTGAAATTGATGGCGATCTGCTGGTCAAAATCAAAATAGCTCCGGTCGCGGTTATAGATATTGGTCGGGTTGTCGTTTCTGAGCCGGTGGTGATAGGCCATCACCTGGATGAACCCGTTGGGCCGGAATTCCGGCAGTTTGTCTCCGAAAATGCGGTCAAAGATCTTGTTGCTTTCCAGGAGAGGGCGTATCCGTTTGCCCGTATAGTCGGTGTAGCCGTCCTGGGCTCTTTCAATATCGCGGACGATGGAGCGGCGGAGCATGGCATTCTGAATGCCGGAGTAATCGTTAAAGCTTAGGGACTGGGGAACTTTGACATCGATATCGTGACCTGCTTTTTCGGTGACAGTGAAGTTGGAAAAATCAGGATTGTACAGTACGGTGGTGTTCAGTTGGTTCGGCTGCAAAGAGAAAAGGGGTCCCCGCATATAGTTAAAGCGGCTCAGGTAGACATCCTTCCAGTTGTAAAATGAAGGCATCTTACTTCGGGTAGAGTCCGTGGTTTGTGCTGCCGCTGAAAAGGAAGCGCCAAGTAGCAGGTAAAAAAAACAGCAGGGTAATCTTTTTCGCATATTCAGAACTCTGCGAGATTATAATTTAATGGTTAAAACGTAATTTATAGCCCAATATTCTATTTTCATCTATGAAAAGTGGGTATGAATAGGAACTGCCGTAACTTACCTGAGCGAAAGTTTAATCACCTCTTCCAGGGTAATATCGGCCGGGGCCCTTTTCAGTATATTGTCTACACTCTTTTCCGCCACGGTTTTCGGGATTCCCAGGGTAACCAGTGCGGCCAGTGCTTCACTCCGGATCCGGCTGGGCTGCCCGGCTATGACCGTGCCCGGATCTTTCTGGAGTTTGTCTTTTAATTCAATAATGGCTCTTTGCGCAGTTTTGAGCCCTATTCCCTTAATCCCCTGTATGGTTTTCAGGTCTTCAGAAACAATGGCGTGTACAATTTCAGGTCCTGACATGGAGGAAAGAAATACCAGCGCTATGGCCGGGCCTATACCCGAAACACTGATGAGGTGTTCGAAGATACTGCGTTCTTCCCTGGTGGCGAAGCCGTAAAGCGTATGGGCGTCTTCCCGGATGATTTGCAGGCAAAAAAGCTTACACGGCATACCGGTTTCAGGCAGGGCCGAGCCGGTCTGTAGAGAGATCTTCAGAAAGTATCCCACGCCTCCCACGTCTAATACGGCATGAGTAGGCTCTTTTTCGCTTAATGTTCCGTTCAGGTGTGCAATCATGAATCGTATGAGTATGAATTCCGGGTTTTGCCGCCTAAGGCGCCCCGCTTTGAGCCGGGTGTATTTACCCGTGACCCGTGCAAAGTTAAACTAAAATATGGGTTAATAGATATTTTGGCGGATTTTCTCCTTGCTTACTTCTCCCGAAGCCCGCCAGTATTGTATGCCTTCTTTGTACAGGATAAGGGTGGGGCTCTGACGGATATTCTGCCACTCCGCGATTTCCCCCTGGGTTTGAAAGTTGATTTTCACTACTTTCAGGTCCGGATTTTCCGCCTGAAGTTCTGCCAGCCCAAGGGTTTCACAGGCCGGGCAGTAGTCTTCATGAAACACCATCAGTACCCATTTTTTTTCGTGTACCATGCGGTTATAATTTTCCCTGGAAACAAAGCCCAGGGGTTTGAAATCGGAAGATGCGGAGCGGTATGGGCGCGACTGCCGGATCCAGTTTTCAAAGCCGCCTTTCAATACGGTCACATTTTCAAAACCTAATTCTGCTATGTACATGCCGGTATGTTCGCTGTTTTCTGCCGACTGTCCGTACAGGAATAAGGGAGCGCTTTTGTCGTATTTCCCGAGGAAGTATTCCCGGAAATCATCCCGGAGAAAGTCAATCACTACTGCCCGGCGAATATGCCCCCGCATATAACTTTCCACGTTCCTCAGGTCAATCAGCACGGCTTCACGGTTGTTTCTCAGGGCCTGCTCGTAGTCCACAGGGTCCAGGAGACGAAAACGGTCCTGCGCCAGCGCCGTGCTCTGGATCAGAACCCAAAAAACAAGTATTCTTGTCATGTATTAATCAAAGAAATTATGGTATGATATTTCTATTAAATTAACTAACCCGCTTTGCCGGCGAATATTGTAATGAAAAAATGTTTAATTTGTGGTCAAAATTACAAAAAGTTACACCGGTTTATGCCGGATCAACCCATAGAAATATTAACTATTAATCATAATTGTAAGTATGAGTCAGATCGTAAAAGTACACGCCCGCCAAATTTTAGATTCAAGAGGTAACCCGACCGTAGAGGTAGATGTGGTGACCGACAATGGTTTTCTGGGCCGTGCGGCCGTACCTTCAGGGGCGTCTACAGGGATTCATGAGGCAGTGGAACTAAGAGATGAAGATAATGCTAAATACCTGGGAAAAGGGGTTCTGAAAGCTGTTCAGAACGTTAACCAGGAGATTGCCCCGGAAATTCTGGGAGAAGATGTTTTTGAACAAAACGCGATAGATAAAGCGTTAATTGACCTGGACGGTACACCCAACAAGGGCAATCTGGGGGCCAATGCTATTCTGGGGGTTTCCCTGGCGGTGGCCAAAGCCGCGGCGCAGGAAGCCGGCCTTCCTTTGTACCGTTACCTCGGCGGGGTGAATGCCAACACCCTTCCCGTGCCCATGATGAATATCCTGAACGGAGGTTCTCATGCAGATAACTCCATCGATTTCCAGGAGTTCATGGTTATGCCAGCTAACGCGCCTACCTTCTCGGATTCACTGAGAATGGGTACCGAGATCTTCCATAACCTGAAAAAGGTGCTGAAATCGAAAGGCTATTCCACCAACGTAGGAGACGAAGGCGGATTCGCTCCGAATATCGGTTCGAACGAGGAAGCCATTGAAATTATCCTGAGTTCAATTGAAAAAGCAGGGTATACTCCAGGCCAGGACGTGTTCATCGCAATGGATGCAGCTTCTTCCGAGTTCTATGATGCCAAAACCGGATTGTACAGCTTTAAGAAGTCTAGCGGAAAGCAGCTTACTTCCATGGAAATGGCGGCATATTGGGCCGAATGGGTGAACAAATACCCAATCCGCTCTATTGAAGACGGAATGGCGGAAGACGACTGGGACGGCTGGGCTGAACTTACCCGCCTGACCGGAGACAAAATTCAGCTGGTAGGAGACGACCTGTTTGTGACCAACGTGAAGCGTCTGAAAGAAGGGATCGATAAAAATATCGCGAATGCTATCCTGGTAAAAGTAAACCAGATTGGTTCACTGACCGAAACCATTGATGCAGTAAACCTGGCGCACCGCAATAAATACAAGAGCGTGATGTCTCACCGTTCCGGTGAAACCGAAGACGCTACCATTGCTGACCTGGCCGTAGCCCTGAACTGCGGACAGATCAAAACGGGCTCGGCTTCGCGTTCGGACAGGATGGCGAAATACAACCAGTTGCTTAGAATTGAAGAGGAACTGGGTGATTCGGCCTACTTTCCGGGATTGAAGTTCTAGTTAGTGGTGAGTAGTGAGTAGTTAGTAGTGAGTGCTGGGTTCTCAGTACTTACTCACTACTCACTACTTCGTACTCACTACTTAATAAATAAAAAAGCACGGGAAGAATTTCTTCCCGTGCTTTTTTATTTATAGATTTGGTGCAAATTGCTTTCCGATCATGAAAAATTCGTTTCTCGCTTTTATTGCACGTTACCGCTTTTATGTAGTTTCTGCCGCCATCCTGCTTTGCTGGCTGTCTTTTTTTGACCGTTCTAACCTTATCAAGCAGAGCCAAATGCAATGGGAGCTGAACCGGGTGAACAATGAGATTACACATTTTGAAAAGGAACTGAAGAAAGTGCAGGAAGAGGAAAAGGATGTGCTGGGAAGTGAGGCTTCTATGGAAAAATACGCGCGGGAGAAGTATTTTCTGAAGCGCGACGGCGAAACCGTATTTGTACTGGTGGATGAAGAAGATAAAGTAATAAAGGAATGATCAATATACTGTATGTTTGCCTGGGCAATATCTGCCGTAGTCCCTTGGGGGAAGCCACGTTTAACCAGTTAGTACGCGAAAAAAGGCTTGACCATGCCTTTCAGGCCGACTCCGCAGGTACGGCCGGCTATCACGTAGGGAAGTTCACAGATCCGCGCACGGTGAAAGTAGCCGCGAAGCACGGAATACAGGTGGACCATGTGGTCCGGAAAGTAAGTGTGGAAGACCTGGATCATTTTGCGCACATTGCGGTGATGGACGAGGAAAACTTCGAAGAGGTGTATAAATTGTATTACGATACGAAAGGTGTACCTCCTTCTGCCGATAAGTTGTTTCTTATCCGTGATTTTGATCCGGAAGTGAGGGGCGTATATGAAGTGAGAGATCCTTACTTTGACGGAGACGAGGTGTTCGAAGAGGTGTTTCAGGTACTTAAAAGGAGCAATGAGAAGCTGATAGAACATTTAGTGGATAAATATGGTATTGAACCCGCTGAAGAGCAGGATTAAAAATCGTTTATCGAAAGAGGAAATCCACCGTCTCGCTTCCGAGATTCTTTCAGGGCAAATAGGGCAGGAGGAAATTCGTAAGGCATTGGCTCTAAGCGATGAACGCTTACTTTTTAACCTCTATTGGGTGCTTGCTACCGTGGCTGACCGTTCGCCGGGGGCGCTGAAAGGGCTGGAGGAAACCCTTTTTGAGGGAATGCAACAGCACGTGGCCAACGAGAGTGTAGTACGGAATGTCCTGGGTATTTTTAAACGGGTTCCCGTTCCGGAAGCCATCGAAGACGCCCTATATCACTTTTGTTTCGGCGTAGTGCAGGCGGCCGGTTCTCCCGTGGCGCATCGGAGTTTCGCTATGGTAGTTTGCGCACGGATATGCCTGAAATTTCCTGAACTTTCTCCCGAACTTTTGTCTGTAGCAAAAATAGCCGAGGAAACCTATGGGGAGGAATCGCCCGGTATCCGTTCCGCAGCCCGACAGGTCTTCCGGATGCTTACTCCACGTTAGAATAAATGGTGTCCATGATTTTCACCAGGGTTTTATAATCGACTTCGTTCAGGTTACTCCAGGCCTGCTTTCTTACTTCTGTAATGATTTCATTTGCTTTTTTATGGACCTCCTTGCCTTTTTCCGTCAGGTCAATCGTGAATTTCCGGCGGTCAGAAGAGGAGTTGAGTCGTATCACCAGTCCTTTTTTGACCAGCAAATCCAGGATGCGTGTCATGGTAGGAGGGTCCTTGAAGGTGATGTTTCCCAGTTCGATCTGGGAGATCCCGCTGTTAGGAGAAAGGTGATCCAATACCACCCACTGATCTACGGTAAGATCTATGTCGGCATCGGTCAGCCCGCGCTGCATATAGTTTCTGATCTTCTTAATGGTTGTGTCTATTTTGAAAAAATATGCCTTATTGTAGTTTTGCAACATTCTATAGTTGTTTTATAGTGATTGACAGAACAAATTAAACATTATTTCACGTTTTAAAAAAATAATTATATACTTTTTAGTAATTCGCCCTATGGAAAATGGATTTAGTTCAAACTTGGAAGAAAAATGTGCAAGTGCAGATGATTTCAGAAAGGAAATCTAGGAACTTTTCGGCGTTTATTGTAACTTGAAGTATGATAAAGTTTTGGATGTGCTGAAAACACCTTTGGGATATAGTATTTCTGTGGAAAAGCGTATTCATCCGGAGGCTTCCCAGATCGTGATCATTGCGTCTGCCACCGGAGTAGTGAAAGAGTTTTACAAGCATTTTGTTTCCTTCCTTTACGATCAGGGAATTTCGGTAGTTACGTTTGATTATGGGGGCATCGGGAAGTCTAAGCCCATCTCATTGCGTAAATTTCGAACTTCGGCCAGGCGCTGGGCCACCAATGACCTGGAGACGGTGATCTTGTATGTCAGGGAAACGTTTCCGGACCAGGAACTGGTTTTGCTGGGGCATAGCATTGGCGGACAGTTGCTTGGACTCACGGCCACTTCCTTGTTGGCATCCAGGATCGTATTGGTAGGGGCGCAGTCAGGATACTATAAGTTCTGGCCTGTACCCGAGCGGTGGAAGATGCTGTTGGCCTGGAAAGTGTTCTTTCCCCTTTTTTATTCCTGGCTGGGGTATATTCCTACCCGGCGTTTAACGGCCATCGAAGACCTGCCCGGCGGAATGGCCATGGAGTGGGCGCGGTGGTGCCTGAGTCCCGGTTATCTTTTTGATCATATCGATAAAGAGCATTTACACTTTGACCGGATTACGGTACCGCTCTGTTCTTTTTCTACCGAGGGAGATAAGTTTGCTTCGCAAGCAAGTACCGATTGGCTGACTGCCCGCTTTTCGGCCGCTCAAACAGAACGAATCCATTTGAAACCGGCAGATTATGGCGTTAAAAACATAGGGCATTTCGGTTACTTTCAGAAGCGATGCAGTCGCTCGGTGTGGCCCGAACTGCTAAAGGTGATTCGAGGCTGAGTTTAGGTCGGCATTACGCAAGACCTTGTCGTCAGATAAATCAATTTGTTCATTTCGGGTTTTTATAATATGAGGCAGAACAGGGCGCAGCGGCACTTTTGCCACCACACTTGATACGAAGCAGAAATATCAGATATACCAACGAAGAATGTCGCCTCGCATTGCACCAAGCCAATGTTTAACTGTGGTTTTTCTTGTCGGTCAGAAAGTCAAGCATTGCTTTCGTTACTTTGTCTGCTTGCTCTTCCTGCGGAAAATGTCCGCTTGTTTCCAATTTTACTGTTATGGAATTGGTGAAATCGCTTTGAAATTTTTCAAGGTAGTCCGGTCTGATAACAGGGTCTTTCATTCCCCAAATGAATAATGCCGGCTTGTTTGAAATTGTTTGACGTTTGCTCCAAAGTTCTTCAAACCAATCCTGGTCATTAAGCAACGACCTGGCGAATGCCAATGCACCGTTTCGTTGGGTTTTGTCGGCAAATGGTTTTGTATATTGCTTTAATAGTTGCTTTGAGATTTTGTGGTCGCCAAACGATTGTGGCAAAATAAATTTAGGCGAAAAGTTAAGGTATCGATACAGAAACGGAATCAACGGACTTTTCAAAATCTTGCTCAATTTTAAAAAATCAGGGTCGGTTTTGCTGCTCCACAACCAGGAATTAAGAACAACCAAACGCTTTATTTTTTCGGGGTGGTGAATAGCAAAGTTCAAACCGATTGCCCCGCCGAAATCGTGAACAACAAGCGTAATGTGGTCCAGCTGTTTTTCAATAACCAATTTTTCAAGCGTTTTGCTATGATTTTGTGTGGAGTAGTCGTAATGTTCGGGTTTGTCCGAAAGTCCGAAACCAATGTGGTCAATAGCCACACACCTGAAATCTGCTTTCAGCTTTTTAATTACGTTACGATAATCAAAACTCCACGAAGGCGTTCCGTGAACAAACAAAATTGTCTCGCCATTTCCTTCGTCAATGTAGTGTAATTTTTGTCCGTTAATGTCAAAATAGTTGGAAGCGAACGGATACTCTGATTTGTCAAGCCAATGATTTGCCATATCTTTTCATTTTGATAGGACAAAGGTCGTAAGAGTTCAGAAAACAAAACTTGGTCTATACCAACACGTCAAAACTTTACCGTATTAAACAACTTGCTGAAATTTGTCGGGTCAACGGCCAAATAAGAAGCAATGTATTTGTGTGGCACAAGTTGAAGTAAATGTGCACTTCGCTGACAGAAGGTTTTGTAACGCTCTTCAATCGTCATGCTGTGCAGTTCAATGTGTCGGTTAATCGTTCCTGCTAAAACTGCTTCTGTCATTCGTCTGAAAAGTCGTTCAATTTGTTGCGATTTGTCAAACAGTTTATGCAATTCGTCAAACGTCATGTATTCCAATTCGCTGTCGGTTAAACAAGTCAGAAAGTATTTTGACGGGATTTGGAACGAAAACGATTCGGGAATGGCACACAAGTTAGGTGGATAAGTAAAAGCAATAACGTGAGTTTTGTGGTCTGTGTCAAAGTAAGACATTTGAACACCACTTTTTACAAAGTAAAGTTCTCGTTGGGTCTGTCCTGCAACAGTTATGAAGTCACCTTTTTTAAAAGTTTTTGTTTTCAGGTTCTCTGTCAGCAACTCATAGTCAGCCGTGCCGAGGTCGTAAAAAAGTTTAAAGTACTCTTGTCGTTCCATTCTTTAATGCGGGGTCGTCCTAAAATTACAGCTAACTCCCAAATATACCTACATTCTTCAAAAAAATGAAAATCAGAGGGGTGTGTACCTGGAATTGGTGGAAGGGGCGTCTGACTTGGGTCGTTTTTGAATTACCGATGGACCGGCTGAGCCTGCTCACTAAACTGCACTTCCACCAGTTGGGCATAAATGCCTTTTTGGGCCATCAGAGATTCGTGGTTTCCTTCCTCTTTGATTTCGCCTTTTTGCAGCACTATGATCTTGTCTACGTTCTGCACCGTACTCAGGCGGTGGGCAATGATGATGGAAGTACGGTTTTTCATGATCTTGCCGATGGCATTCTGAATGAGTTCTTCCGATTCGGAATCTATGGAGGAAGTGGCCTCGTCAAGAATCAATATGCGAGGGTTATGCACCAGCACCCGCACAAAGGAGATCAGCTGCCTTTGTCCCATGGAAAGCGTGGCGCCCCGTTCCATGACCTCGTAGTCGTATTGCCCGGGCAGCTTTTGGATAAAATCGTGGATGCCCACTTCGCGGGCGGCGGCGATGACCTCTTCCCGGGTGATGGAGGAATCGCCCAGGCGCAGGTTGTCAAGGATACTTCCCCGGAACAGGAAGACGTCCTGGAGAACTACCCCTACCTGTTTCCGGAGGTTTTCAAGGGAAAGGCTGCGGATATCTACCCCATCTATATAAATGTGTCCCTTCTGGTAGTCATAAAAGTTGGTCAGCAGGTTGATGGTGGAAGTTTTTCCGGCTCCTGTGGGACCCACAAAAGCGAGAGACTTCCCCTTGGGAAGGTCAAAGGAAACATCTTTTAAGATCCAATCCGGTTCGTTATAGGCAAACCAGATGCGATCAAACCTGATTTCGCCCTGAATGGTATGTTCCTTGCCGCCTTCGCGCTCTACATTATCTTCATTGTCCAGAATTTCCAGGATACGCTCAATGCTGACCATGCCCATCTGTATGGTGTTTACCCGGTCGGCAATCATACGAATGGGCCGGAAAAACTGGTTGCTGTACATGATAAACGCGGTGATCATCCCAAAGGAAATCTCTTCCGCGATGACGCCCCTGGCGCCGTACCAGACAATCAGGCCGATAGACAGGGCTGAAATCAGGTCAGCCACCGGAAAGTATACAGAATAATAGAGTACGTTTTTGATCTGCGCTTTCTTATGATTGCGGTTCAATACCTCAAATTTCTTAAACTGCTGGTCTTTTACATCAAAGATCTGGATGAGGTTCATGCCCGTAATGCGTTCCTGCAAAAAGGCGTTGAGATTGGCCACATGGGTACGGACCTCTCCGAACGATTTTTTGACCAGCTCTTTAAATATGTAAGTGCTGATGATCAGGAGGGGAATGGCCGCCACGCTGGCGATGGTGAGCTTCCAGTTCAGGAACAACAGCATCCCCAGGATCACAATCAGTTGGAGAAGGTCGCCCGCCAGGGCAGCCAGGCCGGAACTGAACACCTCAGAGAGGGTTTCCACGTCAGAAATGGTACGGGTGACCAGGCGCCCTATAGGCGTGTTGTCGTAATATTTCAGTTTCAGGTTCAGGGTCTTCCGGTACACCTTCAAACGGATGTCGTGAATGATTTTCTGACTGACCCAGCCGGATTCGTACGTACTGAAAAATACAAGCAGGGAATTGAGTACCAGAATGCCTGCCATGATGCCGATGTCGCGAAGTAAGCCGGCGGTGTCGCCGTTGACAATAGGGCCGTCAATGGTTTTCTGTACAATCAAAGGCAAAACTGGTGCGGTGACGGCTCCCATAATCATCAGGAGGACCAGTCCGGAAAACCGGAGTTTGTACGGTTTTACAAAACCATACAATTCCCTGAACAGATGAAGGTCAATTTTCTTTTCTGTGCTCAAACTGCGTATATTTATTCCGATGGAGAGGCTGGGGCACCCTTATACAGAGATAAACGGAATCCGGAGAATATTTGTTCTCGTAGAACAGGATTTTAGCCCCTGTTATTGAAAAAACGTGTAACTTAACGCCCATATTATACCTAATTTATATGTACAGACTTACCTCCCTGTTTTTACTGATTTGTTTTGTGGCTTCGGGTCAGCAATTCCGTTCGCCGGAAGAGTACTTCGGTTATGGTTTCGGAGAAAGATTCCATTTTCATGCCCAGGTGGCCGAATATGCCCGCTATATCACACAGGCCAACCCCGGGAATACCCGCTTGTTGCCTTATGGAAAGACCTTTGAAGGGCGAGACCTCCTGGTCGTGGCCTTAGGGTCGGAAGAGAATATAAACCGACTGGAGGACATCCGGAAGTCGAATCTTCGCCAGATAGGCCTGGAGGAGGGGAACCCGGAAGCCCCGGTACCTGTGATCGCTATGCTTTCCTATAATATTCATGGGAATGAAGCCGTGAATACCGAGGTGGCTTTGCAAATGCTGTATGAACTGGCCAGGCCCGGAGCGGAGTTTGCCCAAAAGATTTTTAAAAATACGGTGGTTTTGATCGACCCCTGCGCGAACCCCGACGGCTACGACCGCTACACCCAATGGTATAACCGGCATATCGGTCAGCAACCGGACGCAGACCCCGATGCCATAGAACACCGGGAACCCTGGCCGGGAGGAAGGTTTAACCACTACCATTTTGATATGAACCGGGATCTGGCCTGGCAAACTCAGTCAGAAACCCGGCAGCGGGTGAGTTTTTACAACTCCTGGATGCCCCACTTTCACGGTGATTTTCATGAGATGGGGCCCGGCTCTTCGTATTTTTTCGCCCCTTCCGCGAAACCCTTTCACGAAGACTTTACCCCTTTTCAGAGGGAGTTCCAGGATCTGATCGGGGAATACCACAAAAGAGAATTTGATGAAAATGGGTGGCTGTATTATACCAAACAGAATTTCGACCTGCTGTATCCCAGCTATGGGGATACTTACCCTTCGTATAACGGGGCCATTGGCATGACGTATGAGCAGGGGGGGAGCGGTGTGGCCGGACTGGCCTACGCCCGCGCCACAGGAGATACACTGACACTCAAAGAGCGAATGCTGCACAGCCGCAGTACCGGATTGGCCGCCCTGGAGGCGTTGACCGTGCACGCGCCGGCGGTGAAAGAGGCCTTTGTGAATTATTTTAAAGGCCCGGCCCAAAAAGGCTACGGCCAGTACAAGTCTTTCGTGATGAAAGGAAGGGAAAGCGACATCCGGGCCTTGACCTCGCTCCTCGACCGACTGGATATACGCTACTCTTTTGCAGAAAGCGTGCGCAACCTGAACGGGTTCCGGTATAAGTCCCAGAAAAAAGATAGCTTCACCCTGGAAGCTCAGGATCTGATTGTGAACACGTACCAGCCCAAAGGAATTCTTACAAAGATCCTTTTTGAACCACACACCATGCTGGAAGATTCGAACACCTACGATATCACCGCCTGGGCGCTGCCATACGCCTACGGACTGGAAGCCTACGGGCTGGAACAGAAACTGGAAGGCAGAAGCCGTGCCGAAGGCCTCACCACTACCGCGGCCACTGCTCCTGTGTATGCTTATGCGCTTACCCTCGATTCCTTCGAAAGTTATCGTTTCCTGGCCGCGGCCCTGAAAAACGGGGTGAAGGCCCGGGTGCAGCCGGAGGCCTTTCAGGCCAATAAGAGAAACTTCCCGGCCGGTACGGTGGTGTTCATACGCGAGGGCGATAAAGCGTTTGTGGAAAAAATCAACCGGACATTAGAGGCCGTTACAGTACAGCTGGAACCCCTGTATACGGGTATGGCAGAGAAAGGGCTGGACCTGGGGCTAGACGGCGTAAGGAGTGTGCAGGCTCCTAAAGTGGGTATTTTGATGGGCGCGGGACTTTCCCCTACGGGTTTCGGTGATGTGTGGCACTTCTTTGATCAGCAACTGGGTTATCCGGCTACCCTCCTCGACAATAAATCATTCGGAAGTGTACGTTTGGAGCGCTACGATGTGCTGGTATTTCCGGGAGGACGGTATGATAAAGCCGTGACGGAGTCTCAGGCACTTAAAGATTGGGTGAGCAGAGGCGGACGGATGATCCTGATGGAAGAGGCTTGTGCCGCTTTTGCCGGAGTAGAGGGGTATGAACTCAAAGAGAAGACCCGTAAAGAAGAGAACCAGGTGGCAGATCTTGACCGCAAGTACGGGGAAGCTTCGCGGAAGGCCATCTCTAACCAGGTAGCCGGAGCGATTTACGAGGTGAAACTCGACAATACGCATCCTCTGGCTTACGGATATGGAGAGAGCATGTACCTCCTGATCAAGGAAAGCAATGATTTTGAGAACCTGAAAGAGGGCTGGAATGTGGGCGTCTTGGGAGAGCATAAAAGCGGGTTTGTAGGGCATAACGTGAAAGACAGCCTGAAGAACGTCACCGTATTCGGCGTGCAGCACAAAGGCCGGGGCCGGGTGATTTACCTGACCGAAAGCCCGATCTTCCGGGGCTTCTGGCATACGGGTAAGGCACTGTTTGCCAACGCGGTGTTTTTCGTGAAGTAGACACACGAAATAGCCATGAGCCTTCAGCTATCAGCCGGGTGGCGCACCACTATCAGAAAACCGGCACACCAAGAGGAGCGCCTCCCGCCGCCAATGTATAAGCGAAGCGTCGCCCGGCTGACTGCTGATAGCTGAAGGCTGAAAGCAAAAATTTTATACAGATGAAATTTTGCGCCTTAGTGTATGAAATTTCCGTTTCAACGCATAGAATTGCATTTCTCGCTATACAGTTATACCTATGAATTACAGAAATTTTAAAGAAGACAAGATTGCAGAAGTGGGTTTAGGCACCTGGCAGCTGGGCAGTGCCGACTGGGGTGTGGTGGATGAAGATTTAGCTCTGGAAATTTTGAATACGTATGCCAATGCCGGAGGAAACTTCATTGATACAGCCGATGTATACGGCATGGGGGCCAGTGAACGCATGATCGGCCGGTTTCTGAAGCAAACAGACCGGAAAATGTTTGTGGCCACCAAACTGGGCCGGAGGCACGACACGCCCAACGGGTGGCCTCAGAATTTCAGCTACGATTTCATCCGCCGGCATGTGGAAGATTCCCTTGTACACCTGGGCGTGGATCAGCTGTTTCTGGAGCAGCTTCATTGCATTCCCACCGAAGAGCTGCGAAAGGGAGAAGTTTTTGACCATCTTCGTCGCCTTCAGGAAGAAGGACTCATTCGCTATTTTGGGGTAAGTGTGGAAACTTCGGAAGAGGCATTACTCTGCCTTGAACATAAAGATATAGCTTCTTTACAGATCATATTTAACCTTTTCCGGCAGGATGCAGCCGGCCTCTTTTTTGAAAAGGCGCAGCAGCAGGGTACAGCACTTATAGCACGTGTGCCACTGGCCAGTGGATTACTCAGCGGAAAATTCCGGGAAGACACCATTTTTGATAAACAGGATCACCGGAATTATAACGCGGATGGTGCTGCTTTTAATGTGGGGGAGACTTTCAGCGGCATTGAGTTCAAGGAAGGGGTAAGGCTGGTACGTACGATAGAGGACATACTCCCCGATGGCAACCTGGCTACGCAAAGTATCAAATGGATATTGCAGCACCCGGCCATAACCACTGTTATTCCCGGAGCTACACGCACAAGCCAGGTGCAAAGTAATCTTCAGGCTTCGCAACTGCCTGATTTCGATCCGGAAGTAATGCATCAGCTGAACCGCATGTATCATGAAGCGATTCGGGGAAAGATCCGCGGCTATTTTTAAACTCCGCGGTAGTCTTTGTTACCGTATGCTCTTTGTGTATCGATATTTCGAGGCCGAGACACATAAAAAAAGGGAGTGGTAAGACTCCCTTTCTTTTTTACTATCGTATAATATTGAAGAGGCGTTTCCACCGGATTTTGTTCAGGAGAGAGCCCTCGCGGTCAATAGACATCCAGATAAAGGCGGCCTTACCAACTACGTGATCTTCCGGTACAAAACCCCAGAAACGGGAGTCGTCTGATTCGTAACGATTATCCCCCATCATGAAATAGTAATCCTGGTTAAAGGTGTATTCCCGGATCTCCTGTCCGTCGAGATATACTTTCCCGTCTTTGAGTTCCGCGTTTTTGTTTTGGTCAAACGTGGTGATTACGGTGCCGTACAAGGCGATATTTTTTTCGTCCAGGGTGATTTTCATGCCCTTCTTAGGCACGGTAACCGGCCCGAAATTATCCCGGTTGTAGGGGAACAGGCGGGCGTTATACGGGAAAGCGATGCCGTAGATGCTGGTAGTATCCGCTTTGGGGAGAATGTCGGGGTACACGTTGGTCACAAAATCGTATCCTTTGATTTCTTCCAGTCCGGAAGCCGTGGCGTTGATACGGTAGAAGTATCTTCCGTTGTCGCCTCTCCGTGCATTCACTTCCACATCGGCCTTGTCAAAGATTCTTTCGTTCGGATTGGTATTGAACTCTATGTCGTAATACTTCTGAATTCCTTTTACTTCGGGCAGTACGGTTCCGTTGACGTATACCACGGCATCGCGTACTTCCACCACATCGCCGGGAATCCCCATACAGCGTTTGATGTAGTTGGTGCGAAGATCTACGGGATATTTATCAAAACCACCGTACTGGTCGGGGCGTAAGGGCGTACCCGGATAGTTGAATACCACCACGTCATTGTTTTTGATGGAAGTAAAACCCGGAAGCCGGTAGTTGGGCAATTGTATCCATTCAAGATAGGAAGGAATATTGGTAAACCAGATTTTCTGATGGGTTAAGGGTACCTGAAGAATGGTTTTCGGTGTTCTGGCGCCATAATGTACCTTGGAAACGAATAAGAAGTCATCTACCAAAAGGCTTTTTTCCATGGAACCTGTAGGGATGGTATACGCTTCCAGGAAAAGCCCGCGAATTAGAGTAGCGGCGATAACGGCGAATAAAACGGAGTCCCACCACTCACGCATGGGAGATTTTTTTTTCTTTTTTTCTGACATA
>JBEBRS010000021.1:0-24405 GCA_040394705.1 Leadbetterella byssophila
GTTCCTACTCCTCTTAATGGCTTAGGTACCATGAGTAGAGATGTCGGTAGTATTCTATCAAGGAATATTATTATTCCCACCGGCCGTACTATCCCTTTACAATACGTGCAAACAAGAAAATAATATGGACAGAAATATCTTTTTGAAAGAGGTCAAGGAAATTGCTAACCTGGCTTGGGGAGTCAGCTCTAAATCGTTAGAAGACACAATTAGACAAATGAGAGTTGCTTCTGATGATATTGATAGTTTTTTATTAAAGTACGCCAACAAATATGAAATAGATATGGGAAATTATAATTATTTTGACTATTTCTATGACGATAACTTTTTCATTATTAATATATTCAGAGAAATTGGTTTTTTACTAAATATTACTATACGAAAGCCCGAGCTAACATTTGAACATTTATTTAAAATTGCAGAAAATAAAAAATGGGAAAACCCCTTTACAAAATAAGGTTAACGTCTCTCGTGAAAATCGGGCAAATAGTTGAGCCGTTACCGAAGCCTCCGATAGATAAGTAAAGCTATTCAATAAAAAAGCCTGGACTTGCCGGGCCTTTTTTTTATTGGATAGCTTTAAGCTTGACATTATTAATCATAGCATCGAGGGCATAGAGAATATGTTGTTTATCCTGTTCAGAAAACTTGGCAATATCATTGATTAGCCACGGAACACACCGGCGACAGCATTAAGTATCATTCACTATTTCATCTGTATAAAATTTTGCTTTCAGCCTTCAGCTTTCAGCAGTCAGCTTATACATTGGTCGGTTGGTGTGCCGGTTTTCTGATAGCTGATAGCTGAATGCTCATGGCTATTTCTTATAATAAAACACCACCCACCTGCTTTGAGAGATGGCAAAATAAAACCGGCAGCTCGTATGGCCGCCGGTCAGTATCTACGGAATATGGCTTAAGCGAACAAACTCTCTTTGCCGAATTTTTTGGCGAGCAGCGCATAGACCACCGCACGGTATTTATTGCGGTTGCTGGCACCCAATTTAGTGATCACTTCATCAATGGCGGCATCCAACTCAGGACCGTCCTTTAATCCCAGTTTCTTGATCAGGAAATTATTCTTCACCGTATCCTTTTCCTTTTGGTCCGTACCCGATACTTTGGAAGAATCTGCATTGTAAATAGAAGGTCCCAAAGATTTCGCTACCCCGGTAAGGAGTGCTTCACTCAAACCCAGACCCAATTCAGCATTCTGAGCTTTGTACAGCTCAACGTTGTCATCAAATTTACTCATTTCTTAATCGTTAAAAAGGTTAAAAATGTTTACTAAATTAGAAAAAATATATTATATCCTACTGGTGTACCTGTAAAATTTGCGGGAATTAAACCTCGCCTGTAAGCCGAAAACCAGAGAACCTGCCCTCTCGAAGACACCGTACCGCTGAGGACTGACCCCGTTCAGACTAATATCAAACGTGTTAGACAAATATTCCGGTTTCCTGAATATACCTTTGAAAAAAACCAGTAATTCAAGACGCTCGGTCACATTGCCTTTCAGTTCCGTACTGAACTCTCCGTATATTGGACTCCGGGATTGCGACAAAGTAACATTAAAATAATTGAGATTCGGGTTTTGCACCGGTAAATCAAAGGAATATCCCCGGGGCGGTTCCGGACGGGTAGTCAGCAGGACGCCGCCCCCCAAACCCAGGTTGATATACGCGTTTTTGGTGACCCGGTTCACATGGAGCACCCGTTTTTTCAACACCACCGGTACATACCACTGCCGGTTCCGGACACCCAGAAAAAAGGCCGGCCAATCAGGCGAAGCGAACACGTGGGTGGTAAATTGATTTTCCAGACGTACCACCCCGGTCTCCACAAAGAAATCATTATTCATATTCAGACCCAGGTTCAACTCCAGCCATTCGTTCAGGGAAGTATTGTTTTCCGCAAAACCGGCGAAGTCGCCCGTGGATCGGTTATATGCTTTGCGGAGCCCGCCCGTTACGCCCACATAAAAAGTGGAAAAATGAGAGGACAGGTGAGGCAGGTTCTCTACTTCATGGCTTTTCTTCCGGTTTTCCGGCACCTTGTAATACTCCTCTTCCTGGGCCTGAATGCGCAGAAACCCCGGAAAAAAGAGCAATAAGAGTATATACCTCCTCATGTTTGGCTTTGATATATTTAAAAATACGCATACTTTTGTAAAAAATTGACATTCATGAGTAATATTTCATCTAAGGTACCTGCATGGGCGATGTTGACCGTGTTTTTACTGATTCTGGTTATTCTGGCCGTGTTCGGTGATCTCTTTACTTTTATTGTAGGAGCACTGATCATGGGCATTGTGTTTGCCGGTGGATATAACCGTACCCACCTGGAAGATCACTAAACTATTGCGACTTTTTTCTGTTGCCTGTGATTAAAATCACAGGCTTTCTTTTATATTTACACGGGTAAGCATTTACTCCTTCCTCCATTGTATACTCCTAAAAATTCTGTAAAATGATAAAAGACCTTAAATTAGATTCTACTACGGAAAAAAATATCAAAGCCTGGTTGAAAGGCCGGTACGACCAGGAAACGAAAGACAGCATCCACGCGCTTATCGCGGAAAAGAATGTCACCCAACTCACCGATTCTTTCTATAAAAACCTGGAATTTGGTACCGGAGGTATGCGGGGCGAACTGGGTGTGGGCAGTAACCGCATGAATAAATATACGGTAGGCGCCGCCACTCAGGGACTCGCCAATTACCTGAACAAAGTGTTTGCCGGTCAGGAAATTAAAGTGGCTATTGCGTACGACAGCCGTAACTTTTCCCCTGAATTCGGGCAAATCGCAGCCGATATTCTCTCGGCCAACGGCATCATTGTGTACCTCTACAAAGCGCTGAGACCCACCCCTCAACTCTCTTTTACCGTACGTGAACTGGGGTGCCAGTCGGGTATCGTGATCACGGCCTCACATAACCCGAGGGAATATAACGGATATAAGGTATACTGGACGGACGGTTCCCAGGTGGTGTCTCCCCACGATAAGAATATTGTAGAAGAAGTAAACGCTATCACCAACGTCAAAGACATTAAGTTCAAGGGGGTAAAGAAGCGGATCAAGATGATCGGCGAAGCCCTCGACAAAAAATACCTCAAGGCGGTCAAAAGCATCACCGTGTCGCCGAGGATGATCCGCAAACAAAAAGACCTGAAGATCGTGTTCAGTTCTATTCACGGAACAGGCATCACCATGGTACCGCCTGCCCTGGCCCAACTGGGCTTTGAGAACGTGACCGTGGTAGAAGCCCAGGCCACTCCTGACGGCAATTTCCCTACGGTAGTCTATCCCAACCCGGAAGAAAAAGAGGCCATGAGTATGGCCCTCGAACTGGCCCAAAAAACCGATGCCGACCTGGTCATCGCCACCGACCCCGATTCAGACCGGGTAGGAATGGGCATTAAAAACCCCGAAGGAGAATGGCAGTTGCTGAACGGCAACCAGGCCGCCAGCCTCATCATTTACTACCTCCTGAAAGCCTGGAAAAAAGCAGGAAAACTGACAGGAAAAGAATTTGTCTGCAAAACCATTGTGACCACCGACCTGATCGATGCGATGGCGGAAAAGGCCGGGGTGAAGTGCTACAATACCCTTACCGGCTTCAAATACATTGCCCAGGTGATCCGGGAAACGGAAGGAGAACAAACCTTTATCGGTGGCGGGGAAGAAAGCTACGGTTACCTGATTGGCGACAAGGTAAGAGACAAAGACGCCATAGCCAGCTGTGCTATGATTGCCGAACTGACCGCCTTCGCGAAACAAAAAGGCATCTCCCTGTTTGACTTCCTGGCGGAAATGTACAAACAGTTCGGTTTCTATTACGAAGGACTGATCTCCGTGACCCGCAAAGGCAAAAGCGGCGCCGAAGAAATTCAGCAGATGATGACCGACTTCCGAAACACTCCCCCCAAAACGCTGGGTGGCTCCAGGGTGATCCGGATGGACGACTTCAAAAGCCTGAAAAGAAAAGACATGAAAACCGGTGAGGTAACGGATATCCCTGCGGGAAAACTGGGCATAGAATCGTCGAACGTATTGCAATTCTTTACCGCAGACGGCACGAAATTCACCTGCCGGCCCTCCGGCACCGAACCCAAAATCAAGTTCTATATCGGCGTGAAAGGCAAACTAAAAAACAAATCGGAATTTAACGCCACCCTTGAATCGCTCAAAGAGAAAGTGGCGGGCATTGGGAGAGAACTGAACCTGGGATAGCTTTTTTAATGGTCAATGATTAATGGTCAATGGTTAATTAACGGTAACACCCCCCCATTGACCATTAACAATTAACCATTAACAATTTACCATTAACCATTGAGAATTCCCTCCGGTTTCGGTAGTTCTGCCAGCTGCGTAGTAGTGCCGTTTTCAAAATCGATGCGGAAACAATAGGTATTTTTACCGTTAGTCACGCATACATACGGGGCTTTCAGGGTAAGGTTATAGCGGCTGGCCTGCTCGATAACCTGAGCCGATATCTTCACCCCGGCGGCCTTGCATTCCACCAGCATATAAGGCTGCCCGGTATTGTCGAAAACCAGAAGATCGGTTCGCTTATTCAGGGCATGGTATTGGGTTCCCAGCTCCGTGCGGATCAGGTTGGGGGAAAACCCCAGACCCGAGATAAGGAAATGGAGGAAGGTTTGCCTCACTTTCTCCTCCGGTGTGAGCACCAGGTATTTCTTCCGGATAATATCGTACACATAGGTTACCCCGTTTTCCGTTTTTATTTTAAGACCTGAATTTTTCACTGTACTCCGGGAATTATTTTACGAAGATATTGGTTGTACTCTTCAATATTCAGAATTTAACAAAATTATATGCAGACAAAAGAACAGATTGTACAAAACTGGTTGCCCCGCTACACCGGTACCCCTCTTGAAGAATTCCGCCCGTATATCCTGCTGACCAACTTTTCCAATTACGTGGAAATGTTCGCGCAAAAATACAAAGTGGAAGTCAGGGGAAAAAATAATGCCATGCAAACGGCTTCCGCCGGAAACATTACCATTATCAATTTCGGAATGGGTAGCCCCATGGCCGCCACCGTCATGGATCTTCTCACCGCCATTGAACCCAAAGCCGTGCTGTTCCTGGGCAAGTGCGGAGGATTAAAGAAGACGGCACTGGGCGACTTTATCCTGCCTATTGCCGCCATACGCGGAGAAGGAACCGGCAACGACTATGCCCGCCCCGAAATTCCGGCCCTACCTTCTTTCCGCTTGCAGCGGTCGGTATCGGCCATGATCGTTAAACACAAGATGGACTACTGGACCGGCACCGTGTACACCACCAACCGCCGGGTTTGGGAACACGACGAAGAGTTTAAAAATTACCTCCGCGAAATACGGGCCCTGGGCATCGACATGGAAACCGCTACCATCTTTATCGTGGGTTTCATGAACTCCATTCCCCACGGAGCCCTCTTACTGGTGTCTGACAATCCCATGACGCCGGAAGGTGTCAAAACCGAAGCCAGCGACAAAAAAGTGACCTCTTCCTTCGTGGAAAAACATCTCCAGATAGGAATTGATGCACTGGATGAACTGGCCAACTCCGGGGAGTCAGTCAAACACCTTCGTTACGAAAATTAATTACAATAGTCTTTGATCAGGGTGTAGGCGTTGGCATATCCCAATTCACCTGCCTTACTGAGGTCTATACACCCCCCGTTGGTATCGCCTACCGCAGTCTTGATCAGCCCGCGTACGTAAAAGGCCTCGGCGTAATCCGGGTTGAGCTTGATGGCGTTGGTTAAATCGATCATCGACTCCGGTTGCGCGCCCATAGAAGAGCGGATCAGTCCGCGTACAAAATGTGCTTCCGCGTAAATGGGGTTGATCTCGATCGACTTATTCAGGTCAGAAAGCCCGTCTTTCATGCTGCCGGATTTCATGTGCGCATATCCCCGTACGAAATAGCCTTCCGAAAGGTCTTCAGACAGATCAGGAATGATGACTTTCGTCACTACCGCATCCCTCAGCCTGTCGAGCTGGGTTTTGGAAAGGGTCAGGTACTGCGTTTTCTGGTCTTTGTTGGATGATTTGACCTCCAGTATACGGTCGAGATCGGTGATGGCGCCTTTGTGATTCGACAACATGGCCAGGGCGAAACCTCTTCCATAATAGGCCTCTTTCTTGCCCGCATCTAACCGCAACGCGTTGTCAAAATCTATCCTGGCCCCGTTGTAATCTTTCAGGCGGCTCTTGGCCAGCCCTCTCAGGTAATAGGCATCCGCATTCTGGTTATCCATCTTGAGTGATTCGTTCAGGTCGGACACCGCCCGCTCGTAATCTTCCACCCGAATGGCGTTTCTCGCTCTTTCCAGGAAAGGCTGAGGATGTTGAGAATTGGTTTCTATAGCAGAGGTATAATCGGAAATAGCGCCTTTAAAGTCTCCCAGCTTGGCTTTGCACAAGCCCCGTGAATAGTAGGCCTGGAATTTCTCCGTATTGCCCGGCCCCAGGTCAATCACTTTATTGAAATCGCGAATAGCGAGGTTCAGATCGTTTAACTTGGCAAACAACACCCCCCGCTGCAAGTACGAAAGGGGGTCACCCGATGCCAGCTCTATGGAAGTATTGAAGTCCTGTACGGCCCCGCGGTTATCGTCCTGGTTACTCTTGCTTATGGCTCTGTAATGGTAACTGAGGGCGTCTTTCGGTGCCAGCTGAACGGCCCGGTCAAAGTCAGCAATAGCACCCCGATGGTCTTTCAAAGCCTGTTTGGCCAGTCCGCGGTTAAAATAGCTGCGGGAATTGTCCGGGTTCATGGAGATGGCGGAACTGAAAGCCGCAATAGACCCGAGGTAATCTCCGGCCCTGCTCTTCAAAACTCCGGCATCAAAGTAATCGGAAGCGGTCTGCTGGGCACGGGCTGAAAATGCAAATAAAATAGTAAAAGCGAGGAAGATCTTTTTCATGGACAATGATGAGGTTAATTTGATGCCTAAAATTACTATAGAATCGGCCTGTAGCCAAAAAATATACAATTTTCTACGCTCTGGGATGGAATTCCTTTAGTGTCTGCTGAAGATAGGCCCTGTCAAGGTGGGTATAGATCTCGGTAGTGGTGATGGATTCATGCCCCAGCATTTCCTGCACGGCCCTCAGGTCTGCGCCGCCCTCTACCAGGTGGGTAGCAAAACTGTGCCTGAGCGTATGGGGCGAAATGGCTTTCCGGATTCCGGCCTTCTCTGCCAGGTCTCTGACAATATAAAACACCATCACCCGGCTGAGGGAGCTTCCCCTCCGGTTCAGAAAAAGATGATCTTCATAGCCCTTCTTCACCTCCATAAAACGCCGTACCTCCTCCAGGTAAAGGCCGGTGTAGCGGATGGCGGCACCGCCTATCGGTACCAGCCTGGCCTTACTGCCCTTCCCCACCACCATCAGGTAGCCTTCCTCAAAATGACATTGACTGATTTTGAGTTCTGTGAGTTCGGAAACACGTAAGCCGGAACTGTACATCACCTCCAGGATGGCCCGGTTACGCGGACCTTCCGGACAGGAATGATCAATATGCTCCAGCATGGTTTCTATTTCCTCTACCTGCAACACCTCGGGGAGCTTGCGGACAATACGCGGAGATGAAAGGAGGTAAGTAGGGTCGGTATCCCTACGTCTTTCCAGACGCATGAACTCGAAAAAGGCTTTCAACCCACTGAGAATCCGCGCCTGAGAGGTAGAAGACATCCCGATTTCAGTAAGAAAAGCAAGGAAACGGTGGAGGTCTTCTTCCGAAACATTTTCCGGAGAGCGACTTTCCTGCAAGAAAGAGACCAACTTCGAAATATCACCCAGGTAGGAGTCTACCGTGTTCTCCGCCAGTCCTCTTTCCAGTTTGAGAAAATTCCTGAAGGCAGCTTGTGTATCCGCCCATTTCATCACTTTTCCCAGTTAAAAACCATTTCCTGCTCGATGTCGGGGTGCAGGCTCAGGGCCACCGGACAGGTTCTACCTACCCGTTCATATCTTTCCTGTTCTTCCCGGCTTAAAGCAGGCTCACTTTTCAGGTGAAACTCCGCAATGATTTTGGAAATTCTCCGGGGAGAGTCGGCACTCATCACCTTGGTAATGCTGATTTCACTTCCCTTGAATTCATGCCCGGCCTTTTCCGCCGCTATGCTCATGACGGTGATGGCACACGCTCCCAGGGAAGTCGCGGCCAGGTCTGTTGGTGAAAAGGCTTCGCCCTTACCGTTATTATCTACCGGTGCGTCGGTATCGATGGCCTTTCCTGACCGCAGGTGAACGGCTTCGGTGCTGAGACCGCCCAGGTATTTGATTTTTGAAGTACTCATGTCGGTTGTTTTTGTTTTTAAAGCTATTAGATGTTAGATATTAGCTATTAGACTTCTAAAAGCTAATATCTAATGTCTAACATCTAATATCTAATGTCTAACATCTAATTTCTAACATCTAACATCTCATCATCCCTTCTATCTCTTCGATCTCCAAAGGCACGTGGGCCATCAGGTCGATATTCCCTGATTCCGTAATCAGGATATCGTTTTCCAGGCGAATGCCAATGGCTTCTTCCCGGATATAAATGCCCGGTTCGAGGGTCAGTACCATTCCGGGGGCAAAAGGGGTCTTTTTATCGCCCACATCGTGTACGTCTATGCCCAGGGAATGCGACACCCCGTGAGGCAGGTATTGCTGTACAATTTTGGGGTCGCTTTTTAAATCTCCTGCGCTCACCAACCCCAGCTTCACGATTTCCTTTCCTACGAGATCCAGGGCTTCTTTCTTCAGGTCACCCACCGTATTTCCTGTCACCATCAGCCCTTTCAGGGTCTTCATCACGTGCAGCACCGAACTGTACACTTCGGCCTGCCGGTCGGTAAATTTACCGTTTACCGGCAGAACGCGGGTCATATCGGCCTTATAATTGCCATATTCCGCCCCAAAATCAATCAGCAGGAGGTCGCCGTCCTGACACTGCCCATGATTATCCACGTAATGCAGTATACAGCTGTTGGCGCCGGAAGCCACAATGGGCATAAACGCGTGAAAACGGGAGCGGTTCATCATGAATTCGTGGGTAATTTCGGCTTCTACCTCGTATTCGTATCTTCCCGGTTCCAGGAAACGGGCCGCGCGCGTTAGTCCTTTGTGGGTAATATCAATGGCTTTTCTCAGGTAATCCAGCTCACTTTCGGTTTTGAAAAGCCGAAGCTGAGCGATGATTTTTTCCGGGTTTCTGACGTCTACCAGGGGGTATTTCTCCGAGAAACGGTCGACCACCCACTTTTCCTTGGAGCGAAACGACCGGAAGCGGTCGAGCTGAGTGGTGTCCCGGTGAAACCACACTTCGGGTTTCTCTTTGACCTGCTCGTCCAACACCTTCCAGAACGCTTCAAGCCACTGTACATCTTGCACGCCCGAAACTTCCCGCGCTTCTTCCTGAGTTAGCTTGTCGCCGTCCCACACCCTGATTTTCTCCGAAGTTTCCTTTGTAAAGAGCCATTCTCCGCCGCCTTTTACCAGGATCAGGTAACTGTCTTCCTGGTCTATTCCTGTCAGGTAAAAAAACGTACTGTTTTGTATAAAGCCAAAGGTACCGTCTGCATTGGACGGGAGAGCATCGTTTCCCGCGAAGACCGACACCGATCCTTCCGGCATCTGTTCCAGGTAACACGCCCGGTTGCGGGCGAATACCCCGCTGTTCATCTTTTTGTATCTCATAAATAAATTTACCTTACCGGTCTGAAGATCATGATACCGGAGTGTTTTTTGATCCTGTCGAGGTATTGGTGCAATGTTTCTTTGGAAACGATCACTTTCTTTTCTTCCAGGGAAGCGTGCAGCAGGTGAAGTTTCCCGTCTTTTCTTACCGCAAACCCTTCATGGTTCACGTCGAGGCCCTTCACCACGGAGGTAAAGGCGATGATATCACCCTCCCTGATCTGGTCTTGCACGGCTTGGTACCGGGTTTTCGGTACGAAATAAAAAGGATCTTCATTCAGGGCGCTTTCCGCTTCCGCTATGGCTTTCAGCGCCCGGTCATCGGTGGCGAGGGCCGGATATAATTTCCGGTTAGCCGACATAAATCCGATGGATTTTTCCTGCACCTCCCCTACTTCTTCCGTCACATTGATCAGCAAGCCGTTATCTTCCGCCTGCCGCGCCCAGTCTATAAAATAATGCATGCGGGAACCGTAGCCGTCGATTACCCCGTTGCGGTAACGCAAGAGCTGAAGATACTCGCGGTAGGTATCCACCCCCGGTTCCGGGCTATGCCGGGTGAGGGAAATGGCCAGCACATTTTCTACCAGGGTAAAGCAATCGAACTCCTCCAGGTTCACCACCAGGGCTTCCGGTGTTTTTTCCAGCGTAGCCCCTACATAGGGCTTGCCCAGGAATTGCCCGGCCACCTCCAGGATGGTTTTGTCCAGCGTTTCCCCGGCCGGTGCCTGCACCATTTTCAATACCGGTTCCTGGGCGGACACAGACGCACTGATCAGTAAAGTCAAAAACAAGACTCTCATGTATATAGATTTTGAGCTGTGAGCTATATTAAATTAACGGTGCTGAGCGGTTAAGCGACTCGTCCAGGGAAATGATGGTTTCCGTACGCTGAATTCCGGGCAGCTTCTGGATCCGCTCCGCCAGCACATCCCGAAGGTGGGTGGTATCGCGGCAAACCAGTTTCACAAACATACTATAATTTCCTGTAGTATAATTAATGCTCACCACTTCCGGAATCTGCATCAGCTCCTGCTTGGCATGGTCGTACAGTTCCGGTTTTTCCAGAAATATACCTAAAAAAGCGGAAATATCCCAACCGAGACGCTTTACATCAATCTTTATGCTGCTTCCCACAATAATTCCGGAATTTTCCATCTTTTTTACCCGGGCATGTACCGCCCCCTGAGAAAGATTTACCTTCTCTCCGATCTCCTGGTAAGACAATTTAGCGTCTTCCAAAAGTATCCGGAGGATCTTATAATCGGTTTCATCAATGTTTTCTTTCATTGTATTTAGCGATTAGTTTTTATTCCAGCCCGAAATTAAATATTATTCTGTAAAAACAAACATGTTCTATAGAAAATATTAAATAATAATTTTTTCTTGATAAAATTTTTAACAATAAAAACAATCTGCTACCTTTGTAATGTAATTCAAACGGCGCTTCAGGCGAACAATACTGTAGGATGACGAAATTGGCAGCCGTGCCCTCCTGTCTCGGGGGTGATGATTACAGGATAAACTTAGTGTAAGCCGAACGGTTTAGTCTCGACTGGGGTTGACCACCAAATTTGCACTATGGCTAACTGCATCGTGGGCGGTTCGACTCCCCCTCCTACAGCACACAAAAATAGCATGAATCGGGATTCATGCTATTTTTCTATCATAAGAGTTATTGTTTTTTAGTTTGTTGATGAAGTATAGTCATACACACAATCTCGGGTTGCAGATTGTGTGTTTTTTTTATGACATAATCGTATGCCCCAGTTTATCCCGTTTGGTAGAAAGGTAAAATTCATTGTGCGGGTTAGACGCAATTTCTATAGGCACATTCTCCACAATCTCCAGTCCGTAACCAATTAATCCCGCTCTCTTTTTAGGATTATTGGAAATCAGGCGCAATTGGGTCACCCCGAGATCCCGGAGAATCTGAGCCCCTACCCCGTAATCGCGCTGGTCGGCCTGAAAACCGAGTTCCAGGTTGGCCTCCACAGTATCTCTACCTTGCTCCTGCAGTTTGTAGGCTTTGAGTTTATTCAGCAAGCCTATCCCTCTTCCTTCCTGGTTCATGTACACAATCACGCCTTTGCCTTCCTTTTCCACCATTTTCATGGCCGCGTGTAGTTGTGAACCGCAGTCACACCGGCAGGAGCCAAAAATATCGCCCGTCACGCAGGAAGAATGCACACGCACCAGCACAGGTTCGTCTTTCTCCCAGCTGCCTTTGATCAGCGCAAGGTGAAGCTGGTTATTGTCTTTTTGCCGGAAAGCAATCATTTCAAAATTGCCCCATTCGGTAGGCATTTCCACACCGATTTCCCTGGTAATCAGGCTTTCATTCTTCAAGCGGTAAGCAATCAGGTCCTGGATAGACACCAACTTCAGTCCGAACTTATCGGCCAGTACCCGGCATTCCGGTAAACGGGCCATGGTTCCGTCTTCGTTCAGAATCTCGATCAGCACGCCCGCAGATTCCAGACCGGCCAGCCGGGCGAAATCTACCGCCGCTTCGGTATGACCGGCCCGGCGCAGTACGCCACCCTCCCTGGCCATCAGGGGAAAAATATGGCCCGGACGACCCAGGTCTGAAGGAACCGTTTCTTTATTGACCAGGGCCAGCAAGGTCTTTGCCCGGTCAGAAGCCGAAATACCGGTAGTACAACCGTGGCCCAGCAAATCTACTGAAACCGTAAACGCGGTCTCGTACTCCGCCGTATTCCGGTTTACCATGGGCGCGAGTTCCAGCTCCCGGCAGCGCTCGGTGGTGAGCGGCGCGCACATCAGTCCCCGCCCTTCCCGAATCATAAAATTGACCATTTCAGGGGTTATCTTCTCTGCGGCACAGATAAAATCACCTTCATTTTCACGGTCTTCGTCATCTACTACAATGATAATACGGCCATTTTTAATATCTTCTATGGCCTCTTCTATACGATCCAGTTTCATAACCCTGATTAATTATCGCAAAGTTACCGCAATCCTCTAAGTTTACGTCGTTTCTTCCCAAAAGTTTGCGACCTTTGCACATCGGTAAGTATAATCATAAAACCTTTATTCGGCAATAAAAGTTTAGCCCCTTTGGGGTTTAAAAGCAGTAGGCGATGAAAAAATTATCCATGGAAGAACTGAACCGCATTTCAGTACAGGAATTTAAAGAAAAAAGAAAACTGCCGCTCAGCCTGGTACTTGACGACATCCGCAGCATGGCCAATGTAGGCGCTATTTTCCGTACGGCCGACTGCTTCCGGCTGGAACAGATTTACCTCTGCGGCATCACCTCTACTCCGCCTCACCGTGAAATTGAAAAAACCGCCCTAGGCGCTACGGAGTCGGTCGACTGGTCTTACCATAAAGATGCGGAAACCCTGATCGCCGGCCTCAAGGAGGAAGGATACCGGATCCTGGCCCTGGAACAGGCCGACCGGAGTGTGTCGCTCACCCACTTTGAACCCTTGCCGGAAGCCCGCTACGCCCTGATCGTGGGCAATGAAGTCTTCGGTGTGCACGACGACCTCCTCCGTGAAGCAGACGAGGTCATCGAAATCCCCCAGTTTGGCACCAAACATTCATTTAACGTGAGTGTCTCCGCAGGCATCTTCCTTTGGGATTACTTCACAAAGACCATAGGGAAAGCCTTGGACTGAGCTTCGTACCGCAGTACCACAAAATATTTCCCCCTAAGGCCTTTTGAGGTAAGATCAAGTGTCTGAGGATAAGAAATGCGGTCAAAGTGCGTCTTGTAAATTTCACGACCCAACTGATCCACTACCAAAAGATCTACGTTCTCCCGCTCCCCGTTGGATGTCACCCGTATGGTGCCGGTAGAAACCGGATTCGGATAGATACTGAACCCTGACAGGTTCGTATTTTCAGCCACCGGGAATTCATCAGATACCAAAGATACGCAAGTCAGCATACCGGCAGGCGTAGTATAACTGTGAAGTCCCTGCGCCTGGTATGTTCCCGCCTGTCCGATATGGAGAATGGAGTTACTCTCTCCGTCAATATCCGTACCGTTCAGGCTCCATGCGTAATTCACTTCCGTGTCTACAGACTCTGCTTTAAGGTAGAAAGGACCGTTATGACTTAGTACGGGTTTATCCGGATTGGCGTAGAATTGGTAGCTCAATTGACTGGATGCCGGGCTGGGGCAATTGGGCAGGCTATATAAGGTGGCGCTGACAAATCCGTAAGAGTTATCACTTAGGGTCACCTGGTTAGCGGTAGAACCGGTATTCCAGACCACATCTGCTCCCTGCACATTGGTGATGGCCACGGTGACGGTCTCTCCGTCACACTTATACCCGCCTCCATCCAAAAACATCAGCTGGGGTTGTGCCGGAGGAGGAATAAAACTCACATTGTAACTCTGAGAACTGGCCGAATAGCAATTCTGATCGGATTTGTACCGTGCCGAATAGCCGCCCCCGTTATTCACATGAAGTGCATTGGCCACCAATCCGGTACTCCACTCTACATTGTATTTCGACGGCGCAACTTCAAGGCGCAGAGGTTTCCCTTCACATCCTACCAGGCCCTCCGGAGTGCTCACTACCGGAACGGTTTTCAGAAAAATATCGCCGATATTCAGGCTGTTTGAGCGGTAAATATTGCCGGTGGCATCGCGCACGGTCAGCTGGTAGGTACCGGCTCCGGAAATGACCTCCCTTTCACGGGAAACCACACTTCCTCCGGCGTTCGTCCAATAATATTCCGAATAGTAATTTGCAGGTCCGATCATGACGGTGCCGTTTCCGATACAGTAGTGGCCCAGGGTCAGCACATCTTTGGCCAGGATGGGTGCGGAGGAAGTAAAGAAAGCATCCGTCAGCGCCCCGTTCCAGGCCGTGGCCAACTGGGTAAGGCCCATGTTTCCGGTTGCATTCTGGAAATGCCCTCCGTCGTAGCGGTTTTCCTGTATTCCGTCTGTAGAAGGCCCGGCCCACACGTTAGGAACCGTATTGATCACCATATTCTGGCCGTCAATCACCCGGTTATCTACCGTACCCTGATAGCGGGATGCCCGCGACACCACCCAGGGAATCTGGGCACCGATATCGTTTCTCGACTTCTGAATAATGTAATAAAGGTTATTAAAATACTCGCTCGCCGAAAGACCGGCGCTGCTATTCGTAAAGCGGTCGTATTCGCCCTGGTGCCACAGCACGGAACGAAAACCGGTCAGGGTATTGATACTTTGCAGCGTAATGCGGAACCCGCGGTAAGGCCCTCCGTGCAGGAGCTCTGTGCCATACGTTTCATTATAGGTGGGAATCCCCTCGGCCGACTGCCTCCAGTTGGTAGAGGAGGTTCCGGTAAATGCGGCATTAAAGAAAAGAACGGGTACGTTCAGACGGCTCACCAGCATATCCCCCAGCTCTCCGTAGCAATACGGGGTATGCCCGGTGGGGCCTATCCCGTACGCCGCTTCCACTTTCCGGAAAGAAAGGTTGCTCAGGTAATCGGGGAAGTTTTGGTACTGGTCCGTCACGTACGTGTCAAAATAATTGGGAGCATATCCGTTCACCCGGTCGTCACTGGCTCCCCGCGCGTTGGGCGCTCGTCCATAGCCCTGGGCGTTCGACTGCCCGGCGATCAAAAATACTTCACCGATGCCGACCCGGTCTATTGAGGCAGAGAATAGTTCCGTTTCATTTTTTATCCCCCTCACGTCCAAACGGTACCATCCGCCGGCATTCTGAATTTTACCCGAAAAGGCCTGTCCGCTCACGTTCGAGTCAATCACCTGCCACGAGGTAGTGACGCCTTGTCCGGAAGTACGCGCCACCAGCCTGGCTTCCACCCGGTCACAATCCTGGGAGACATTGCCGTACACATTTACATATCCCAGATTGGCATTATTCCTTTGGAAGACCATTCTCTCCACCGGAAACTTAACCTCGATCTGCGCCATACACCACGCAGGAAAAAATACGAAAAAAGAAATGGATATTAGTCTTTTATATGTCATAAAGCTCCGTGATTATACTCCAACAAACTGTTTCAAAAATCGCTGATCGTTTTCAAAAAACAAGCGCAGGTCATTAATGCCATATTTGAGCATGGTAATACGTTCTATCCCCATTCCAAAGGCAAAGCCCGTGTATTCTTCGGGATCGATACCGCAGTTCGCGAGTACCTGGGGATCTACCATACCTGACCCCGCGATTTCCACCCAGCCCGAATGCTTGCAGATATTGCACCCCCCGCCCCCGCAGATAAAGCAGGTGACATCAATTTCAGCGCTGGGTTCTGTAAACGGAAAATACGAAGGGCGAAGACGAATCTGCGTGTCTTTGCCGAACATTTCCTTTGAAAAGTGCAGTAGCGTGTCTTTCAGATCTTTGAAGGATACGTTTTTATCGATATACAGGCCCTCCACCTGGTGAAACTGGCAGTGCGCCCGGGCCGAAATGGCTTCATTGCGGTACACCCGGCCCGCCATGATAGAACGTACCGGGGGCTTTTTCCGGTCCATTAGCCGAATCTGCACATTGGAGGTATGCGTTCTCAGCAGGAGGTCATCGCGGGTGGCGTCTGCCTTTTCCACAAAGAAAGTATCCTGCATTTCCCGTGCAGGGTGATTTTCGGCAAAATTAAGGGCGGAAAAGTTGTACCAGTCGTACTCGATCTCGGGGCCGTCTTCAGCGTTAAAACCCATACGGGAAAAGATCTCCACAATCCGGCGTCTGACAATGCTCAAAGGGTGAAGACTCCCCTGGCGGTCGGGGATCACAGGCAGGGTAAGGTCTTCTGCAGAATCCTTTCCTGTCTCCGAAGACGAAGTACTGCCTTGCAGAGAAGCGTATATCTCCTCCAGCTTATTTTTCAGAACATTCAGTTGCTGCCCTACGGCCCTTTTTTGTTCCGCGTTTACCTTTTTAAAATCTTCAAACAATCCGCTTAATTTCCCCTTTTTACTCAAAAAGGTTAACCTGAACTGTTCTGCATTTCCACCGGCCGACTTCTGAAATTCTTCCGCGGCGGCCTGTATTTTTTCTATGCTGTCTAACACCCCTGGATTTTTTTAATCCGCAAATATACTATATACCTGAAATTTCTAAATAGGCGTATATCATTTTGTCCCATTTATAACGCAGTCAACCCGCTTTTATTCAATAACAGGATATTTCGTTGCCGCGGTTTTGCGGGAATGAAAGTTAAAATGCCACCACTCGGTGGTAATGGGGGTAAACCCTACGTCGCGCATCAGGGATCTCAGCAGGATACGGTTATTCAACTGTCTCAGACTCAGCCTTCCTTCGTTCAGCATGCGGCGTTCCAGTTTCGGGTAGGCCAGTTCTTCGAAGTAATCGAAGGGAGTACCCATATCCAGGGGGCGGCCGGTTTCAAGATCAAACAGGGTGAGGTCTACCGCACATCCGTAATTGTGCAGGGAAACTTCTTCGGGGTCCGTCACATATTTCCTGCGCTCTTCTACCGGTAAACTATCCAGTTTTTGCCATAAAACCTGCTGCACACGCAGGGGCCGGACCGCATCGTAAATCAGCAAACGCAGGTACGGGTTATCGCGCCTCAACAGGCGACTGGCCTCTGCCAGGGCCAGGGCCACCTCGGGCTGAAGATACGCCAGCTCCAGCGTACCGTAAAGGTCGGTTTCTACGAAATTATCCCGGGAACTGTATTTCAACTCTACCCTGATTTCTTCATCCAAAGACTGGAGATCCAGCAGTCCGTGGTCTTGTATAGATTGCTCCAACCTACTGATTTCCAGCGGTTCACTCTTTGGAAAATATGCATTGATTTCCGCGGGCGTCAGGGCCCGGGGCAGGTCATACCGCTTGATTTCTCTACACCCCACCACCAGGACGATCACACAAAAAAGCAGATAGCGGAGAGATAAAATCATTCAAAACAGGAAAATGAAAGTTTAAAAATAACAAATTCAAAGGCTTAATGTGTCTATATTTACGAAAATTTATTCTTTGCATGGCCTTAAACTATATTTGGGTAGCTTTCTTTCTGATTGCGCTGGTGGTGGCGCTGTTCAAATGGATATTCCTCGGCGATACGCTCATTTTTAAACAGATCGTAGACGGCATGTTCAGTTCGGCAGAAATGGCCGTGATGACCATCGCCCTGCCCCTCGCAGGAGTGATGACCTTCTTTATGGGGGTCTTGAAGCTCGGCGAAGAAGCCGGTATCATCCGCCTACTCGCCCGCGTGATCTCTCCTTTTTTCAGCCGCCTCTTCCCCGAAGTACCCAAAGATCACCCGGCCAACGGACAAATGATCATGAATTTCTCGGCCAATATGCTGGGACTTGATAACGCGGCCACGCCCTTCGGACTAAAAGCCATGCAAAGCCTTCAGGAGCTGAATACCAAACCCGATACCGCCAGTAACGCCCAGATCATGTTCATGGTTTTGCACAGCGCAGGCCCCGTACTCATCCCCATCTCCATCATGGCCCAAAGGGCCATCTATGAAGCTGCCGACCCTTCAGATATCTTCATTCCCGCTTTGATTTCAGTATATGTGGCCACCCTCACCGGTTTACTTTTTGTGGGGATCAAACAGCGGATCAATTTCTTTGACCGGGTGTTATTTTCCTGGCTGGTGGGTCTCACCGCTTTTGTAGGGTTTATTCTCTGGTATTTCTCCCGTTTAAGCAAGGAGGAAATTGAAACTACCTCGGGCATTGTCAGCAACCTTATCCTTTTCCTCTTTGTGGCGGGTTTCGCGGGTGCCGCTTTCTACAAAAAGGTGGATGTCTTTCCCAAGTTTGTGGAGGGGGCCAAAGCGGGCTTTGAGACTTCTGTGAAAGTCATGCCTTACCTGGTGGGAATGCTGGTGGCCATTAGCGTATTCCGGGCTTCCGGCACCCTTAATTATATCGTGGATTTCTTTAAATGGATATTCAGTTTTACCGGGCTTAATACGGAATTCACCCACGCCCTGCCCACCGCGCTCATGCACCCCCTGAGCGGCAGCGGATCGCGTGCCATGATGATCGAAGCCATGAAAGAGTACGGCGTAGATTCGTTTGTAGGAAGGCTCTCCTGCGTCTTCCAGGCCTGTTCAGATACCATCCTCTATATTCTGGCACTATATTTTGGCAGCGTTAGTATCAAAAACACCCGTTATACACTTTGGGCGGGGCTGCTAGCCGATTTCGCGGGCGTGGTGACGGCCATCGTGGTGTCGTATATCTTCTTTTATTAATGGTCAAGATGCTGCATATTCAATGATGCTACAGAAATAGAGTTTTGACCCGGCAGGGCTAGCTACACACATTCACGCCATTCTTGAAAACCTAAGTCCGTATTTGGAATCGAACGCCACGGATGCTATTTTTGTTTACATGGTTGAGGGTGTACGCTTTCAAAAGAAAGAGTTAGCCGATGCCGTAAAGATATTACCGGATACAATGAGTAATAAAGTGATGACCATATACGATCAACTTATCCTGGAAGGAAGACAACTGGGGAAGAAGGAAGGGATTGAGCAAGGTATTGCCCAATCCCTGCAAACAACCGTTCTGAATGCCTTCGATAACGGTGTAGAAATACCGCTTATCCGTCTCATTACCGGAGAGACGGAGGAGAAAATCAACGCGATCCTTAGGCAAAATAAACGCATTCGTTAATTCCACCTAAGGTCCGGACGGAGCCTTTGTTAGGCCGAAGCGGAGTCGCTACTGGCGGAACTCGGCTTACCACAATTTTCCGTTTACCTCACATCTTTTCCGGCACCTCTATGCCCAGCAGCCCCATACCATTTCGGATGGTATCTGCTACTTGCTCAATCAGGGCAAGCCGGAATAATCTTGATGCTTCAGACGCCTCATTCAACACCGAATGCTGAGTGTAAAAAACGTTGAAAGTTTTGGCCAGATCAAACACATAATTCGCAATCAGCGCAGGCGAGTATTCCGCCGCCGCGGCCTCTACCACCTTCCCATAATCTTTCAACAGGAAAACCAGGTCAACCTCTTCCGTCTGGAGTTCCTCCAGTCCTTGCGGAACCGGGAAACCGTCTAACCCGGATTTCCGCAGGATAGACCGGATACGGGCATGGGTATATTGGATAAACGGACCGGTGTTCCCCTGGAAGTCGATAGACTCCGCCGGGTTAAAAAGCATACGCTTTTTGGGCTCCACCTTCAGAAGATAATACTTCAAAGCGCCCAGCGCCACCATACGGTAAAGGGCTTCCAGCTGCTCCTCCGAAAACCCTTCCGTCTTTCCCTTTTCTTCCGTAATGGCTTTTGAAGTAGCAATCATCTCTTCCACCAGCTCATCGGCATCTACTACCGTTCCTTCCCTCGACTTCATCTTGCCGGAAGGCAAATCCACCATGCCGTAGGAAAGATGATAACACCCTTCCGCATAACTACGCCCCAGCTTCTCCAGAATGGCAAACAGCACCTTGAAGTGGTAATCCTGCTCGTTACCCACCACCCAAATCGACTTATCGCAGCTGAAGTCTTCAAATTTCAGGTCGGTGGTACCCAGGTCCTGGGTAATGTACACCGAAGTGCCGTCGCCACGCAGCACCAGCTTGTGATCCAAACCCTGATCCGTCAGATCTATCCATACACTTTGGTCTTCCTTTTTATAAAACACCCCCTTCTGAAGGCCTTCTTCCACAATATCCTTGCCCAGCAGATAGGTATCGGATTCGTAGTAGGTTTTATCAAAATCTACCCCAATTTTCTTATACGTAGTGTTAAACCCTTCGTACACCCATCCGTTCAGCTTCTTCCACAAAGCCATGATTTCGGGTTCATTCTGCTCCCATTGCACCAGCATTTCCTGGGCCTCCACCATAAACGGTGCTGCTTTCTTCGCTTCTTCTTCGGGCATCCCTCCGCCCATCAGCTCATTTACCTGGGCTTTATATGCCTTATCAAATTCCACGTAGTATTTGCCCACCAGGTGATCGCCTTTCAGGCCGGCCGACTCCGGCGTTTCCCCGTTCCCGAAATGCCGGTAGGCCACCATGGACTTACAGATATGAATACCCCGGTCATTCACCAGGCATACCCGCGAGACCTCGTACCCCGCCGCTTTCAGGATCTCCGATACGGAATATCCGAGAAAGTTATTTCGGAGATGGCCCAGGTGCAGAGGTTTATTGGTATTGGGAGACGAATATTCCACCAGCACTTTCCGGTTCCTGGGCGCCCGCTGCTCACCGCTTTTCAACTTGCGGAATACATCGATCCAGACACTGTCTGACAGCTTCAGGTTCAAAAATCCCTGCACCACATTATACCGGCTCACTATAGCGGAGTGGCTGAGCAGATATTCCCCCAGGGCCGCTCCGATCTCGGCAGGCGCCTTCTTCAGGCTCTTCACGAGTCCGAAAAACACATAGGTATAATTCCCTTCAAACTCCCGGCGGGTAGGAAGAAGCGTTGCCCTTCCTTCCACACCAAAAACGTTTTTCACCGCCTTGGCCACTTCTTCCGCCAGTATATTTTCGATATTCATATAAAATTCTGTTAGGCTGCAAAATTACACATTTTTGCCTTGTCTGGCGGCAGCAAATGTTTTTATCCTTAGATTTACGGAAAACAATACCGACTTTTTTATGTTGCAATCAATGACCGGCTTTGGGTCTGTTCAGAAAGAGACCCCCAAACACACCCTGTCTGTAGAGATAAAAACCCTGAATTCGAAATTCACGGACATTTACTGCCGCCTCCCCAAAAGTCTTTCTTCACGGGAGATCGATATCCGGAATCTCCTGCAAAAAGAACTGGAAAGGGGGAAAATCGACATTACCCTTACGCTGATCCCGCGGGAAGACGCCATCGTTTCCACGCTGGTTAACCGCCCCCTGGTCAAAGCCTACTACCGCGACCTCATGCAAACCGCGGCCGAACTTGAATTTGAAGCAAGCCCCACGGATGTACTGCGCATGGCCACCATGATGCCCAATGCCTTTAATAACGGTATCCAGGACGCAGAGGAAGCAGAAGCTGCCTGGAATGAAGTTTTGGAAGTCATCAAAGAAGGGATTGCCAAATGCCGGGAGTTCCGGATCCGGGAAGGCCAGGGTACCAAAATCAAATTTGTCGAATATATTGAAACCATCGGCGCGTTACTGGCGGAGATCAGCGCCCAGGATAACCGGAGGATTGTCAATATCCGGGAAAAAATTTCCAAGGCGATCGGTGATTATGTGAACTCGGAGAATTTCGACAAAAACCGCTTTGAACAGGAACTCATCTACTACATCGAAAAATTTGATATTTCCGAAGAGAAGGTCCGCCTGAAGGCCCATTTGGAGTACTTCATCAAAGAGCTGGACGGCAACTCCAACGGTAAAAAACTGAACTTTATCGCCCAGGAAATAGGCCGGGAAATCAACACCATCGGTTCGAAAGCCAACGACGCGGAAATCCAGCGCCAGGTAGTGCAAATGAAAGATGAACTGGAGAAGATCAAAGAACAAACCTCGAATATTTTATAACCATGGAAAGCTGGATTCCGGGATTACTCTTAGGTATCGGCCTCAGCGCCGGATCCGGCTTCCGGATTTTTATCCCCCTCCTCGTCTCCAACCTGGCCGCCAAAATGGGTTGGGTGAGCCTGGCGGGCGACTTTGCCTGGATGGCCTCCGACTCCGCTACGATTATCCTGGTGGTAGCCACCATAGCCGAAACCTGCGCGTATTATATCCCCTTTGTAGATAATTTGCTCGATACCCTGGCTATGCCCGCCTCCGTACTGGCCGGCACCCTGCTTACTTCCCAGTTCCTGGAAATGAACGACCCGGTGATCCAATGGGGCTTGGCCCTGGTGGCAGGCGGCGGCGTAGCCGGTACCGTACAGGCCGGCACCTCCCTGCTCCGTTTAGGCTCTACTAAATTTACGGCAGGCGCAGGAAACGGCATCTTCAGTACCATAGAAAATTTTCTTTCCTCCCTGCTTTCTTTACTGGCCGTTTGGTTGCCCGTTATTATGGGTTTCTTTACCTTATTTTTTGTCCTCTGGCTCCTGAAAAAAATCTTCCGGAAACGGCAGATTTGAACATGGCATACTCCCTTTTTCAAACACCGTGAAAACACCCTCCCTCTACCGGGTGTTTTCACGCGACTTGCACCGTGAAAACACCCTATTTTTGCTATAATAATATTGATTATAAGCAAGTTAAATAAACACCTGTTCGACAGTACAAAATTCGGCGCGGATATAGTCAAAAAAACTGCGTAATTTGCATTTTAAAATTTCTCCTATTTACTAATTCATTGATTACCATGAAGAAACTACTTATTTTTTCCAATCTGATCACGATAAGCATACTCGCTATGCTAGTGATGAAAGGTTGTTCTCAGGCAGACGCCCCGAACGAAGCCCCCGGCACTACCTCTAACCTGAGAGGAACCCAGCTGGTACTTGATTACGCCAACACCAAAGGGTTCAAGTCCATGTCTATTGCCCAGGCCATGATCCTGAAACGCAATTATATGGCCAATCACCTTCCGGCCATTCGTAAAAGCCTGAATATTGAAGACACCGAATCGCTTTATTATACCCTGGAAGAATTGAAAAACCTGATCTGGTATATTGAGTACTACGCCAAAGCTTCCGGTATGAATGTCAAATCGGAAGACCTCGGGGTGAACGTGCATTTCGGCCAGTACCCTACTACCGACCTGCTGAAGCAATTCCCTCAGCTGGAGCTACTGGGAGGAGAGGCGAACAAAGCCGGAAAACAAACCATATTCTTTGTACCTACTATTATACAAAACGGCAAGAGGTTTGAGTTTAACCCCAAGAAAAACTACCTGGAGATTGCCAATGGCCGGTCTAAAAAGATTAAGTCGCTGTCTGACCATTACAAAAACGATCTCTCTACCTTCAAGACGATTGATTATGACGAAGATTCTCCGATAGCGGACTTCGCAAACATTCAACCACCGTACCATAACGACTAATTAATAGTGTTATTTTTAAGAAGTTACTTCTTTACTTATATCATTCTAATAGGAGTTTTTGGGTTGCTTTATACTAAGAAGCAACCCAAAAACTATTGGACTACTTTTCCTCCATTTCTGGTCATTGTAGGGCTATTAGATGGCGGAGGGCTTCTTATTAGCTATTCGCTTTCAGAAAAATTCCCAAAACTAAACTTCTATTATTACCAGCTTTTTGTTATTCCCTTTCAGGTTATATATTATTGCTGGCTCATCAACCGAAACATTCTGAGTAACAATAGACTTTATTACATCGGCATTGTAGTATTTCTAGTCTCCGTTATCATAGAGTGCTTTAGATTGGTGAGTTTAGATGGATATTATTTCAACAGCTCCTCGTATATGGTGGCAAATATTCTAATGCTTGCCCATATTTTGCGTTACTTTTATCAGTTAAGTAAAACTGACCGGATTTTGTTCTTTTACAAAGAGCGGATGTTTTGGGTTTCACTTGGGCTTTTGATCTTCTGGTTAGGATGTTTGCCATTTTTTGGAATTTTTAACTACCTTGTGATCAATTACCCTAAAGTATTTACTATCTACTTTAACGTAACACTACTATTTAACTTTATCATGTACACTTGTTTTCTGATTAGCTTTATATGGGCGGTGAAAGAGAAATAATCACTTTTATAATCCTGATTAACCTCATCCTCGCTGTATTCATTGTAGGGATGATATATTTTTTTTCCCAATTCAGAAAACGCAAAATCATTTACGAAAAGGAATTAGCCCATATCAAAA
>JBEBRS010000022.1:0-23846 GCA_040394705.1 Leadbetterella byssophila
ATTTAACTTTGCATCTTTAATTGTAAAAAGTATAAATAAAAGAGCTTAAATGGCCGGATTATTCAATTTTCTCACCAGCGACATAGCCATAGATTTGGGTACTGCCAATACCCTGATTATATATAAAGACCAGATTGTAGTAGATGAGCCTTCCATCATCGCGATGGATAAGGTCAGCGGGAAAGTGCTGGCCATAGGGCACAAGGCCATGCAGATGCATGAAAAAACGAATGAGAATATCAAAACCATTCGTCCGCTGAAAGACGGGGTGATTGCCGACTTTACCGCGGCAGAATTGATGATCAGGGGGTTGATCAAAATGATCCCCACGGGTAGAAACATGTTTTTTTCTCCTTCCCACCGCATGGTGATCTGTATTCCGTCCGGCATTACCGAGGTAGAAAAAAGAGCGGTGAAAGACTCGGCAGAACACGCGGGTGCTAAAGAAGTATACATGGTGCATGAACCTATCGCGGCGGCTATCGGGATAGGCATTGATATTGAGCAACCCAACGGATCCATGATTGTGGATATCGGGGGAGGTACTTCGGAAATTGCCGTTATTGCGTTGTCCGGTATCGTGTGTGAATCGTCGGCGCGGATTGCCGGTGACGTTTTCACCAAAGACATTGTGGATTATATGCGGAGAGAACACAACCTCCTGATTGGGGAGCGTTCTGCCGAATTTATAAAAATTCAGGTGGGGGCGGCCCTTCCTGATCTTGAAAATCCGCCTTCCGATATCGAGATCCGGGGAAGAGACCTGATGACCGGTATTCCCAAAGAAATTAAGGTGACGTACAGTGAGATCGCGTACGCGCTTGATAAATCCATTTCCAAGATTGAAGAGGCCATTATGCGGGCCCTTGAGATGGCGCCACCGGAACTATCGGCCGATATTTATGAAAACGGGATTTACCTGACCGGGGGCGGCGCGCTTCTTCACGGCTTAGATCGCCGTCTCGAAGTCAAAACCAAGCTGCCTATTCACGTGGCGGATGATCCGTTAAAAGCCGTAGTGAGAGGAACCGGTGAGGTACTCAAGAATATTGAGAAGTACCAAAACGTATTGGTACAGTAGACCTTTTCGCCTTTTTCCTTACAGATTGTTATGTCGCAGTTACTGGGAATATTATACAAAAGCCGCCATTTCTTTCTGTTTCTGGCACTTCAGATTATCTCCTTTTATCTGATGTCAAAGAATAATGTGTACTGGGACGTGTCCTTTTTCAATACCACCAACAGCGTGGTAGCCCGGTCGCTGGAGGTTTCTCAAAAAGCCACGGAGTTTGTCAACCTCGGCAAAGTGAATGAGCGCCTGGCCGATGAAAACGCGGCGCTCCGCAAGCAGTTGATAGATCTCCGGGAAATGAGTCCGGGAATCCCCGGGTATAAGCAGGATTCTGTACAGGCCTACCGTTTTGACTTCACCGTAGCCAAAGTAGTGGGCAGTACGCATAACCTCACCGACAACTTCATTACCATTGATAAAGGAACGGAAGACGGCGTAAAGGCCGGGATGGGGGTCATATCTCCCCAGGGGGTAGTAGGTCAGGTGGCGTATGCCAATAAGAATTACGCCCGGGTATACTCTATTCTGCATTCCCGCCAGATGGTGTCTGCCGAAGTAATCAGTCAGAAACTCCGGGATGCCGGCACGGTGGCCCTGGGCATTGCCAAATGGGACGGCGCCAGCCCGCATTACGTGAAACTGAATACGGTAGACCGTTTTAAACCGGTGGCCAAGGGCGACAGCGTAGTGACCTCCCAGCAGAACCCCATCTTTCCGCCCCATGTGATGATCGGCACCATAAGTGAAGTGTCCAATACCACTTCTGAGGCTTTCCATCACATCAATGTCGGTTTGTCTACCGATTTCTCCAGCCTGATTTATGTCTATGTAGTGACCAATAAACTGATTGAAAGCCAGAAAGAAGCAGAAACTAACCCCGGTATCAAGTGAACACCCCAACCATTCTGAGAATAGCGGCAAGCGTCATTATCTATACCTTACTTCAGGTTTTTATCCTGAGGAACCTGGTATTCTTTGATGTAGCTTTTTGCTTTGTGTATATTTCGGTTGTCCTGTTTCTGCCCAGTACCACCCCCACTTCCACCGCGCTGCTGATTGCTTTTGTGACGGGTATCCTGGTAGATATGTTTTATAACACCGCAGGGTTGCACGCGTCAGCCGTGGTGCTGATCGCTTTTATCCGGGGTTTTATACTCAAAGTACTTTTTCCCAGCCGTGGGCTGGAGAATGAAATCGTTATTTCAGTAGAAGGAATGGGGGTAGAACGGTTTATCCGATACATCGTAATTCTGACCTTTATTCATCATACCTATTTATTTTTCCTGGAAGCCGGAACATTTACGTTTTTCCTGAATACCTCACTGAAGATCCTGTCCAGTGTCATGTTTTCTTCTATTGTAATCTTCCTGCTTCATGTATATTTAAAAAGCCTGCGTAATTCATGAGAGGAGGAATGGTTTTGGTTTTGTGGGGGATACTTTTTTCCTGTGTACAAAATCAAAAAGCGGAAGAGAAACCAAAGGAGGATAAGCGGAGCGCCGAGCGGGAAATCCAGAAAATACGAAAAGAGATCAATGCAGACGAAAAGTCGAAGCAGCTGGAAGGAGCTTTCCTGAAAAAGACCGGGTTTAACGGCACGGTACTGGTGGCCCAAAGGGGCATTGTTTTGCTGGAAAAAGCCACGGGTTTCGCCCATGATACAGTAGCCAATACCCTTGATTCCAAATTTCAGCTGGCTTCCCTTTCCAAAACATTCACTGCCCTGGCCATTATGAAGCTGGTACAGGAAGGTAAAATGGGCCTCGATAATACCATCCAGGATTTTTACCCTGATTTTCCCTACTCCGGAGTTACCCTCAGAAGTCTTCTCTCTCACCGGTCGGGCTTGCCCTACTACCAATACGAATTTGACAGACGGGTAAGAAAAGAAAAGATTTACCCGACCAACCAGCAGATAATGCGGTGGTTTACGGAAGCCGACCCCACCCCGAGAATCCTGAATCAGCCTGATCATTATTTTGCCTATAACAATACCAATTACGCCATCCTGGCGGCCATCATAGAAAAAGTATCGGGCCTTTCTTTCGCCCGGTATATGGAAGAAAATATCTTCAAGCCCGCCGGAATGGAAAATACATTTGCCGGTACGTCAGACAACCCCTTACTAAATGTGAACCGTACTTTCGGCTACCAGAACGGGCGTAAGCTGGAAAAGGATTACTACGACGATATTATGGGCGACAAAGGGATTTATTCTACGGCTCCAGACCTTCTGAAGTATTATGACGTGCTGAAAAACGGAACGGTAGTGTCGAAAGAAAACCTCCGTGAAATGTACACGCCCAGGAGTTTTGAACACCCGGGTGTCCGAAATTACGGCTACGGTTTCCGTCTTTGGGTCAATAAAATGCAGCAAACCGATTATATTTACCACACCGGTTGGTGGAAAGGGTACAATACGATCATGTTTTTTGACCTTAGGGAAGACTTTGTGATCATTGTATTAAGCAATAAGTACAATAGAAGTGTATACAATATCCGGGAGATGGTTGACATCCTCCACGGAGATCAAAAGAATTCGTCGCTGGAAGACAATATTCTGGATCAGTAACCCAATAATTAGAAATGCTCTACGGTTTTTTGAAAGTGTACGTCGGGATCATCCTGAAATTTTTTATCCGGGACATCAGGATCAGTGGAATGGAAAATATCCCCCGCGACCGGGCCGTGATGTTCGCTTCTTTTCACCCCAATTCCTTCCTGGATGCTATCCTGCTCGATTGTATCGTAGACCGTCCGATCTGGTCGCTGGCAAGGGGTGACGCCTTCAAACGCTCGTGGGTGAGAGATCTCCTGCATAAACTGTACATGATGCCCATTTACCGTATTTCGGAAGGAAAGGAAAACCTGGACAAGAACGATGAGACTTTCGAAAAATGCGCAGAGGTTTTTAAGAACAAAGGACAGGTGCTGATTTTTAGTGAAGGATTATGCAAGAACCAGACCCAGCTGCTACCCCTGAAAAAGGGAACTGCACGTCTGGCTCTCCAAACCTGGAACGAAGGAATTGACGTAACGGTGATTCCCACCGCCCTGAATTATGACCAGTTCTCGCGTACGGGGAAAAAGATTGTCTTGAATTTTGAGGCACCGATCCGTAAGGAAGATTTTGATGACCACCAGGTGACGGGCGCCCAGGTACTTCGGTTTAACCAGCAGCTTAAAGATAGCCTGGAACAGGCGGTGACCCGTGATTTTTCTTTCACCACGTGGAGGCCGGTTTTGTACTATCTGGCGTTTATTTTCAATTTTCCTCTTTACTTGGTTCTGGGTACGGTAGTGAGAGCCAAAACCAAAGGCACCGTTTTTTTTGATTCGGTCTATCTGGCGTCTCTGGTTTTTGCCTTGCCTTTTTACTGGATGATCCTGTTTGCGGTGTTGGTGTTTTTATTTTAACTTTGCGATCGTACGCTTTCCTGATAATTAACGATCGACCATAATGTCCAATACTTTCCGTCCCAAGAAAAAGGCCGAAAAGGAGCCCCCAAGACGTGAGGGTAAGCTTTTTAGCCAAGACAACCGCCTGAAGTTCCTGGTGGGTGTTTTCCTGGTTTTTTTTACTTTTTTCTTGCTGGTTTCTTTCCTGTCATACCTGTTTACCGGGGCAGCTGACCAGGATATCGTGCAGCGTCCGCTTCGTGATCTTGCCGCCAGAGCCGATACCAAAACCGACAATATACTGGGCCTGCTGGGTGCCAAAATATCGCATTGGTTTATTTATGTGTGGTTCGGTATTTCGTCTTTCCTGGTGATTATCCCGCTTTTCCTGACGGGCTTTCGCTGGGTATTTAATGAAGATCTTTTTAAGTTGAATCTCTACCGGGTGATCCTGGCTTCGCTTTTTTATATTTTCTTTTTTTCCCTGTTGCTGGGGTACTTTGTGCATGTATTTGACCTGAACACCACCCTGATTTCCGGAAGGGTGGGCCTCCATGCCAATGAGTTGCTTCACGCTTTAATGGGTTACGGGAGTTTGCTGCTTATTGTGCTGCTTTTGGTGGCCTGGATGATCTTTTTTCATGGATTTACCCGGATAGACGATTACGTATTGGGTACTTACCTGCCCAAAAAACGGAAGCCCGTGCGGCCATACCAAGAAGAGGAGGAGCAAGAGGAATATGAGGAGGAAAAGCCCGAGGTACAAGCGGTGCCGGAACCCCAAAGTTTTGAGCCGGCCAGCCTGCCGAAAGAACCCTTTAAAGGGCCAGACGTGGCCTTCACCATAGAAGCGCCCGAGCCGGTGAAAGCGGTAGAAATACCCGACCTGCACGAAGCCGACCTGGTGGCGGAGTACGGGGAATACGATCCCAAACTTGATTTGTCTTCCTATCAGTATCCGCCCCTGAACCTGCTGGCGGAATACAGCAACACGGGTTCTCAGGTAACCCAGGAAGAGCTGGAAGCCAATAAGAACAGGATTGTAGAAACGATTAATAATTTCTCCATTGGAATCTCGTCTATCAAGGCCACCATTGGGCCGACCGTTACCCTTTATGAGATTGTACCGGATGCCGGGGTGAGAATTTCCAAAATCAAGAACCTTGAAGACGATATCGCGTTAAGCCTTTCCGCGTTGGGCATACGGATCATTGCGCCTATGCCGGGAAAAGGGACCATTGGTATAGAGGTGCCTAACAAAAAGCGGGAAATGGTTTCCATGAAGTCGGTGATGGCTTCCGAAAAGTTCCAGAAGGCCGGCTTTGAACTGCCCGTTATTTTAGGAAAAACCATTTCGAACGAAATATTTGTGGCTGACCTGGCCAAAATGCCTCACCTGCTCATGGCAGGAGCTACGGGACAGGGGAAATCAGTAGGTCTGAACGTGATTCTTACCTCCTTGCTCTACAAAAAACACCCCTCGGAGGTGAAATTTGTACTGGTTGATCCCAAAAAAGTAGAACTTACGCTCTTTAACAAAATAGAGCGTCATTTCCTGGCTATGCTGCCCAACGCAGAGGAAGCCATTATTACAGACACCAAAAAGGTTATCAATACCCTCAATTCCCTGTGTATTGAAATGGATCAGCGGTATGACCTGCTGAAAGACGCCAGTGTACGAAATGTAAAGGAGTATAACGCCAAGTTTATCCGGCGGAAACTGAACCCGGAGAAGGGGCATAAGTACCTCCCGTACATTGTGCTGGTGATTGACGAGCTGGCTGACCTGATGATGACCGCCGGGAAAGAAGTGGAACAGCCCATTGCCCGCCTGGCCCAGCTGGCCCGGGCCATCGGTATCCACCTGATTGTGGCTACGCAACGGCCTTCCGTGAATGTGATCACGGGACTGATCAAAGCCAACTTCCCCGCGAGGTTGTCGTTTAAGGTGACGGCCAAAGTAGACTCTCGGACCATTATGGATACGGGGGGCGCGGAACAGCTGGTGGGTAACGGAGACATGCTGCTCTCTACCGGCTCCGAGATGATTCGTTTGCAGTGTCCGTTTGTAGATACCCCTGAGGTGGAGAGCATTTGTGAATTTATCGGAGGGCAGCGCGCCTACCCTTCGGCCTATATTCTTCCGGAATATTATGGAGACGACGAACCCGAGGCCATGGATTTTGATCCGTCAGAGCTGGACGCCCTGTTTGAAGAAGCCGCCCGCCTCCTGGTGCTGCATCAGCAGGGAAGTACTTCCCTGATTCAGCGAAAAATGAAGCTCGGGTATAACCGGGCAGGCCGTATTGTAGATCAGTTGGAGGGAGCCGGAATCCTGGGGCCATTCGAAGGCTCCAAAGCCCGGGAAGTGCTGGTAAAAGATATGGAACACCTGGAAGAGATCCTGAAGAACATCAGAAAATAAACGGGAACCTAAACCTCCGGCGACATTTCCTGTCTAAATATCGTAAGCAGTTCGCCGCTGAGCGGCCTCCAGCTAACTCATAGCTCATAGCTCAAACTTATACAAATGAAATAGCCGTGAGCAGTTAGATATTAGCAGTTAGATATTAGACACAAAAACCGACCGATGAATAAGGTGCTCCGCCACTGCGGCTAATTTCTAACAGCTAAAATATATACAAAATGAAAAAGCTATTTATAATTCTTCTGGTATGCGGTATCGTATATCCGGCTCCGGGGCAGAAAGCCACTGAAATACTGGAAGCCGTGAACCGGAAATATTCTTCCTTTGCTTCTTATTCGGCCACATTTAACGTGAGTGGGGCGGAGAAATACAGCGGCAGCCTGCTGTCTAAAGGAAAAAAATACAAACTTACGTTCGGAGGCCAGGAAGTGTATAACAACGGGAAGGACGTGTATACGTATATGCCCGATGTAAACGAAGTGAATATTACCGCTTATCGTGAGGGCGACGAAAGCGATATTTCACCCAACAATATTTTTAATCTCTACAAGAAGGGGTACGCTTCTTCGTATAAAGGCGAAGTAACCCGCGGGGGTAAAAAATACGATGCAATTACATTGACTCCGAAAACCCGCTCTTCTGTACTCCGAATAGAGCTTGTGGTAGGCAAGACCGACCGGTTAATGGAGTCCTGGACGATTCACGACAAATCAGGCGAAACTACCTTTACCATTACCGGTTTTAAACCCAATGTGACCGTAACAGATGCTGCTTTTACGTTTGATAAAAGTAAATATCCGAAAGTAGAGGTGGTAGATCTCCGGTAATCAAAGCTTAACGGCACGCAGTATGCGTACCTCCGCCTCGGTCTTGACTCTTAACAGGTAGGTGCCGGAAGCAAGGTTCTGCGTGTGTACCCGGTATTTTTCTGCTCCGTTCCTTTCAAAAGACAAGGGCGTCCTTTTCCCCGATCCGGAAATGGCGGTGATGGTTTTGACTTGTGCGCCAGACTGCAGAAAGACAGACTCTGACCCGAAAGGATTAGGGTATACGCTTTCGCGGATCTCCCGGCTCCCGCCTAAAAGCGGATCGGGTCCTGTGATCCGGAGGATGTCGCTATACGCCGATTCCGACTCTTCTGACACCCGCTTAAGGCGGTATTCTACGGTGCCGAAATAAGGGGAGGAGAGGGTGTCTTCGTACGTGGCGGAGGTAACCGGCGCCAGGGACCGGAAAGCCTGCTCATGGGCCAGTCGCCTTTCCAGCAGGTAGGGGCCCGGCTCCATGAATACCAATTTGATACGCGCATCTTCCCGGATCTCTCCTGAAATAATTTCAGGTTTTTCAAGCGCGTCCCGTACCGGCATTTGATAGAACGACATCGCCCTCAGGCCCCGGCTGTTGGTGAGGTGTACGCCCTGCACAGGCGGGTTAAAGCGGGAGTAAGAAGGCAGGTAGGTGACATAACCTTCCTTTATGCCCCACTTTAATTTGAGATACACCCGGTTTCTGTCGGCCCATCCTTTTTCTACAATATCGTCGGTAAAGGCGGTAGTGGTATTCACGTACAGGTAGTCTTCCATCTTCCACGTAAATCCATCGGTTACGAGAGATTCAGGATAGGTCATCTTCTGGTCTTCTTCAAACACCAGGATCAGGGTGTCACGCGAGGGGGTAATGACGATTTTCTGAATATCGGGCGGATGCACCTCCAAGCTGTCGCTATCGCCGTAGAGATCCCGACCCAGCAGGGGCAAAAGTTCTTCTGCGGCTTTCTTATACCCCTCCATGCTGTAATGTACATCATCTGACAGGGGCAGTGCATGCATATTCGTAGTTTCCACCCGGTCAAAAAGGTACTTCGTGGCGCGCATGTATTCTCGCAGTTCCCCGGCTTCTTCCAGTTGATTGCAATATTGTATTCCTGTCTGAATGTTATAAAAACGGGTAAATCCCGGATAATCTCCCGAGAGTTGCCGGTATAGTTTCGCGAAGTTGTCGGGGTAGTCGCGGATATCCGGGTACCAGTTGCAGGTTTCGGCTTCGCCCTGTCTCCAGACAATGGCTTTGACGTTTCCCAGGGCCCCTGCCTTTTGGATCCGGGTGTAGAGGCGGTTGTACGAGGAATTCGGGGCTGACCCGTCGGGCCTGATCAGGGAGAGCAGGTTGGCGCCGCCTACGCTGCCATTGATTACACAGGTAGGAATGCCGTACCGGGCCAGAATGAGCGACTGGAGGTGAAGGCCTATCACGCCTACGGAGCCGTGGGGCTGGTGAGCGGGGAGCCATTGCAGACTGGTGGTGCCCGTGCGAAAGTCGTAGTTCCGCAGCAGGCGGGTGTCGGTTTCTTTTTCTACCTGATCCACCCCTGCTCCCGCTTTTAAATTGGACTGCCCGTACAAGACGAGGAAGTCGCCGCAGACCACCCCGGTTCGTTCCAGTACGGTTTCTTTGTTTTGCCGGGAGTCTTCCAGCACCACCCGGAACGCATACTCCACCGGCTGGGCCACAATCTCTGCCCGGAACGTAAAACTAGCCGAATCGGTAGCGGAAAAATCAGCATAAAACGTGCGGGCCAGTTTTTTTTCTTCCGATACTTCCAGGATGGCCCGCTGGTAGGTTTTGCGGAGAAGTTTTCCGGAGATCACCACCACGGCCTTGTTTTGCGCGTTGCGGGGGTAGAGTTGGAGGTTTTCAGGAGCCTGGGTAAAAGTAACCTGCGCTACAGAGAGGTGAACGGAGAAGACTAACAGAACAAAGGCCCACAGACCGTTTCCGCACTTTGTATAGGGGGTTGATTTCATAAGCAATTATGAACGCAGGGTTTTTTTTCGTAAATTTACTTAAAAACTATTGCCCGATCTAGTAAATACCTGATGATGAACAAGACTCTTCTGCTTATTTTACTTTTTGCCCAGGTGGCCCTGGCCCAGAAAGGAACACCCTTCCGGGAGCTGGCTGATCCTACTTCGGATACCTTGTCTGACTGGTCAAAGACCGGTCCCGGCCTCCACTGCTCGTTTGTGACGGTAGATAAACGTTTCCCCCGGTCGGTGGTGCCTGACGTGGAAATACGGAAGGCTGCGGCACTTTCCGGGTGGCGGGGAGAGCGGGTGTCGGCCCAGGTATTGTTATGGACTACCGGGCCAGTAAAAGGAGCACGGATAGGTATTTCCGAATTTAAGTCGGCCCGGGGGAATCTGCCGGCCAGCATCGCATCGGCGCGGTTTGTGCGCTATGTCATGACCGATGAGTTCGCGGGAGGCTGCGGCCATCGTAAACCCGAAAACTTCGCGGCGTCTCTGTCTCCCGACATGCTGGACGACCTGGAGGAGTTTCACCTGGAAGCAAAGAACGTACGCCCTGTATGGATCACTGTAGATATTCCGGCAGAAGCCCGGCCCGGAGCGTATACGGCAGAAATTACGGTTTCCGGAGAAGGGGTGCCTTCCCAGCGATTAACCGCTGAACTGAAAGTGGGCCAGCTGGTCTTGCCCCCTTCTTCGGAATGGACCTTTCACCTCGATCAATGGCAGCATCCGGCCGCTGTGGCCCGTCTCGACGGGGTGCCGATGTGGAGCGACGCCCACTTTGAGGCGCTCAAACCCGTAATGCGCCTGGCGGCAAGAGCCGGGCAAAAGGTCATTACCACCACCCTGAATAAAGACCCGTGGAATGTGCAGACCTTTGACCCTTATGCCGATATGATCGTGTGGACAAAAAGCGGAGACGGAACCTGGCAGTATGATTTTACGGTTTTTGACCGTTGGGTGCAGCTGATGATGGATCTGGGCATTCGTAAGATGATCAATTGCTATTCCATCATTCCCTGGAACAACGAGGTGCATTACCGTGACGGAGCAAGCGGGGAATGGATTAACGTGAAAGCAAAGCCGGGAACAGCAGAATTTGAGGAAGTATGGGCGCCTTTTTTGAACGCGTTCGTGTCGCACCTCCGTCAAAAAGGATGGCTGGAAATTACCCACATTGCGATTGATGAAAGAACCCGGGAAGAAGTAGATGGGGCCCTGAAGTTGCTTCAGCGGGTGGCTCCCGAACTCGGGGTATCGTATGCCGATAACCAGAAAACCTATCAGCGCTACCCGAACAGCGAGGATATCAGCATTTCCGTAGGACATCCTTTTTCACAGGAAGACCTGGCCGACAGGCGCTTACGAGGGCTGAATACTACGTTTTATATTTGTTGCTCTGACGGCTTTCCGAACCAGTTTACGTTTTCTGACCCGGCGGAGTCTGCGTATTTGGGATGGTATACCGAAGCCAGCGGTTTCGACGGCATGTTGCGCTGGGCGTTTAACTCCTGGGTGGAGCACCCTCTGCAGGATTCCCGTTTCCGTACCTGGCCGGCCGGAGATACGTATATCGTGTATCCCCAGGGACGAAGTTCTATCCGCTACGAAAGAATGCTGGAGGGTATTCAGGATTATGAAAAGATACAGATTCTCAAAAAGAAACTGGGTCCGGCCGAGCTCAGCCGACTCAACGCGGCCATCGGGAAACTCGATAAAAATGTACGGACGGAGGATTGGAATGCCAACCTTAATGCAGCAAAAGCCGTATTGAACACCCTTTCGGGTTTATAAATACCGGGGAGGTTCGTTTTGTATTTCCCGAAGAAAATTTAGCAAAATATTAATTGTAATCTGTTTGCAAAATCAGCATAGATGGCCTAGATTTGTAATTAGTATGCTTGCATACTAATTTTTACGATCAAATCTGTCATGTATGAAACGAACTATTAAGAAAGTAGCTGTACTTGGGGCCGGTATTATGGGGAGCCGTATTGCGCTTCATTTCGCCAATATCGGTGTGGATGTATTGCTACTGGATATGGTACCCCGTGAGCCGAGTGAGGAAGAAAAGGCGAAAGGCCTGGATCTGAGTAGTCCTCAGGTGCGAAACCGCATTGTCAGTAGTCTTTATCAGTCGACCGTAAAAGCGTCTCCCTCTCCTGTGTACAGTCAGAAATCGCTGGAACGCGTGACCCTGGGGAACTTTGACGACGACATGCCGAAAATCAAGGAAGTGGACTGGGTGATTGAGGTAGTAGTAGAAAAGCTGGAGATCAAAAAACTTATTTACGACCAGGTAGAGCAGCACCGTAAACCGGGTACGCTGGTTACCTCCAATACATCGGGTATTCCCATTCACCTGATGGCCGATGGCCGGAGTGAAGATTTTCAGAAACATTTTTGCGGAACCCACTTCTTTAATCCCCCGCGTTACCTGGCGCTGCTGGAAATCATTCCCGGTCCGCAGACCGATCCGGAGATTATTGATTTCCTCATGAGTTACGGTGACCTCTTCCTGGGTAAACGTACGGTATTGTGTAAAGATACACCCGCGTTCATTGCCAACCGCCTTGGAATTTACGCCCTGGTACAGACCATCCGGGCTACGGAAGACCTGGGGCTGACCATTGAGGAAGTGGATAAACTGACAGGTCCGGTGATTGGCCGTCCTAAGTCGGGTACCTTCCGCCTCTCCGATGTGGTGGGCCTTGACACCACGGTGAATGTGTGTAATAACCTCTCGGCCATACTGAAAGAAGACGAGTCGAAAGATGCGTTCCTGCTGCCCGATATTGTGGGCAGATTGATGGAAAAGAAATGGCTGGGAGACAAAACCGGGCAAGGGTTTTATAAGAAGATAAAAGACGAAAAGGGGAAATCGGTTATTCTGGGACTTGATTTCAAGACGTTGGAGTATCGCCCGGCCGATAAGGTGAAAATTGCGGCCCTGGATACAGTAAAAGGAATAGAGAGTATCCCGGAAAAGGTGGCCTTACTGCTGAAAGATAAAAGCAAGGCAGGTGATTTTTACCGCAAAACCTTTACCGATACGTTTCAGTACGCGTCGAACCGCATTCCGGAAATCGCGGATGAACTTTACAAGATTGATGACGCCATCACGGCCGGTTTCGGCTGGCAGGTGGGGGTATTTGCTATAGCGGATGCCATTGGCGCGAAAGCATTTGCAGAGCTTTGTGAAAAGGAAGGCAGAAAACCGGCGCAGTGGGTATACGATATGATCGGGGCCGGATACGACAGCTTCTATACCATTGAAAACGGGAAAAAATTGTACTACGATATCCCGTCGAAGTCGTACAAGGCCATTCCGGGTACCGAAGGTTTCATTATCCTGGATAATATCCGGAAGACCAGTGTGGTGTGGAAAAATCCGGAAGCGTCGATCTTTGACCTGGGCGAGGGTATCCTGGGCATAGAATTCCAGTCGAAAATGAACACCCTGGGTTCAGGCCCTATCGAAGCCCTGAACAAAGCGTACTCCCTGGCGGAGAAAGATTTCCGAGGCCTGGTGATCGGGAACGACAGCACCCAGGCGTTTTCGGCGGGGGCCAACCTGGCCATCCTGTTTATGCTGGCGGTAGAGCAGGAGTACGATGAGATAGATATGGTGATTGCTACCTTCCAGGAAACCATGATGCGGGCCAGGTATTCTTCGGTGCCGGTGGTGACGGCCGCGCATTCGCTCGCGCTGGGCGGAGGCTGTGAGCTGAACCTGCATGCCGATAAGGTGGTGGCGCATGCCGAGTTGTATATGGGACTGGTGGAGCTGGGCGTAGGCCTGATTCCCGCCGGCGGAGGAACCAAGGAGATGGCTTTGCGCTGCTCTGACCTGTACCAGCCCGGAGATACGGAGCTGAATATCCTGCAAGCGGCCTTTATGAACATTGCGCAGGCGAAGGTGTCTACCTCTGCGCAGGAGGCTTTTGATATGAATTATCTGAAGACGGGCCGGGACCAGATTGTGCTGAACCGGAGCCGTCTCATTGCCGAAGCCCGGCAGGCGGCTATTGAACTGGCAGAAAATGGCTATACCCAGCCTATTCGTCGTACCGATATTAAGGTGCAGGGGAAAACGGGTATCGCGCTTTTCAAGGCTGGTATTAAGTCCATGCGTATGGCCAATTATATCACCGACCATGACGCGCTGATTGCCGAGAAGCTGGCTTATGTGATCTGCGGCGGCGACCTGAGTTACCCGCAGCAGGTAAGTGAAAAATACCTGCTGGAACTGGAGAGGGAGGCTTTCCTGTCGCTTTGTGCGGAAAGAAAGACCATGGAGCGTATGCAGGGGATTATCAGTGGGGGAAAGGCGCCGAGGAATTGACGGATATTAAATGAGTGTTTTGAAGATAATATTATCGATATTAGATATTAGGGTGAGGTTAAGAGCAGTTTAGATATTTATTAGGTAATAATAGATAATTAATAGGTAAAATAGATAATGAATAGGTATGGGATATTTGCGAAAGTATCCCGGGAACTTTCAGATTAAAACGTTAAAACCAGGAGTAATTTTATGAACGCATATATCATTGACGGTTACCGCTCGCCGGTAGGAAAAGCGCCGAGGGGTGTTTTCAGATTTACCCGCCCGGATAACCTGGCTTCGGATGTGATCCGGTATTTACTAAGCAAGAACCCGCAGGTGGAGCCGGCGAGGGTAGATGACCTGATTGTGGGCAATGCTGTTCCGGAAGCGGACCAGGGCATGCAGATGGCCCGCTATATTTCCCTTCTGGCCCTGGGCAAGGAAGTGCCGGGAATCACGATCAACCGCTATTGCGGCAGCGGGGTGGAAGCGGTGGCCATGGCCGTGGGGAAAATCCAGGCGGGGATGGCCGACATTGTGATCGCGGGCGGCACGGAGTCGATGTCGCTGGTGCCTACTACCGGTTATAAGACTGCGCTGAACTACGATATTGCCTCGGCGCATCCGGATTATTATATCGGTATGGGGCTGACGGCCGAGCAGGTAGCGCAGAAATATAAGATCAGCCGGGAGGAGCAGGACGAGTTCGCTTTCCAGTCGCATCAAAAGGCGCTGAATGCCCAGAAAGAGGGGCTTTTCGACAGCGGAATGGTGCCGATTAAGGTAGAGGAAACCTATTTTGACGCGGCTTCCGGGAAAAAGAAAACCCGGGAATATACGGTGGCGAAAGACGAAGGCCCGCGGGCCGGAACGAGCGTGGAGGCCCTGGCGAAGCTCAAGCCTGTGTTTGCCGCGGGGGGCTCGGTGACGGCGGGGAATTCGTCTCAGACGTCAGACGGCGCGGCGTTTTTGCTGGTAGCCTCGGAGCGGGCGGTGAAGGAGCTGAACCTGACGCCCATTGCCCGTATGGTTTCGTATGCGGTGGCGGGGGTAGAGCCCAGCCTGATGGGTATCGGTCCGGTGGAGGCCATTCCCAAGGCCCTGAAGCAGGCGGGTTTGAAACTGGACGATATGGAACAGGTTGAGCTGAATGAGGCTTTTGCGGCGCAGGCGCTGGCGGTGGTCAAAGAAGTAGGAATAGATCCGGCCAAATTAAACCCGAACGGCGGGGCTATCGCGTTAGGTCACGCGTTGGGTTCTACCGGCGCGCGGCTTTCGGTGCAGCTCCTGAACGAGATGCGGCGGAGGGGGCAGAAGTATGGGATGGTGACCGCGTGCGTGGGAGGGGGCCAGGGCGTGGCCGGGATTTATGAAGTACTGTAGTCAACCGTTTGGACGAATTGTAGAGACGCAGAATTTTGCGTCTCTGCGTATGTAATGATCCGAATTGTTTATTTCACCTTATTCTAGGCCTTAGATTTCTACTTTTGGGGTTTTGCCGGGCATCCCAAATCATAACAATCAGTATTCGGTTTTTAAAAATTTCGTATAAAATCTGATAATTTCTCTTGATAAGATATCGGACATTGTCGTAGTCTGTACGCAGGCCAAGAAGAGGGTACATTCTTAAAAGTTCTATGGATTCCTGAATCTCGTTATGAAGTTTAAAACTGTAGGAATTTGATTGATTCCGCTCAAAATAAAATTCCAGAATATCAATTAAGTCTTCTTTTGCTTCTAACGACCATTCAATTTCGAATTTAGCCATTGGTCAACATCATTTTTTAGGGTTGTGTGTGAAATAGTTTGATTTGATTTTAGCTGTTGTCTGGCAGACTCCAGGCGACTCTTTTCAAAATCATTCAGCATATAAATTTCTTCAGAAGCCTTATCATTCGAAAAGGCTTTACTGACGTTTGAGGATGCGATACCTTCTTTTTTAGCCACAGGTTGCTTTAAATCAATTGTGCTCATAAAGTCTTATGTTTTATCAAAGATACAAATATTTCTATTGAATATCAAAGTATTTCTTTGGCAGGGGCATTGCATGTATGCCCCTGCCGATTCGAATATTGTGAATATGTAAATCCTTCTCGCTGGATCGATACCTTTACTTAATCCACGTAAATAGATCCTGAGGAAGTGCGCATCTTCACTGACTTTCCGCCCCCGTTTACCCGGCCGTTCACTTTCCCTTCTTTAAGGGTGTTGGAAACTTTGGCCAGCTTGTCGCTGTACACCCGGTTTCCTTTCAGGTCAAGGTCCATGCCTTCATTAAAGGGGAGATCTACCTTGATGGAACCCGCACTGGTGCTCAGGCTCACCTCATCTTTGATGCTCAGAATATTGCCTTCAATGCCGCCGCCGGAGGTGCTTCCTTTCAGGTTGCCTTCTATATTGCTGAACCGGATGCTTCCCCCACTGGTAGAAATGCTGAGGTCGCCTACGATATCATTGGCCCGGATAGACCCGCCGCTGGTGGTACCCCGAATGTCGCCTTTCAGGTTGTTAAAGGTCAGACTGCCCCCGGAAGTGCTGAGTTTCATGTTGCCGGCAGAGTTTTCCGCAGTGATACTGCCGCCGCTGGTGGTCAGGTTAATTTCGCCCCCTAATTTGTTCAGTTTGATTGAACCGCCAGAGGTAGACCCTTTAACGTCTCCTTTCAGGTCACTAAGGGTCATGGAACCGCCAGCCGTCTTAAAACTCAGATTGCCGTCTAGTTTCGCAAGCGTAATGCTGCCCCCTGAAGTAGCCAGATCCGTGTCCACTTTTTCGGGAGAATCTACCTCAAATCCAATAGAAAGACGGTTGGAGTTATTCCAGGAAAAGTTCTCCTTTTTAGGCTTTGCCGTACAGGTCAGAGTTCCCCCGCTTACTTTAATTTCAAGGATATAGTTTTCAAGTCGTTCTTCTATTTCTTTTTGAGAAAGTTTTGTGTTCCAGCTGTTGGAACGGATAAAGACCTTTACTCTGGTGGTGGAGGCTCCGCCGTTCACCTTGATGGCCCCGCCAGATGTACGGACTTCCAAACGGTTAACCCGCTGACCCGAAAAATCTTTCACCATATAGGGTTCAGTGTTTTGAGCGATAGCTACGCCCAGGCCTAACACCATTGCTAAAAATAAATTAAGTATTCTCATAAGTATAGTTTTTTAGACAAGATGCACGATCGGAGGAAATGGTTGCACGGATTTTAAAAAAAACAAAGAGAGTTTAGTAGGTTTGCTTTTTCTTTCTATAATTAGCAATGAACCGGATCAATATTGACGGCATATACAAGGCCGCCGAACGACTTTCAAAAGTGGCCATCAAAACTCCCCTGGCCCGGAATAAAAACCTGTCAGACCTATACGGGGCCAATATTTACCTGAAAAGAGAAGATCTCCAGGTGGTGAGATCGTACAAAATCAGGGGAGCCTACAATAAGATGGCATCGCTGAGTAACGAGCAGCTGGCCCAGGGCGTAGTGTGCGCCAGCGCCGGAAATCACGCCCAGGGCGTAGCCTACGCCTGCCATAAAATGCAGGTAAAAGGCACCATTTTTATGCCCACCACCACGCCGGCCCAGAAGGTCAGACAGGTGAAGATGTTCGGAAAAGAATGGGTGGATGTGGTATTGGCGGGCGATACCTACGACGACTCCTTTGATGCTGCGCAGGAACACGGACAGGGCGTTTTTGTACACCCGTTTGACGATGTGCAGGTGATTGAAGGACAGGGTACCGTGGGCCTGGAGATCTTTAAGGAGCTGGACGTGAAAGTAGATTACCTCGTATTTGCAATAGGCGGCGGTGGGCTTGCCTCCGGCGTTTCTACTGTATTTCGTACCCTTAGCCCCTCCACCCGCCTCATCGGGGTGGAACCCGAGGGCGCGCCTACCCTGAAAACCTCTATAGAGAACGGACAGGTAACAGCTTTGGAGCATATTGATAAATTCGTAGACGGGGCCGCGGTGAAAAAAGCCGGGGAAATTACCTTTGAGGTTGTTCGGGAGAACATCCATGACATTCTGCTCATCCCTGAGGGCAAGGTGTGTTCTACCATTCTGAAATTGTATAACGAAGAGGCCATTGTAGCCGAACCGGCCGGTGCGTTGAGCATATCCGCCCTCGATTTTATGAAGGACGATATCCGGGGGAAAAATGTGGTGTGTATCATCGGGGGCGGTAATAACGATATCACCCGCACCGAAGAGATCAAAGAGCGCTCCCTGATTTTCGAAGGGTTAAAGCATTACTTTATTGTGCGCTTCCCCCAGCGTTCGGGGGCGTTGAATGAGTTTTTGGGAAAAGTACTCGGGCCTACCGTAGATATTGTTTTCTTTGAATATTCGAAAAAAACCGCCAGGGAGAAGGGGCCCGCGCTCATTGGAGTGGAAATTGAGAAGAAAGAAGATTTCGAACCCCTTATTGAAAGAATGCAGGCACATAAAGTGAAATTTACCTACATTAACGATAACCCCGATTTGTTTGAATTCCTTATTTGAGGATAGGCTTTAACCTTAATTAACCTTACATTAAAGTTGATTAACTCTGGTGCATGCGTTTGGGTGGTAATTTTGTGCCTGTAAACTTTGTAAACGCATTTTATGAAAAAGCTAATTACGCTGGTGTTCGCATGCATTCTACACTTTGGGGCGGAGGGTCAGACACTCAAAGGACAAGTGAAAGGGCAAGACGGTGCCTTCCTGGTCAACAGTACTGTGATGCTGCTTGATACAAAAGACTCGACCATGCTTTCCTTCGCCAAAACGAAAGAGAACGGCCATTTTGAGATCCGCTCTGCCGCCAAAGAAGAAGCCTTGCTACAGGTGACCTATGTAGGGTATGAAAAATTCTTGCGCTTTATTGTACTGACCGGGGGAGACCAGAACCTGGGCATTATTACCCTTGATTCGGCTTCGAAAGAATTGGCCGAACTGGTAGTGAAGGGCGAGAAGGCGGCTGTGGAGGTCAAAAAAGATACGATAGAATTTAACGCGGGTTCTTTTAAGGTGCAGGAAAATGCCATGGCCGAAGAGCTGTTGAAAAGAATGCCCGGCATGGAAGTAGATAATGAGGGCGGCGTTACTTCCCAAGGGAAAAGCGTAACCCGGGTGCTGGTAGAAGGAAAAGAATTTTTTGGTCGCGACCCCAAAATGGCTACCAAAAATATTCCGGCCAATGCCATTGATAAAGTGCAGGTATTTGATAAAAAATCAGACCGCGCCGAATTTACTGGTATCGATGACGGTGAGGAAGAAACCACGATCAACTTTGTGCTGAAAGAAGACAAGAAAAACCTGGGCTTTGGCCGGATCACGGTCGGCGGAGGCGCCGATGCGAACAAAGACGCCCGTTATAATGTAGGCGGTACTTACAGCTCCTTTAAAAACGGAAACCAGCTTTCTTTTGTAGGAAATGCCAATAATGTCAACGAGATGAGCTTTTCCAACTCAGGATTCAGCATGGCGGGCATTGGCCGCGGAGGCGGAGGAATCAGTTTCGGCGGTGGCGGCATCGGAGGAGCCAGAAGTGGCCTGATGAAAAATATTTCAGGAGGTATCAACTTCAATAATAAACTGAATACCAAAACCGAATTGAACGGAAGTTACTCGTATACCAACTCCAATACGTTTGTGACCCGCGACGGTACCTCTCAGAGCGTGATCGGAGATATAGAAACCACGGGTGCCTCCCGGTCGGAGCAGGATTCCGACAGCGAGTCGCACCGCCTGAATGTGACCCTGAACAGTAAACTGAACGCTCAGAATTCTATCCGCTGGACCAACCGGGTAGATTACCGGACCAACGGAAGCCATTCGTTGAGCGCCAGCGAAGAGTACCTTAAAAGTACCCAGCAGCTGAGAAACAGTACCAACCGTCTGAACAGTTCAGAAGGAAACAGCATCGGGTTTACATCCCAGGCTTTGTACCAGAAAGCCTTTGCCAAAAGAGGGCGGACTTTCACCACTAACCTGACCTTTGGCCTGAATAATAACGAGAGCGACGGTACCCAGGTTTCCACCAACGGATTGTTTGACTCCGAAATAAATGATGTGGTGTATACCCCACTCAACCAGATCAATAACCAGTTGAGTAACCAGCTTTCCCTGGGAGCGGAGGTGTCGTATACCGAGCCTCTGAGCAGCACCAACTTCCTGGAGTTTAATTACTCCTTTCAAAAGGTAAACAATGACCTGGACAAGAAGGTGTTTAATGTGTCTGAAACCGGAAACACCCTGGATTCTTCCCTGAGCAACAAGTACATGAACGACTACTTCTACAACCGCGGGGGGATTAGTTACCGGGTGAATTACGAGAAGTGGAACGCCAATGTGGGAGCGGCCATACAGGATTCCCGCCTGGTGGGTGACCTGATACTGCGTAATGAGCTCATCAAAAAACGCTTTACCAATCCGGTATTTAACGGTAGGTTAAGGTATTCGTTTACAGGTTCGAAATCTATGGACCTGAGCTATAACACGAACATCTCTGAACCGTCTATGACCCAGTTGTCGCCCGTGCCGGACAACTCCAACCCCCTCAATATTTATGTAGGTAACCCGGAGCTGAAACCCAAGTATGCACAAAGACTGAACCTGAATTTCCGCGATTTTAACCAGTTAACCTTTACCAGCTTTTTTGTAACGGCGGGTATCAATTACACCACCGATAATATTACGGATTCTGTGACCTACAATAGCGAAACTTTCGCACAGATCAGGAAACCGGTGAACTACGGCAATAACCTGAGCTTTAACGGCGTTGCTCATTATGGTTTCCGGATACGGCCAATCAGTACGCGGTTCAGCCTGACCTCCATGTTTAATGTGGGGCGCTCCCAGACGCTGATTAACAATGTGGACAATATCACCAATTCTTTCACCAACTCCAATACGGTGAGAGCGGATGTCAGCCCCGGAGATAACTTTAACCTGGGTGTGAGTGCCAGGGTATCCTTTAACAATACCACCTACTCCCAGAATACCCAGCTGAATCCGAATTATGTGAACCAGGGGTATACCGCTGACCTGGACTGGAGAATACCCCAGGCCGTGAATTTTACCAGCAGCATGAACTACTCCATTTACCGTTACGCCACGAGCGATGTGGTGCAAAGAGTGCCCGTATGGAATGCGGCTTTGTACAGAAGCATACTGAAGAATAAACGCGGAGAAATCCGCCTTTCGGTGAACGATATTCTTGGAAAGAACCAGGTTATCAGCCAGTCGGCCAGCGGAAACACCTTCAGCGAACAAAGCACGAATGCCCTGGGAAGATATGTATTGGCTACCTTTACCTACAATATCAACGGGGGGGTGCCTGCGGGCGGAAGACCTATGATGAGGGTCAATTAAAAAACGACTTAAAACTGTAATTAATTCGATAGAAAATGAAGAAGAGCATTGTAATCCTTTTAACGGGTCTCCTGGCCGGCGGTTCCGTACTGGCCCAGAACTTTGAAGGCGTGGTGAGTTATGAGCGCGTAATGGACCCCGCCAAGGCCATGGCCAACAATCCGAATGCCGACCGGATGCGTGCGCAGTTTGGCAACATGCCGGCACAGCGACCTACGATTTACACCTTGATCCTTAAAAACCAGGAGTCTGTGTTTAAGGTAGATCCTAACCAGGAAGCAGGCGAGAACTCGGTGGTAATTAACGGGGAAAGAAGGAGCTTCCCGCGGCGTTTATCGAAAGATGAAACCTTGTATAACCTGGAAGAAGGCACCTACAGGAAATACGAAGAGTATGCCCAGCAGCCTTTCCAGGTATCAGGGAAATACGAGAGAATACGCTGGAAGGTAGATCCTACCCAGACACGGCCAGTGCTGGGTTATGAGTGTATGATGGCTACCGCATCGGAAAGTGAACAGCGTACCATGCCCGTTTTTGATGAGTCGGGAAAAATGACCATAAAAGATACTGTAGTGACTACCGAGATTACCGCATGGTTTACCGATGCCATCCCTTCGGCTGCGGGTCCGGATAAATACAACGGCCTGCCCGGCCTGATCCTGGCCCTGGATCTGAACGACGGCGTAACTACTTTTGTGGCTACGAAAGTAAACGAGGTAGCGGTTTCCGCAGACGACATGAAGATCAATTCGAAGGGCAAAAAGATGACTCCTGAGCAGTTGGATAAACTCAAGAAAGAGCATCAGGCAGAACAGATGAAGAATTTCAGAGGGGGCGGTCCCGGAGGCAGAGTGATGGTTATCGGCAGAGGAGGTTGAGATGAAAAAAAGCCAGAATGCCACCGCGTTAATCCTGATGGTAGCCAGCGTAGCATTGCTGGCTACTTCCCAGTATTTCTGGCTGAGAAGCGAGTTTAAGGAGCATAAACGCGCGTTTTACAGCAATGCTGATCTCCTCTTTAAGGAGACCGTACGCACCATTGAAGACTCCCTGGTCTCCCGGACACTTACCCACGGGCTTTTTTCGAGCGTTCCGGAAGAAAAGCCGGAATTATTACGAAAAAAAACGGCGGTGCCTTTAAACCGCCAGGGAAGAGAGGTACACGTAGTGGCTTCCCTTCCTGTGAAAAGAGATACCCTGGTCAAGGTGGAAGGCATTAACCTCGGTGCGATTCGTACGGATTCTACCGGTACGCTGATCTTAAACGATTCGGGCGTGGTGAGGCTGATCCTGAGGTCTCAGCAGCAGGCCGACAGCCTGAGCCGCCTGAAGAGGGTTATTGCCCAGATTCCGAGAATGAACCTGCCCTCTGGCTTTTCGCCCGGGGAAGACCGGGAAGAGAACCGGCAGCCTCCCCGCAGGCGGTTGGTATTCACAAGCGCGTCTTTAGATTCGGTGGAAAGGCAATACCATAACCGGATCAGGGATATGGGCTATACAATGCAGTTCCTGATCCACAAAGATTCTATTCCTTCGGATACTTCCGTGCAGGGATTCCGCCGGAACCCGAGAGCCTATACCCAAATGCAAAAGCGGCTTAGAGACTCCCGTGACTCGGTGGTGGTGAACGGTGTAGCCGTACTTAACCCGGAGAGTGTGTCTTCCCTGTCAATCATTCCTACGGTTATTTTTAAAGCATATCCCCAGGACCTGAACCGGTATTTGCTTGGAAAACTCCGGAACAATATCCTGTTTTCCGTTTTTATCCTGGTGGTGACTTCCCTGACCTTTTGGCTGATATTCCGGAACCTACGGAAGCAGTCGCGCTTAAACACCTTGAAAAACGACCTGATCAGCAATGTCACGCACGAGTTGAAAACGCCCCTGGCTACCCTGAGTGTGGCCCTGGAAGCGCTTCAGCAGTTCGGAGGCAACACCAATCCGGAGACCACCCGCGAGTACCTGGAAATCTCCCAGAATGAGGTGAACCGGCTTTCGCTGATGGTAGATAATATTCTGAAGACTTCTCTCCTGGAAAAGCAGGGAGTAACGCTTTACCCGGGCGAGGTAGACCTGAGAGATCTGTCTGCCACCGCCGTGAAATCGTGGCAGCCCCGCTTTTTGTCTACGGGCGGTAGTATCCGGATTCATACGGAAGGGACAGACTTTACCATTGAGGCCGATGAGCTGCAGGTGAGCAGTATCCTCAATAACCTGATTGATAACGCCCTGAAATATTCCGGCGATTCTCCCGAGGTAGATATAGCGCTGAGCGCGGAACCCCACGGGGTTACCCTGAGCGTAAAGGATAAGGGCATAGGGATACCCCGGGAATACCGGAACCAGGTTTTTGAAAAGTTCTTCCGTGTGCCTACAGGTGACCGCCACAATGTGAAAGGGTATGGTCTGGGGCTAAATTATGTGAAACATATTATGGATCTGCACCAGGGTTTAGTAACTTTAGAAAG
>JBEBRS010000023.1:0-20792 GCA_040394705.1 Leadbetterella byssophila
GCATGTACACGGCAGCACCATTGTAGAACTGCCGGGTACGAAGGGCGAACTCCTCGCCGCCTGGTTCCAGGGCAGCGGGGAAAGAAACGCCGATGACGTTCGTATTATGGGTTCCCGCTTTAAAAACGGGCGATGGTCGCCTCCGTTTCTTCTGGCAGACACGCCCTATATCCCGGACTGTAACCCCGTACTTTTCCTCAACCATTCCAATGAACTTTTCCTGGTCTGGATAGCCGTGCAAGCCAACGGCTGGCAGCATTCCGTACTCCGGGTACTCACCACCCGCGATTACCTGGGCGACGGCGCACCTGCCTGGACCTGGCAAGACAATATTTTCCTGAAACCCGGCGACGATTTCGCCCGCGAGGTAGAAAAAGGACTTAAAACCCTCCCCCCAACCGGTCATGGCTGGGCGGAATACGCCCCCTCTTACGACCGGACCATCGCAGCGGCCGCCCAAGACCCCGGAAAACGAAGTTTCGGCTGGATGACCCGGATCAAACCCCTCCTTCTTCCGGGCGGAAAAATTGTGCTTCCCCTGTATTCCGACGGGTTTAACCTTAGCCTTATGGCCCATTCCGATGACGACGGAAAAACCTGGACACCGGGCAGCCCCCTCGTAGGCCGCGGGCCCATTCAACCCGCCCTGGCCGCCCGGAAAGACGGCAGCCTGGTGGCCTATCTCCGCGACAGCGGCGATGCGCCCAACCGCGTACATTACAGCGAATCGACCGACCAGGGGAAATCGTGGACGCCCTCCGTGAAAACCGACATTCCCAACACCGCCTCCGTAGAACTCCTGGTCTTGCAAAACGGCCATTGGGTTTTTGTAGGAAACGATATCATCGGGGGAAGAAACCGCCTGAGCCTCTACCTGTCTGACGACGAAGGAAAAACCTGGAAATGGAAACACCGCCTCGAAGATCAGACAAGCGGAAGCTATTCTTACCCCGCCCTCATCCAGTCGGCCGACGGACGCATTCATATTACCTATTCGTATCACCCTGAAAAAGGACAAAAAACCATTAAACATGTGCAGATGAAACAGCTGTGAGCTATGAGCCGCGAGCTGTATGAAGCGGCACACCAAGCGGTTCTCCGCAGAGTGGCTTCCCGTCTCGACTCACAGCTAAAACAGATAGCAGTAAAACCGCAATCACTCAAGGCTCATAGCTCATAGCTAAAACCCAATTCCTATGAAAAAACTTCTTATCTTTCTCTTTTTTTCGCTTTCGGCCTTCGCCCAGCAGCCCGTTCACTACGACACGCCCTTTATCCAGGATTACAGCGTGAAGTATTACCTCGACATACCCGCGCGGAAAGTAGCCGCCGACCGGAACGGCAACATCCGGGTACTCACCCAAGCCGGCATACAACTTCCCGTTAACGGGCGGTTTCTTTATCCGGGTACTTTCCTGCCCGATGGATTCTACCGTACCGCTGCACCCAAGAAACCCGGCGCCCTCGCCCTGGTACAGGGACAATTCGTTTTCGCAGACGAAACCCATGTCTTCTCCCAGGCATGGGCAGGCAACCTGTGGGTTAAAACGCCGTTTCCCCGGGCAACCCTCCTGGCAAGCGACGGCGCCTCGCACTGGATGGTATCTGACGGCCCGCAACTGGCCCTTATGCAGAATGACCGGGTACTGTGGCAAGACAAGTCCCCGTCAGACCCGGTTTTGGACATCCGGTACGGGCATGGACACTTCTGGATCCTCAAAAAATCCGGGGTCTTCCAATGCCCCCTTACCTCCTCCAAGCTTATACCCGTATTGCGCGGCACACACCTGACCGCTTTTGACCTGACCCCTGACGGTCAATCCCTGGTGGTCGGCACTACCGACGGCTACCTGCGCCACGACCTCCTTTCCGGGCGGTCGGAGACCTTTACCCGCCTACCGGACAACCGCATTACAGCCGTCAAAATCATCCGGGACAAAATATGGTTCGGAACTCCCCAAGGTGCGTTTTCCGTACAGGCCGACGGCTCCATCCACTATTATAACGGTGAACGCTGGCTTCCCGGTGACGAGGTCATCGACCTTTCCGAGGGTCCGGAAAATTCCGTTCTCGTCCTCACCCAAAAAGGCCTGGGCCAAATTTATTTCCGGTCTATGACCCTCGCAGAAAAAGCGACTTTCTATGACCGGCAGGTACGTTCCCGCCATATCCGGAACGGTTTTAACGCTACGCTTTCCGGCATGCAGAAAGGCAACATCGACACGGGCTATCTCTCCGATTCCGACAACGACGGCCTCTGGACCTCCATGTACCTGGGCGCCGAAGCCTTCCGGTACGCGGTCACCCGAGACCCCGAAGCCCTTCAGAATTGCCGGGAGTCTCTGGAAGCCATGGAAAGATTATATACCATCAACCCCGTACCCGGTTTCCCCGCCCGCTCTTTCGAAAGAAGCGGTCACATTGCTTCCCTGTCTGACCCTCACCGCTGGCAAAACGCTTCCGACCCGGAATGGAGCTGGAAAGCTACCACCAGCAGCGACGAGGCCATAGGCCATCTGTTCGTTTTCGGGGTATTGGCCGAACTTATGGACGACGCCCCCCTTCGCCAGAAAGCCATAATGCTGATGGATACCCTCATGAGCCACATTCTTCACCACAACCTCTACCTGGTAGATTACGACGGCCAACCCACCCAATGGGGAAAATGGAATCCGGAATACGTCAACGGCTTCCCCATCAACGTGGGCGACCGTAAACTCAATTCTTCCAATATCATCGCCATGCTCCAGACAGCCTATCATTTTACGGCCAAAGAAAAATACAAAACCGCCGCCCTTGACCTACTTCACCGCCACGGCTATTTCGAAAATCTCATGCGCCCCATGAAAATCATTGGCAGCACACCGGAAGGAGGAGACGCCTATGCGCAAATGCTCTCCGAAGCCTGGAATCACTCCGACGACGAAATGTACTTCCTGGGCTACTGGGGACTCTACCGCTACGCCTTGAATGACACCCTGAAAGCGGCCTACCGCGAAGCCATTATCGACCACTGGGAAGCCGAACGCCCGGAAAAAGACGGGTTGTGGAATATTTTTACCGCCCTCACCGGCACCCCCGACTTCGATCTGGAACACGCGATCTGGTACCTGCAGGAACACCCCCTCGACCTCATACAGTGGGATATCCGCAACAGTCACCGGAACGATATTGAAAAGATAGAAAACAACTTCCGGAGGCAAACCTTAAAAACCGTCCTCCCCCCCGATGAGCGCCCGGTACAACGCCATAATGCCAATATGTTCACCCTTGAAAGAACAAGAGGAAACGGGGTTTCGGAGCTGAGCGCGGGCGACATCTGGCTGCTTCCGTATTGGTTGGGAAGATACCTGGGGGTAATTTCCCCCTGAAATTTTCTGCTTTCTCCGCTTGATTTACTGCAAACCAGCGTTTTTTTTTTCGAATATTTATCAGGATATTTGCACCGCTTTGACGAAAAAGGTTAACACAGAACTATGAAAATTCTCGGAATATCAGCTTTCTATCATGATTCGGCGGCCTCCGTGGTCATTAACGGCGAAATAGTGGCCGCTGCACAGGAAGAAAGATTTACCCGCAAAAAACATGATGCGGGTTTTCCTGCCCATGCCATAAAGTTCTGCCTGGAATACAGCGGAATGGAGCTAAAGGATATGGACGCCATCGTATTTTACGATAAACCTCTGTTGAAGTTTGAGCGCCTCCTGGAAACCTACTACGCCTTCGCCCCCTCGGGCTTCCGCTCCTTTATTACGTCTATTCCCGTCTGGATCAAGGAGAAAATGTTTCTGAAAAGGCTGATTCGCCAGGAGTTGGCGGCCATTGGTCCGTACGACACCAAGAAGACGAAACTTCTTTTCCCGGAACACCATCTTTCCCATGCGGCCAGCGCTTACTACCCGTCTCCTTTCGAAGACGCCGCGATCCTCACCATTGACGGTGTGGGCGAATGGGCAACGGTATCCCTATGCCACGGGAAAAAGGAAAATATTACCATCCTCAAAGAACTCCGCTTCCCTCATTCCCTGGGGCTGCTGTATTCGGCTTTCACCTATTTTCTGGGTTTCAGGGTAAATTCAGGCGAATACAAGTTGATGGGACTCGCCCCTTATGGCAATCCCAAATCACCGGATATTGAAAAGTACCTCGATATTATCAAAACCCATCTCATTTCCCTCAAGGAAGACGGTTCCGTTTGGCTTAACCAGGATTATTTCGATTACGCTACGGGGCTTAAAATGGTCAACGAGAAAAAATGGGAGGCTCTTTTCGGTTTTAAGACCCGCAAACCCGAAGACGAACTGTTGCAGCACCACTGTAACCTGGGGCTGGCCATTCAGCATATTACGGAAGAAGCGGTACTCTTAATGGCGGAAGAAGCCAAAAAACTTACCGGCAGCAAAAACCTTTGCCTTGCCGGAGGAGTAGCGCTGAACTGCGTATCCAACGGTAAATTGCAGAAATCAGGCATCTTCGAAAATGTTTTCATACAGCCCGCGGCCGGAGATGCCGGCGGTGCCCTCGGAGCGGCCCTCGCAGCGAATTATATCTACTATAAGCAGCCCCGCGAAGTCAATTACACCAGCGATGCCATGAAAGGTTCGTACCTCGGGCCTACTTTCAGCGATCTGGAAGTAGAACTGATGGCCAAAAAATACAATGCCCGCTATACGTATTTTCGTGATTTTGCCCCCTTGGCCGAAGAAACCGCCAAACTGCTGGCTTCGGAGAACGTGATTGGCTGGGTGCAGGGAAAAATGGAGTTTGGTCCGCGGGCCCTGGGTGGCCGCAGTATCCTGGGCGATCCCCGCAGCTCTGAAATGCAGAAAAAGCTCAATCTTAAAATCAAATACAGGGAATCTTTCCGTCCTTTTGCACCTTCCGTACTCGCCGAAGATGTGAAAGAGTATTTTGATTACGACGGCATTTCTCCCTATATGCTCCTGGTACATCCCGTAGCGGATGCCATCAAAAAAGAACTTCCGGAAGGCTACGACGATATGAATCTCAGAGATAAACTCTATCATCTGCGTTCAGACTTACCTTCCATTACCCATATTGATTATTCGGCCCGGATTCAGACCGTACACCCCGAAACCAACCCCCGGTACCACGAACTGATTTCCAGTTTTAAGAAACTGACCGGTACGGGCGTGGTGATCAATACCTCCTTTAACGTACGGGGCGAACCTATCGTCATGACCCCCAACGACGCTTACCGCTGTTTCATGCGTACAGAGATGGACTACCTCGTGGTGGGGAATTTCCTCTTCAGCAAAAAGGATCAGCCCCAATGGCAAGAAAAAGACAACTGGAAAGAAGAATTTGTACTCGATTAAATATCAAAAATAACTATGGAATTTCTTAAAGACCTCTGGGGATTCATGGCCGCCCGAAAAAAATTCTGGCTCGCGCCTCTGATCATTATCCTCCTGCTGGTAGGTGTACTGATCGTGATCGGCGGAAGTTCGGCGATTGCTCCCTTCATCTATACTCTTTTCTAATACCGTTATACCTTACTTAATACAGTATGACAGAAGAAACCTTGAAAAGCCAGGACAAAACCAAATCTATTCTTGTGATAGTAGTGGGGTTCCTGGTCTTATACTCCATCTTTAAATTTAACCACAGGGAAGTGATTCTCTGGGGGAAATTCAAGACCGACTACTTCCTTTACATTTCTTTGGGGGTAGGCGTTTTGTCTTTACTTTCTTCTACCCTGGAAGGGTGGGTTCTGAAAGTGTGGTTTAAAATAGCGCTGGTACTCGGGTTTATCAATACCCGCATTATTCTCGGCCTGGTATTTTTCGTATTCCTGACCCCGTTCGCCTGGTTGCAGAAATTATTTGTACGGAAGAACTTTCTAACGCTCAAAGACAAGGAAAATACCGTTTACCATACCCGAAACCACACCTATAAGGCCGAAGATCTGGAAAATATCTGGTAATCTCATTTATTCTTGCTCCTTTCGGAACCAATTCACTCTGAATCAACTATTTTTGCATCCGTTTTTACAGTAGTGATATTGAAATGAAAGAAAAAGAGGAAAGAAGACCGGGTCGGCCCCGGAAAAACGGGAATTCCGATTCCCATTATAACAAGCCCGAAGACAAGCGGAGCTTTAACCGCTATAGAGAGGAAAGCAATTCGGCGGAAAGACCGAACCGCTTCAAAAAAGAAGGGCCTTCCGAAAGACGGTTTGACGCGGAACGCGCACCGAAAGGAAGAACCGGCGGTTTCTCCAAGGAAAAAAGCGCATTTCGGGGAGAATCCTCACGCCGTTTCTCCGGAAACCGGGAAGACAACGACTTCAGAAAAGAAGGCACACCGCGGCGCTCCCGCGAAGATTCCGGTTTCAAAACAGACCGTAGCTTCAGAGGAGAAGGCGGTTTTAAAGGAGACAGCTCCCCGCGACGCTCCCGGGAAGATTCCGATTTTAGAGCAGACCGTGGTTTCAGAAGAGAAGACCGTTTTAAAGGAGAAAGCTCCTCACGTCGCTCCCGGGAAGATTCCGGTTTCAAAAAAGAACAGTCAGGCGCCCGCGGATTTGACAGTCCGCGGTGGAACAGGGAGCGCGATTCCGAAAGGAGGCCCGGACGCCCCTCAAAAGAAGATTCTCCTTACCGGAGAGACCGGGAGTCTGGCAGAGAATCCCGTAACTTTTCCTCTGAAAAAGACCGTTTTGGCGCGGACCGTCGCGGTTCCGAAGAACGCAAACCTTTCAAAACTTTCAATCGCGGTAAAGACGAGCCATTTGAATACGGCAAAGGTGCCAAACCTCAGCGCAGGCCCGACTACTCCGAAGAAAACCTGGTCAAAAACCTGCCCGAAAAACAAAGAAAAAACTTCACTTCTGCCGAAAAGAGACCCACTGACCGCATCCGGCTTAACCGGTATATCGCCAACTCCGGTCTTTGTTCACGCCGGGAGGCCGACGATCTCATTGAGAGCGGGCAGATCATGGTAAACGGGCAAACCATCACCGAAATGGGTTACCAGGTACAGGTAACTGACGTGGTCAAATACGGACGGAAAATCCTGAATCCGGAAAAACTGGTCTACGTACTCCTTAACAAGCCCAAAGATTTTATTACCACTACGGAAGATCCTGAAGGAAGAAGAACCGTCATGGAACTGGTGGCCAAAGCGGGACCGGAAAGAATCTATCCTGTAGGGAGACTTGACCGGGCCACCACGGGCCTTCTGCTGTTTACCAATGACGGTGAACTGGCAGACAAATTAGCGCACCCTTCGAACGAGATCCGCAAAATCTACCAGGTAGAAATTGATAAACCTTTGAGCAAAGAGCACTTTGAGCAGCTGACTCAGGGGGTAGAACTGGAAGACGGTTTTATCCGTCCCGACGAGGTATCGGTAGTTACCCCGGACCAGCAAGTCATTGGTATACAGATACACAGCGGAAAAAACCGGGTGGTCCGGCGTATCTTTGAACATCTCGGTTATGAGGTCACCCAACTCGACCGCACCACCTACGCGGGGCTTACCAAAAAGGATTTACCCCGGGGCAACTGGCGTTTTTTAACTGAAAAAGAAGTCATTAGATTAAAATATATGATCTGATTTTCGTTATTTTTGTCAAAAAACAAACCAAGATCATGACAGAAAACGAAAAAAAAGGCATAGATGAAGCCGCAGAAACCAAGGCGGAAGAACTGAAAGCGGCCGCTGCCGAAAAGGTAGAGGAAGCCAAAGAGGCCGTAGCCGACGCGGCGGAGGCAAAAGCAGAAGAGGTACGGGAAAGCGTAGAAGCGAAAGCGGAAGAGGTGCGGGAAAGCGTGGAAGCGAAAGCGGAAGAAGCGAAAGAGACCGTAGCGGCCAAAGCGGCCTCCCTGAAAGATGCGGCCGCAGAAAAGCTGGCGGAAGCCAGAGAAGCGGCGGGTGGAATTGCCGCGGGCGCAGCGGAAAAAGCCGGTGAACTAAAAGACGCGGCAGCCGAAAAAATAGGCGACGCAAAAGAAAAAGCCGCGGAAATCGCCTCGGACGTAGCCGAAAAAGCAAATGAATTCAAAGAAGCTGCGAATGAGAAGTTCTCTGAACTCAAGGAAGACGCGGCCGAAAAATTCTCGGAGCTCAAAGAAGACGCTTCCGAAGTAGCTTCCCGGGTGGCCGATAAGGCCGCGGAGGTAAAAGGAGCTGCGGCCGAGAAACTGGCCGACCTGGCAGAAGACACCAGCGAAGCCCTTGAAAAAGCAAAAATCAAAGCCGCTGCCCTGGCCAAAGAGGCGGAAGAAACCGCCCAGGAAGTAAGCCAGAAAACCCGCGGTTTCTTCGCCCGGCTTTTTGGAAAGAAATAAGACACCGAAAAGTAATCCCAAAAAAAAACCTCGAAAGTCACGCGACCTTTCGAGGTTTTTTTCAAACTTATCACCCTGACGTCACCACTGTCACCCTGAGCCTGTCATCCTGAGCCTGACGAAGGGCGAAGGGCATACTGACTTGACGAAGGGGAAAGGGTACCTTGGGGGATAATCGGGCTTCGACAAGCTCAGCCTGACATAGCCACCTTGTACCCCTCGCCACCCTGGCGTCACCACTGTCATCCTGAGCCTGTCGAAGGGCGAAGCGCGAAGGGCCTACTCCACCTTCACCTTCCGGCTGACCGCTTTCTCGCCCTGAGACAGGATCACAAAGAAAGTGCCTTTGGAACCTTCCTGTAGGTTGAGCTGGCCTATGTATTCTCCCGAAAAATCTTCTACATATTCACTGGCCACACGTTCCCCTTGTGGGTCTACTACCGAAATACTTACCGGTCCTTGCTCCGAAGACTTAAACCTCAGGTTCAGAATATGCGTAGCGGGCTTATTGGTAAATACATGAACATTACTGAATCCTTCGGAAGCCGCGGCGTAGTCCCATCTAAAACCTCCGAAGTCGCGATTGACCCGCTCGGCCAGGTCTTCCATATTCAGTCTGAAGCCATCCAGGTTTCTCCTGTAACGATCAGACAAGCGGGGAAAATCTTCTTCCCAGGAGAACCCTTCCCCATATTTCAATTCTTTTTCCCGGAGCGTATCGGCCTCGCCCGCAGAATGAAAAGCATATACCCTGGCGCGGGGGGCTTTAATATCCACCTCCTCTTCGGTCACTTCTACCTTTCCGTCTACATTCCGCTCTATCCGTATCATCTTTTTTTCCGGGTTGTCCGGACTTACTTTTTCTTCCACTTTGTATTTGCGGACAACTTTCTTCTCTTTTTGCGCATGGCTTTCCGTCACACCAAAGCAGGCCAGCGCCATAATCACAATTAACTTTTTCATAAATAATACGTTTTTACCCTTATAGACATGAACCAGGCCAAAAAGTTGCATCCTTTCGTAAAATTGCGAAAGAATCACAAATCTCCGGCCTCCCTTCCTTATTTTTGCACTTCCGAACCGTTTCCACAATGAGATTGGCACCCAAACCGGAAAATTTGCCTGTTACTCGGAACTCGGAACTAAACTATATATCTATGAATATCCTCGTTTTAGGCTCAGGAGGCAGAGAGCATGCGTTTGCCTGGAAATTAGCACAAAGTCCGCGATGTACCCGTCTCTTTGTGGCACCCGGCAACGCCGGTACCGCCCGGATCGCCACCAACGTAGACCTGGGCGTAAATGACTTTGAAGGCATAAAAAAGCTGGTTCTGGAGCAAAATATTGAACTGGTGGTAGTAGGTCCAGAAGATCCTCTGGTGAACGGCATCACGGACTTTTTCCGGAACGACCGCTCCCTGAAAAAGGTCATGATCATTGGCCCCGATGCGGCGGGGGCCCGCCTGGAAGGCAGCAAAGACTTTTCCAAAGCCTTCATGAATAAATACGGTATCCCTACCGCCTTCTCCCATACTTTCACTCCTGAAACCCTGGAAGAGGGCCTGCAATATATCGCGGAAAACCCGGGGCCTTATGTACTGAAAGCCGATGGTCTCGCCGCGGGCAAGGGCGTGATCATTACCGCAGACGCGGGCGAAGCCGCCGAGACCCTGAAAGACATGCTACAGGGCGGAAAATTCGGCCAGGCCGGAAGCAAGGTATTGATTGAGCAATTCCTCCGCGGGATAGAACTGTCTGTTTTTGTACTTACCGACGGAAAGAACTACCTGATCTTACCCGAAGCCAAAGACTATAAACGTATCGGCGAAGGAGACACTGGTCTGAATACGGGCGGCATGGGTGCGGTTTCCCCCGTGCCTTTCGCTGACGCCGCCTTCCTCCGTAAAGTAGAAGAGCAGGTAGTGCTGCCTACCCTTAAAGGACTTCAGGAAGAACAGATCCATTATGTAGGTTTCCTGTTTATAGGATTAATGAACGACAACGGCAACCCGTCCGTCATTGAATACAATGTCAGAATGGGCGACCCCGAAACCGAGGTGGTATTGCCCCGGATCAAAACTGACCTCGTTCGGATTTTCCGCGCCGCGGCCAAAGGTACCCTCGACAAAATACGACTTACGCTTAGCCCCAAATACGCGGTCACGTCTATGGTAGTAGCAGGCGGATATCCCGGCGATTACAAAAAAGGAGAGGTGATGCAGATCCCCGAAGCAGAACCCGACACCCTCATCTTCCACGCCGGCACCACCGCCCGCGGAGAGGAAACTGTCACCAACGGCGGCCGCGTCATCGCACTCACCGGTATGGGCCGCACCATGGCCTCCGCTATCCGGAAATCGCAAAAAATGGCACGAAAGGTGAAGTTTAAAAACCGGTACTACCGAAAAGATATTGGCCGCGATTTACAGGAATATGTAAATAAATAATTAATTTTGTTATTTATTGAGTATTGAATCTGACCTGTTTACAGGGATAAGCCCCTGGAAAACAGTAAAAATATAGACGGTATGGCATGTGGACAGTGTTCTTCAGGAAGCTGTGGTAGTATAGGTGCATCAGTGCCGGGGTGTGCTAGCGGTGGCTGCGCATCGTCCGGTTGCAACAAAATAAATTCTTTCGACTGGCTCTCGGGAATGAGCTTCGGAAAGCCTCAGTATAAAGTAGTAGAAATTAAATTCAAGGGCGGCAGGAAGGAATATTTTATCAACAAACAGGATATTGAACTGCACACGGGCGACTTCGTGGTATGCGAGATGCCCACCGGTTACCATATCGGGCATGTATCGCTTCAGGGCGAGCTGGTGAGGCTTCAGTTACTAAAAAAAGGAATACATGACACCTCCGAGCTGCGGGTAATTCACCGCCTGGCCTCCGAAAAAGACCTGGAGAAACATACCCAGGCCATTAACCGCGACCTCCCCACCATGTACCGGACCCGGGAGATCTGCAAAGAGCTCAAACTAAACCTGAAACTCTCGGAAGTAGAATTCCAGTCGGATAACACCAAGGCCACCTTCTACTATTCAGCCGATGACCGGGTAGATTTCCGGGAACTCATTAAAATGCTTGCCTCCGAATTCAAAGTGAGAATCGAAATGCGCCAGATCAGCCTGCGCCAGGAAGCCGGCAGACTGGGCGGAATAGGCTCTTGCGGCCGCGAACTTTGCTGCTCCACCTGGCTTACCGACTTCAAGACCATTCCCACGGCCGCGGCCAGGTACCAGAACCTGTCTCTTAACCCGGCCAAGCTCTCCGGACAGTGCGGTCGCCTGAAATGTTGCCTCAATTACGAACTGGAAACCTATATCGACGCCATCCGGGGAATACCCACGGTAGACAGGCCCCTGAAAACAGAAAAAGGGAATGCTTCCCTTCAAAAAACCGATATTTTCCGGCGCATCATGTGGTTCAGCTACCCCGAAGAAACCAACTGGTATCCCATCCCGTGCAGCCAGGTAGCCGAAATCCAGAAAATGAACGCCGAAGGCAAGAAACCCCTGGGCCTCGAAAACCTCATGGAACTGACCGAAGTGCCGGAAGTGAAGGTGACCACCATCAACAGTGACCTGGAACAACTGGACAAAAAATACAAGAAAAACAAGAAAAAGAGCCGCCCAGGTGGCGCACCAAAACCGGCAAACCAGGAAGCACGAGCCAAAGGCGGCAACCGACCCAAACCCGATGCACCTGCAAAACCACGGGCCGAGAAACCCTCAGGCGAGAACGCGCCCCAAAGCGCGGAACCCGGAAAAAACAAAAAACGTCGTAAATTCAGGAAACCGGGCAGCGAAGGCCCTAAATCATAAACGCGTCACATTATGCGTCCGAAATTACACGAGGAAAACAACTGTCCCTCAGCCGTCTCCCCCAGGAAAGGAATCGTCCCCGTGACGCTTTTCCTCCTGCTGGCCATGACTACCGCCTGTCAAAAAAGCGACAACTTTAAGGAAATACGGGATTTTCCGAAAAACGAATGGTGGGTGGCACATAAGCAAACCTTTGAATTCACTATACGCGATACCACCGCCACTTACCGGTTCAATTACCTGGTCAGAAACAGCGTCAGTTATCCGTTTTACAACCTCTACCTGCAGCAAAAACTGACCGACAGTACCGGACACACCCTGTCGGCTTCTATGGACGAAGTAATTCTTTTCGATGAAAAATCCGGAAAACCCTACGGTGACGGCATGGGCGACATCTTTGACTGCCGCATACAGGCCCCGGGCTTGCAGGCCATGAAGTTCTCTAAAGCCGGTAAATACAAGTGGATTCTCAGCCACGGTATGCGGCCCGATCCCCTCACCGGCATCCTGTCTATCGGCGCCGAGGTGATTCGAAACCCTCAGTGAAGTTTTTTCAGGATCTTATGGTCGACCACAAACGGACCGAAAGGAAAAATACTACCTATTAAAATCCAGGCGGTCACTTTCCAGAAACTCCACCCTTTCTCATAGCCTACGTACAGGGCGTACAAGACCAGCAGGATAAACAAGCCTCCGTGTACAGACCCTACCAGCCGAACCATCTCCGGCTGCCCGGCCAGATACTTTAAAGGCATGGCCACAAAAACAAGCAAAAGCATGCTGAGACCTTCCACCATACCCAAAAGTCGTAGTCGCCCCAGGGCGCTTCCTATCCATTTCATCATGAGCAGTTCCCGTTGATATCACATACTTCCCCGTCCGGCGTCAGGTTTTCCAGCGTTCTCCGCGCACCCGCCTTTTCCAGCGTCTGTATAAAAACCTCCACCGGCTGCGCCCCGGAAACCGCATATTTACGGTCAATCACAAAAAACGGCACGCCCCTTACGCCCAGCTGACGGGCTTCGTACAAATCCTTTTCCAGTCCTTCACCATAACGGGGATTAGTCTGCGCACTTTCCACTTCCTCCGCACTGAACCCCAGGGCCGCCCCTACCGCGCCCAGCACTTCCGCAGAAGACACATCCTTTCCTTCCGAAAAATGGGCTTTAAACAGCAACTCCTCCGCTTCATCGCCCTTGCCTTTCTCTTTGGCCAGCTGAATCAACCGGTGCGCCGCAGCCGTATTCACTATTATAGACCGGTCAAAATCAAACCGGATTCCCTTTTCTTCTCCCGCTTTCCGGATCCCCTCAAAAGACGCCTTCAACTGCGCTTCGGGTAAACCTTTCATCTCCGATAAATACGCGTAGGTACTCATTCCCTCGGTTCCCAGGTTCGGGTTCAGCTGAAAACTCTTCCATTCGGTTTTCACCTCTCCACCGAACTGCGCGATAGCCTCTTCGTAATTCTTCTTCCCGAGATAGCAGAACGGGCACATCACATCACTCCATATTTCTACTGTCATATTCAATTTTATGTATATACATAGTTAACCCGGGTAGGCGGTAAAAGATTCCATAAAATTCTTTGCAATAAGACCAGATGACCAAATTATTCTATAGGCATATAAATTAATTGCCAAACGAATTATTAATAATAACATTTTTTTAATGTTATTTTAACAATATGCTTGCATAATATTATTTTTTACATGAAATTGCCCCGTCAAATCTAACTAAATAATAATTTTTTAACTTATGAAGAAAAGATTACTTCTGTTTTTCGGAATGATTTTGTTCGGATTGGGGACGGTTTATGCGCAGACCCGGACAATATCAGGTAAAGTAAGATCTTCTGATGACAACAGCCCGCTTCCGGGCGTATCAGTAATTGTAAAAGGTACTACAACAGGAACTTACACCAATGAAGATGGAGACTATCGTCTTAGTGTTCCATCCAACGCCACGCTTACTTTCTCCTTTATAGGATTTCAAGACAGGGAGGTAACAGTAGGCAACCAAAGTACCATTAATATCACCCTTGAGGTTTCCAACACCGATTTAACCGAGGTGGTGGTAACCGGAGCATACGGTACGCAACAGTCGGCCCGTTCCACTACTTTTAGCGCCCAGGTAATCGGAAGTGAGAAACTGAACACTATCCGTCAGATGGACTTTAACAGTGCGCTGGCAGGTAAGGTAGCCGGTATCCAGGTAAGAAGCCAGTCGGCCGCCGCTTTGGGTCGTCAGACCGAGGTGAGGCTCCGTGGTATCTCCGGCCTGAGCTCCGGCGGTCCCGGTGCGCTGTATGTAGTAGACGGCACCATCCTTCCAGACATCAACGACATCAACAACGACGATATCGAATCGGTGTCTATCCTTCAGGGTCCTGCAGCTGCTGCTCAGTTCGGTTCTCAGGCCGCTGCCGGTGCTATCGTAATCACCACCAAGAAAGCAAAAAGACAGGAAGGTTTCGGTGTTACCCTGAACCTGGGTATTCAGTTTGAAGATGTGTACGTGATGCCCAACTATCAGAACTCTTACGCGGGTGGATCGGGCCCAATGACCCGTTACAACTGGAAAGAAGGTGATCCGATAGAGTGGAAAGCCCTTGACGGCAAGTATTACCACGACTACCAGGATGATGCCAGCTGGGGCCCCAGAATGGTAGGCCAGGAATATATTCCATGGTACGCCTGGTACGGCGGACACAGCCGCTCTTACCAAACCGCCAGCCTGGTTCCTCAGGAAAATAACGCCAAAGAGTTCTTCGAAACCGGAGTGGTGGCCAACAACAGTATCACCATCAACCATGCTACGGAGAAAATGCTGTTCAAACTGACCTACGGTAATAACTATACCAACGGACTTATACCCGGCTCCAACTTAAACCGGAATACCGTGAACGTGAACACCATCTATGACATCACCAAGAAGCTGGAGTTCTCTACCAATATTAACTATACCAACAGGAGACTAGACGGCCAGATCAACGACGGCTACTCCAACCAGTCTACCGGTGCGTTTAACCAGTGGTTCCACCGCGATCTGGATATGGGCATTATGAAAGAACTGAGAGGTTTGCAAACTCCGGGCGGTATCTACGCCAGCTGGAACAAGTCTAACCCTACTTCCTACGATCCGGATAATGAGAGAGGCTTTTATGCCGCCAACTACTGGTATAACATGTATACCTATTATGACCTGATCGACCTGGTGAACGTGAGAGACCGTCTGTTCGGTGATATCTCCCTGAAATACAAAGTAACCCGTGATCTGGAACTGAAGGCTACCTACCGTAAGCAGCAGAACACCACCTGGTACGAAGACAAATACCGTACCGAACTGAATGAAAGTGGTACCCAAACCCAGGGTAACGACAGCCGGAACTACGGTTACTACTCTACCGGTACTACCTACAGCAACCGGAGAAACATCGAATTCCTGGCCACCTACAAGAAGAAAATTGCAGATTTCGATATTGACGTAGCCGCCGGTACCGACTTCTTCAAATGGACCTCCAAATCAAACTCCGGTAATACGAACCAAGGGCTGAACGTACCGAACCTGTTTACCCTGGCCAACTCGGTAAACCAGGCTTCTCAAGGCAACGGCAGAACCGAAGAAGCGTACAACGCCCTGTTTGGTAAAGTGTCTTTGGGCTTCAGAGATTTCTTCTACGTGAACGGAACGCTGCGTAACGACTGGTTCTCTACCCTTCCTGCGGAAAATAACGATATCCTTTCGAAATCCTTTGGAGCCTCGTTTATCTTCAGCGAGTTCACCAAAGACGCCCTTCCCTGGTTAAGCATGGGTAAAATCAGGGGATCATGGGGAGAGATTCCTCAGGCCCTGGGTTCCGGAACCACATTTGGCGCTTACCGTTACCCCGGTATGGCTTATGGGGTCGGACAATTCAAATGGGGAAGCAACTTCCTGATGAGTACTCCTGACCAGGTGGTAGATCCTAACATCACCGGATCAGTAACCCAGCAGAAAGAAATAGGCCTTGACCTTGAATTCCTGAGAGGTAAATACGGAATTAACTTTACCTATTGGGACGGATCGGAAGTAGGATTCCCCTATGCCCTATCTGTAAACGGTGCCAGCGGTTTCAGCTCCCTCTTAACCAACATTGGTAAAATCACCAAAAAGGGGATAGAACTTAGTCTGAAAGCACAGATCCTGAACCTGCCCTACCTGAAGTGGAACACCACCTTCAACTATTCAGACCTCATCGAAAACGATGTGGAAGAGTTGAGCAAAGAATTTGAAATCACCCAGACAGCCGCTCTGGCCGGTGCGTGGGGTACCAACATTCCTTACCAGGTACATACCGAAGGAAAAAGATGGGGACAACTATTCGGTAACGGGATCAAAAGAATTGACGGTCAGCCTGTATTAAACAGTGACGGAACGTATGTAAGAGAAGGTGGCCTGTATTTCGGAAGCGTACTTCCAAGATATACCGGTGGACTTCAAAACTCCTTTAACGTGTTGAAGAATTTCCATGTAGACGTGAACTTTGACTATCAGTTCGGCGGTAAATTCTACTCCCTGTCGCAACAATGGGGTTCTTATAGCGGTCTTACCGCCAGAACCGCTACCGTAAACGACAAAGGAAACCCAATCCGTGACGCGGTAGCAGACGGTGGTGGAGTACACGTTGAAGGTGTGAACGCCGAAGGTCAGCCTGTAGATTACTATGTAGAAGCGCAAACGTACTTCCAGAGCCTTTATGGAAACTACACTGTGGATGAGTTCATCTACGACCTCACTTTCATCAAACTGAGAGAGTTGTCAATAGGGTACACCGTACCGGTAGCGAAACTGGGTCTTTCCCGGTACATCAATAACGCCACCGTTTCCATAGTATCCCGGAACCCTCTTCTGATCTACGCTACATCGAAAGACTTTGACCCGTCTGAGATCAGCGCCACGTATGGAGAGACCGGTCAGTTGCCCGGCACAAGAAGCTTAGGTTTTAACCTCAGAATCGGTTTCTAAAAATACTAAATGACTTTATTAAGAAATTTGTTATGAAAAAAATTCGTTATTATATATTAACCTCGCTGATGACCGCCGGACTTACTTCTTGTGAGTTGTTCTCGGATTTCGGTGACTTGAATGACAACCCGGCAGCCACTACCTCGCCTACCGTAGGCGCCCTGCTGACGAACGTGCAGTCGGGTCTGGGCGGGTTCGCTTTTATCGCCACCCCGGGGTATTTTTGCCAGTATTTCTCAGAGACGCAGTATTCCAATGCCTCTTTGTATGCTACCCCTCAGGCTGACTTTACAGGCACCTATACCGGCAGCTTGTATGACCTCCAGAATATCATCAACCTGGACCAAAGCAAGAGCATGTCGGCCATTGCCCTGATTACGCAGCAATACATCTTCTGGACCATCACAGACCGCTGGGGAGATGTTCCGTATAGCGAAGCTCTTCTGGGAGCTGAATCCGCCAAGCCGAAGTACGATACCCAGGAAGATATTTACAAAGGAATGATCCAGGCCCTCAAAGATGCTAACGCCATGTTTGACGGTAGCCAGGTAACCGGCGATATTGTCTTCAACGGTGACGTTGCCGCTTGGAAAAGAACAGCCAATACCATGCGTTTGCTCATGGCAATCCAGCTTTCCAACAAGTTCCCGAACGCGGGAGGTTATGCAGCCACCGAGTTTAACGCGGCTTTAACCGATCCGGCGGGACTGATCACCACCAACGCCCAGAATTTCAAACTGACTTACCCGGGCGGTAACTTCCCTTCTCCCTGGTGGGGGCTTTATAACGGACGGAGAGACGTAGCAGAAAGTAACACGATGACCGGCTTGATGTCCGACCTGAACGACGGTCGCCAGGAAGCTTTCGGTGGTGCTACCGAAATCCAGGACATCGCTTCTACCAGCGAATCTTCCGATATCGGTGTTCCTTACGGTGTAGAACGTGCCAAAGCAGAAGCCTTTACCTCTGCTAACCCGAAATGGGCGAGAGTACTGAGAGGCGACCTGCGTCCTTCTGCAGGTTCGCTTAACATCATCTCGGCAGCCCAGGTGTACCTGGCCAGAGCCGAAGCGGCTAACCTGGGATGGACTACTGAAAACCTGAGTGAAATCTACCGTACCGGCATTTCCCTTTCGTTTGAAGAATGGGGCCTTGATGCTCCTGCCGCTACGTACTTCTCTCAGCCTTCTGTAGCCGTAGGTGCGGCCGGCACAAGCCAGAATACCCAGAACATTGCCATCCAGCGTTACATTGCTACCTATCCTAACGGATTACAGGGCTGGAACCTGTGGAGAAAAACCGGGTATCCTCAACTGACTCCTGCTGTGGATGCCATCAACGCCTCGAAACAAATCCCCAACCGTTACCTCTACGGCGCGGGAGAATACACCTCTAACAAGGAAAGTGTAGACGCGGCGGTAGGCAGAGTAAGTGGTGCGTACGACCAGGATGCTAAAATCTGGTGGCAATAAAAGAGCTGTTAAACGAATAAATAGTCGCGGGCTATGTGCTTTGCACCCGTAAAGTACATAGCCCAGGATTCAAAGCTAAAATTTATACTGATGAAAAAATATAGTATTCTGTTATTTACCATTCCATTTCTCTTCACATCGTGTATTAAAGATGATCTGGAGAAACTGACAGATCAGGGAGGTACCTTCCTGGTGGCCGCCGGAGGAACTGAAAAGGAGCTGTTCTACAATGCTTTCACAGATGTGAGAAAGATTCCTCTTTTTGACATTCACAGAAATGTACCCAGCAACTCCGTGCTGAATACGCCTACCACCGTTAAGTTGAAGGCAGCCCCAGAATACCTGGAAGCCTATAATGAAGAGCACGAAACCGATTACGAATGGTTACCTTCTGAAATTTTTACATTTGCTGACGTGCCCGGCATCTCCGTTTCAGGAGACGAGATCACACTGAACTATTCCGCAGGAGACTTCGCCAAAGAGATTGCAGTAAATCTGGATGGGGCTAAATGGGATCTGGCGCATAAATATGCCATGGCATACCGGATATCAGACCCGGGTAATGCCAAGATTTCAGACGGGAATGACGTATTTATAACGTTTGTTTCAGCGAAAAATATCTATGACGGTATCTACCGGTACCAAACCTCTGAAAACAATACCCTGCTGCCTAACCAGGATGTGGAGGTTCAGCTGATGACCGTGAGTCCTACGAAAGTGAAGCTATATCCCGGTTTATTGGGTTACTACAGCAACGACGTATGGTATATCATAGACCCGGTAACCAATATGGTTACGGTAGAATGTCCAAGTTTAGGAGTTCAGGAACCTCAAGATACCCGTAGCACTTGGGATCCGGATACCAAAACAATGACTGTATTCTGGAAACAGGGTAACGGTGCACGTACGTTTGAAGAAACCTTTACCTACATCAAACCAAGGTAATCGCCTACAAATACAAATAGAAAAGAAGCTGTCCAATAAGGGCAGCTTCTTGCTTTATAAGAGAGTTCATCCGCTTTAAAAATCTACTGGTCCGGTCATATAAAGGACCCGATCGCTATTTCTGCTGATCCTGCTGGCGACAAACGTCTTATTGATACACCAGCCGGCTCAACTCCCTTTCCTCAAACATTTCTTCTGCCAGTTCCTGCAACTTCCTGGCCGGAATACCGTCAATCTCCCTGAAAATGTCGGGTAGAGGCTCTACGTATCCCAGATCCAGGATACTCTTGGCCATCATCAGCATATAGCCCTGCTTGCTTTCTTCCGCCATGGCCAGCTGGCCCTTAAGCTGATCTTTCAGGGTCTTCAGCTGAATATCGCCCAGAGGTTTGCTCTTCAGCAAATCCAGCTCTTTCCTTATCAGCCGGAACGCCTTGTCCAGGTTCCGGGCATCCGTGCCGAAAAAGATGGTAAACATACCCGTATCGGAATACGACAACAGGCTGGCTTCGATGTTATAAACCAGACCGTATTTCTCCCTTAGGCTCAGGTTAAACCGGCTATTCATGCCCGGCCCTCCCAATAAATTTACCAGGGCGAAGAAAGGCAGACGGTCAGGACTCGACAAGGCGAAAGACGGCCGGCCAATGGCCACCTGGGCCTGGTTGTTGTCTTTTTTAACCTGATGTTCCTGCTTCACGTAGCCGCTGGGCCGGATCCGTACCCGTGCGCTCTTCTTGGCCGGAATATCTTTCAGAAACTTCTCCGCCACTTTCACCACTTTCTTAAAATCCAGGTTTCCTACCACCGACAGCACCGTCCGGTCTGTATCCAGGTTTTGGTAGATAAAACGGTTGAAATCTTCCCGCGTAAAACCCTTCACACTTTCCTGGGTACCCAGGATATTTACACCGAGGGCATGGCCGGGAAAAAGAATCCCGTCAAACTCGTCTTGTATGGCGTCTTCCGGCGAATCGAGGTACATGGCCATCTCCTCCAGGATCACGCCCCGCTCCAGTTCCAGCTGCTTCTCCGGGAAAATACTGTTGAACGCGATATCCGTCAGCAGATCCACCGCCTTTACGAAGTGTTCATCCAGCACCGACGCATAGAAACAGATCTTTTCTTTGGTGGTGTAGGCATTGAGTTCTCCGCCTACCGACTCCAGGCTATTGATAATATGGTAAGATTTGCGTTTTTTTGTTCCTTTAAACGCCATATGCTCCC
>JBEBRS010000024.1:0-20631 GCA_040394705.1 Leadbetterella byssophila
ACCGTTGTAATCTACAATATACGACTATTGGACTATAGAATTCCGTCAAACGTTTATAAATTCGCTCAAATATTGCTGAAAAATGGATTTAATGTGTAGGTTTGGGGGCAAAATCCGGTAAAAACTTTGACATTAACCGCTCTATACAAAAAACTAAGGCCCTTTGTAAAGCCTTACAACACCCTCGTCATTCTGACCCTGGTTCTTACCGTGGTGGGCTCGTTCGCGGCGCAGGTAAATGCGTATATCCTCCGCTATACGGTGGACTCCATTTCCGACCTGATGGTGGCCCAGGAGCCGCTTAGCAAAGGCTTCTCCCTCCTCACCGTGATCAGCAGTATCTTATTGGGCAAGGAAGTCATCAACTCCCTCGTTCAGTTCGGTCAGAAATACTATGGGGAACGATTACGCATCCTGATTGCCCGCGACTTCTCCCAGTCTATTGTCGAAAAAATCCTGACCTACCGCCTGGCTTTTTATACTTCTTCGGAAAACGAAAGCGGGAAGTTACAAACCCGGATCGATACCGGCATCAGCAGCCTCACCCGCCTGGTACAAAACTTTTTCATTGACATTTTCCCTCTGTTCGCCAACGCCATCGTAGCCCTCATCGCTATGTTTTCGGCCAATTTCTGGATCGGGATGGTCAGCCTGGCCATCGTACCCATCTATTTCTATATAAGTCAGTACCAGGCCACCAAACTCAGTGGGTTCCGTCGGAAAATGCGCAATTTCCGGGAAACCAAAAACCACAGCATTATCAGCCTGATCGACTCCATCACGGTAATCAAATCTTTCGTGCAGGAATCTTCGGAAGCCGAAAAACACCGGGTGATTCAGCACGATATGACCAATAACCAGCTGGAAACCCGGAAGACCGCCTTCATCTTTGACAGCGTAAAAAGCCTGATTGAGCAGATTGGTGTGGTGGTGATTATCATCTTAACCGCGTATTTCGTATTAGACGGACAAATGACCATCGGGGCCATCATGTTCCATATCATGCTGTTCGGCAATATCTCTGCTCCTATCCGCCAGCTTCACCGAATTTACGACGAAGTGAATGACGCCCTTATTTATTCCGAAGGATTTTTTGATATCCTCGAATCCGACCATCAGATTGAAAACAGCGGCACCTATATTCCGAAAAAAGTGAAGGGCAAAATTGAGCTGAGGAACGTAGATTTCCTCTACCCTAACGGCACCCAGGCCCTTTTTAACGTCAGCATGGTGATCCCTCCTGACCAAACCACCGCCCTCGTAGGACTCAGCGGTGCGGGGAAAAGCACCGTGGTTAACCTTCTCGATAAATTCTATGAACCTACCCGCGGTAAAATTTTTATTGACGGGGTAGACCTTGCCGATTACGACACCACCGAACTGCGGAAAAACATCGGACTGGTTTTGCAGAAAAACCATATTTTTAAGGGCACCATCGCCGAAAATATCCGGTACGGCCAGCCCGAGGCATCCGACCGGGAAGTGGAAGAAGCCGCTAAAAAAGCCTACATCCACGATCAGATCATGCTTTTACCAGACGGTTATCAGTCTGACGCCCGCTCCCTTTCCGGCGGACAACAACAAAGAATCGCCATTGCACGCTTATTCCTTAAAAATCCCCCCATCATCTTCCTCGATGAACCCACCGCCAGCCTCGACGCCATTGCTACCGAGCAAATCAAAAAAAGCCTCGACGCCATCAAAGCCGGCCGAACCGTGATCATTATTTCTCACAGCATTTCACAAATTATTGACGCCACCAATATCGTGGTTTTGGAACAGGGCCGGGCCGTAGAAAGCGGCGTTCACGAAGAGCTCTTCGACCGCAAAGGAACCTATTACGAAATCTTTACCGCCATGGCCAACAGCCTGAATATCGATAAAATCACCAAAACGATGGAGTCCGGAGAAGAGTAACGCGTTCGACCGCCTCTTTCCCCCAGGCACCGTATTTTAAGTAATTTTTAATCGTTAAAATCACTTTTTAAATTGTATATTTGCGTCTTAGACCGGGGACAACTGCCAATTTATCCCCACTTATCTGTCGCATTTCATGAAGTTATATTTTAATACGGCGGAGTTGGAAAAACTCGCCAAAGCCAAAGCCAAAGAATACAAGAGCGCTGCTCCGTTTCCGCATATCGCGATCGATAACTTCATGGACCCCGAACCTTTGGAACGGGTGCTCGCCGATTTCCCCAGTCCGGAAGTGAAAATCTGGAAAGAGTATGAAAACTATTTCGAAGGCAAACTGGAGGCCCAGGGCGAAGAAAAAGTATCTGACTTCACTTCCCAGTTACTCTACCAGTTTAACTCAGCGCCCTTTATCTATTTCCTCGAAACACTTACCGGGATAAAAAACCTGATGCCTGACCCCTATTTTGTGGGGGGGGGACTGCATCAGCTTAAGCCGGGCGGAAAGCTGGGCGTGCATGCCGACTTCAACATGCACGGCAAACTGCCGCACCTCTCCCGCCGTATTAACGCGATTTTGTACCTGAACAAAGACTGGAAACCCGAGTACAAGGGCGACCTGGAGCTCTGGGATACCGGAATGACAAAATGTGAGGCAAAAATAGCCCCGCTGTTTAATCGCCTCGTGGTGTTTGATGTCACCGATTACAACTACCACGGCGTACCTGAAATCATCAGCTGCCCGGAAGGCATGACCCGCAAGTCGATAGGCCTCTTCTACTTTACCGTAGGCAGACCGGAAGGCGAAATCATGCCCGGAAAAAAATCAACCCTCTTTCTGGCCCGCCCAGGAGAGGAAATTCCCGAAGGCACCCACTATAACCGAGATAATTATGATGGAGTAAAAGTGAAGAAAAACTTCAACTGGCTGGTTGGCCAGGTTTTGCCTCCATTCGTAACCCATCTTTTGAAAAAATAAATGCCGAAAGCTTTAGCAATCTACTTGCCACAATACCATCCCGTACCTGAAAATGACCTCTGGTGGGGAAAAGGATTTACAGAATGGACCAATGTAACAGCCGCAAGGCCTCTTTTTCGTGGTCATTACCAGCCTCAACTCCCCACTGATAACGGGTATTACGACCTGCGTGTAGCCGAAACCCGGGAAGCTCAGGCACAGATGGCCCGCGAATACGGCATTGAGGGCTTTTGCTATTACCATTACTGGTTTTCAGGGAAAAGGCTCCTTCATGAGCCCATTGATGCCGTGCTGGCCACGCAGAAACCCGATTTCCCCTTCTGCTATTTTTGGGCCAACGAAAGCTGGTCGCGCCGCTGGGAAGGCAAAGAACAGGACAGCATCAAGCTCATAGAACAAAAATACAGTGATGAAGACCACCGTGCCCATGCCGAATGGCTCGTGGATTCATTCAAAGACGAAAGGTATATCAAAATCAACGGGCGGCCCATATTCCTGATTTACAAACCTTTTGACCTCCCTGACGCACCCGGGATGATCCGAATATTTGAGGAAGTATGCCGGGAAAACGGAATTCCCAAACCCTATTTTATAGGCAGCAATTCCCACGATCCGGAGAAAAATCCCGCCGATATCGGCTTTGACAGCGCCATCCACTTCCAGACCCGGCACAATCTGCTCTCGGAGTTCTGGATAGACGGGTTTACCCCCAAACGCATGATCCGGAACCTCATGCAGCGTATTTTGAACCCTACTTTAAAAGTCTACGACTACAAGCAATACAAAGAGCGGGCCCGTGTCCACAAAATTCGCTACAAAGGATTCCCCTGCCCTATGGTTGGCTTTGACAACACCCCGCGGAAAGGAAAAAACGCTGTAATTCTGGCGAATCAGAACGTAGAAGACTTCAAAGATTCACTCCTGGATGCGGTGAATGACGTAAAAGACTTCCCGCCTGAAGAACAGCTTGTCTTCATCAATTCATGGAACGAATGGGCCGAAGGCAATCACCTGGAGCCCTGCATTAAGTTCGGCAGAAGTTTCCTGGAAGCCGTAAGGGAGGTATTTAAGAAAAATTAATTCTCTTTCCATTTAATATTGCAGCCCATACTCGGAAACTGGATTTCCGACAAGGGTTCACCCGATAAAAGCGCATTCAACGCCCCTCTCAGGTCTTTTCCGGTCAGGGGTTTAGGATTCTCCTCCCGCGGCCGGGAGTCGTCCAGCCTTCCCCGGTACACCAGCTTCATCTTGTGATCAAAAAGATAGAAATCAGGCGTACACGCCGCATCGTACGCCCGTGCCACCGCCTGGGTCTCGTCGTAGAGATAAGGAAAATCCATCTTCCATTCCGTCCCAAAGTCTTGCATCTTTTCCGGGGAATCGCGGGGATAGGCCTCCACATCGTTTGAACTGATGGCAATCACCCCGACCCCCCTGGGTTGGAACTCGCCCGCCACCCGCATGATTTCCGGCATCACGTGGATCACGTACGGACAATGATTGCAAATAAACATAATGAGTGTAGCTCTCTCCCCCCGGAGGTCTTCAAGAGCCGCCTCTTTCCCACTCAGCACATCCGGCAGCCGGAAATCCGGTGCCGGTGTGCCTAAGTTCATCATATTGGAAGGTGTAAGCGCCATATTACTTAATCTTCAGGAAGCAACACCACCCGGATAAAGTTATCGCCCGTGAGGTACTTCTGCGCAATGGCCTTTGTACGCTCTGCCGTTACTTTTTCCAGGTTTTTATCTTCGGTAAGAATGGTTTTTATATCGCTGCCGTTTTGGTATTTTTCAGCCAGCGCACTTAGCCAATAGTTATTATTCTTCAGGTTGGTCTGAAAGTTCAGTTTCTCATTATTGACATATTTTTCAATGTCTTCCCTGGCGGCTCCGTTTGCTTTCAGCTTACCAATTTCCTCCAGGGTAAGCGCGATCAGCTTCTCCACATTGGCCGGGGCGCATCCGAAACCGATAACCAGCTGGAAGCGGGCCGAAGGGAAACGGCTGGTGCGCATACGGGCGTACGGAGAGTACACCCCGCCTTCCTCCTCCCGGAGTTTTTCGGTCAGTTTGATCTGAAGGATATCCCCTACCGCCGAAAGCAGCAGCTCGTCTGTCTCAGGATCCGTGTATTCACCGGAAAGCAGCAACGTCACATTCGCCTTGTCTTCCGTTCCTTTTTTCACGGTTTTTGACACTTTCCCTTTGGGCGGATACATGCCCAGGTCTTTATACGCGTGCGACTGCCCCGAAGCAGGCAGGCTGCCCAGGTAGGTAGCCAGCAAAGGCTTGATCTTTTCTACTTCAAAACTCCCTACAAACGTAAATTCAAAACCCGAAGCATCGGAAAAACGCTCTTTGAAAATCTCCATCGACCGCTCGGGGTTCAGGGCCGCCCACCGGGCCGAGGTCATCGGGCGGGACCGCGGGTGGTGATTGCCGATCACCGCCTGAAGGGTATCGCTGTACACTTTCTCCGGCGTAGGCGTCGCTTCGAGGTTAGCCAGGTAGTCGCGCTGATTACCAATAGCCCCCGTCACCGCCTCTTTGTCGAGGTGATTATTCGTAAACTTATTGTACACCATCTGGAGAGCCGTTTCCAGGTCTTTCCCTGTAGATGCCCCCGAAACGGTTTCCGAAATACTGCCTATGCCCGCGTTCACGTTCGCCACTTTCCCTGACATGAATTTGGCCAGTTGAGGCCGGGTCAGGGTGCCGTTACCACTGGTTGAGGCTACAAAAGAAGCATAAGTGGCATTGTCCGCCTCCGCGTCAGGATACAGGGAACTTCCGCCCCAGCGGCTTCCCCGGAACATGATCTCGTCATTCTTAAAGTCGGTAGGTTTCAGGTTGACCTTCACCCCGTTTTCAAACACGATTTCCGTTACCCCTACCTCCGGCACTTGTTTCTCCGAGCGTATTTTCCCCGGAGCCGGAATTTTAGCCACCAGCGCACTGGCCACCGCTTCGTCCACGTAGGCGGTGATAGAAGATCCCGTATCGTCCAGCAGCTGCTTCAGGCGCGCCTCGCTAGGCAGGGCATCTTTGGCCGCCTCCGGCCCTACCAGGGCCAGCACCCGGTTTTCCGGTGTGATCACCTGTTTCACAAAGGCGTTTACCTCCTCCAGGCTGATGCTTTCCAGGTACTGATCCACAAAAGCCTTATCGTAGGAAATGTCGGTCATCACCACATCGTCCAGGAAACATTGTACCAGCTCGTTAACATAAGCCGCCGAAGCCGTCTTATCTTTCTCCGCGAATTGCTTTTCCACACCGGTTTTGTAGGAAAGCTTCGCCCGCTCCAGTTCCCCGGCGGTAAAACCGAACCGGGCGGCCCGCTGGTTCTCATCCAATACCGCGATCAGGGCTTTCTCCACGTCGGTTCCCTTGGCCACCGCAATGGCGTTCAGGGCGTCCAGCCCGGCCAGGAAAGAAGAATATCCGCTCATACCAAACTGGAAAGGCGGATCCGCTTTCTGCTGCAATTCACTCAGCCGGCGGCTGATCATGGTATTGAACAAAGACCGGACAATGGCCTCTTTGCGGTTTTGGGCAGTCACCTCTTTTCTTTCCGGCTGAAGGTAAAACAACTGCACCAGGCTGTAAGGTTGCTCCTTGTCGGTGATCACGATGGCGTCTGTTCCGCCGGAAAGCGGCACGGTATAGGCTTCACGGGGCTGTTCATTGGCCGGGTTTTGGAAACCGCTGAAAAGTTTCACGATCATGGCTTCCACCACCGAAGGGTCAAAGTCGCCTACCGCTATAATGGCCTGTAGATTCGGGCGGTACCAGGCATCTTTGAATTTCTTAAACTCCGAATAGGGCGCGTTCTGGATCACACTTTCCAGGCCTATCGGCAACCTGTCGGCGTACCGCGACCCGCGGAACAACACCGGGTAAAGTTTTTCATTGATCCGCTGCCCGGCACCTTTCCTCAGGCGGGCCTCTTCCAGCACTACCCCGCGTTCCTTATCAATCTCACTGTGTTCAAGCGTGGCGTTCCCTGACCAGTCGGCCAGCACGGACAGGTACTTTTCAAACTTTTCCAGGGTATCTGTCGGCACCGGAAGCATATATACTGTTTCATCGAAGCTGGTATAGGCGTTCAGGTCCGCCCCGAATTTGATCCCGCTCTTTTCCAGGAAATTCACCAGTTCATTCTTAGGGAAATTTTTGGTACCGTTAAAGTTCATGTGTTCCATGAAGTGGGCCAGTCCCCGTTGCTCTTCGGTTTCCAGAATAGAGCCGGCCTTGATCACTAATCTCAGTTCCGCACGGTCTTTGGGTTCCACATTTTTGCGGATGTAGTACGTTAGTCCGTTCGGCAGTTTTCCCACCTTTACCCCGGGGTCCATGGGAAGTCGATCCGACAATTGGATGGTTTGCGCCTGTACAAGGGTACTTAAGATCACCAGGAATACAGTGCTGAAAATGGTTTTTTTCATACGATATACGTTTGGTTTCGAGAGCAATTTCGGGGGTCGGTTCCGGGCGGTGCGTACAGTTTTAGGAAGTTCGCACACCGTTTCGCCGACTTTCAAGGGCGAAAACTAACTGCTCATGAAGATTGTAAATTGGGTTTAGTCTCCGGTACTTTCGCCGGAATACGCCGTAATTTACAACTTAATTTACAAATATGCTGTACTACAACTAAGCCTTTAAGTAAATTTTATTTTCTTCCGCAGACACTTTACAGAAACCGGGTGCCTGATTCACAACCGCTTTTGTCCGTTTTGGAAGCATTATACTTTTCCGGAATACAGGGTTTGCCCTACCTTTGCAAGATGAAAGATTATGAAATTCCGGTCAGGAATATTCTGAAATACAGCACAGTATTCTCATTGACCATTTCGCTGATTACGTTTCTCAGTTCCTTTATGCAGGAAGAGAACTGGGGTACCGTGATCTACCGGATCGTAAGTACTTTCTTCCTGTTTTACAGCTTCAGTCTGCTGAACCTTTGCCTGATCAAAGGCTTTTATAAAAAGGGCCAGCTTACAGAGAGTTATGTCACCATTAACGACAAGCGCCACTTTACCTGCGGCGTATTTTGTGCGGCCTTTATCTTCTTCGGGTACCATTACCTGAACCTCTATATGATTGAAAGGGGGGCTATTTCATCGGCCTATGTGCGCAGCGAAATGACACGCCTCGGAAACTGGATGTATTTTTTCCTTTTTCTCATCAATGCCATCATCTACGCCATGGTCTATTTCCTTCACAATTTCATTATTCTGCAAGACATGAAAGTGAAGGTAGACCTGGAAAACTCCCAGCTACGTACTGTCAATGCCGAAACAGCCAACCAGCTGCTGCGTCAGCAGATCCAGCCCCATTTTCTTTTTAACGCCCTGAATGTACTGAAATCGCTGATCCGGAAATACCCCGATACGGCCGAAGAATACCTCATCAGTTTATCTGATTTCCTGAGGGCCTCCGTGAACCAGAATAAAAAAATACTGGTGCCTCTCGCGGAAGAGCTGAAAATCTGCCACGACTATATGGAAATGCAGAAAATCCGTTTTGGCGACGCCCTTCGTTACCGGGTCAATATCGGCGATACCGACTGCGGTTATCTCCCGGTTTTTTCCCTCCAGCCCCTCCTGGAAAATGCGATCAAGCACAATGAGCTCACCAATGCCTTCCCTCTGGAAATTGAAATATCCGATACCGACGGGTGGATGGAAGTAAAAAATAACCTCCAGGCGAAAAGATCGCTGTCAGAATCTACCGGGAACGGCCTCAGTAATCTTTCCGAACGTTACCGTATCCTCTCGGGAGACAGCGTACAAATTATCGAGAACCGGGATAATTTTATCGTGAAGATCCGGATTCTTCATGCTGAAAATTTGATCTCTCCCGTTATTGAATCTATAGAATTATGAAAATCATCATTATAGAAGACGAAAAGCTCACCGCCGAAGACCTTGCGGAAACCATTTTGCGTACCGAACCTGCGGTAGAAATTGTGGCTATGCTGAGTTCGGTCAAAGAGGCCCTGGAGTACTTCAGCCGGCCGGTAGAAGCTGACCTGGTCTTTTCGGATATCCAGCTGGGCGACGGCCTTAGTTTTGAAATCTTCCGGGAAAGAAAATCGGAGATTCCGGTAATTTTTTGTACGGCATACGACGAATACGCCCTTAACGCGTTTAAAACCAATGGTATAGACTATATTCTTAAGCCTTTTTCAGTACATACCATCAAAGCGGCTCTTGACAAATACAAAAATCTTAAAAAGGTGCTGGCCCCCTCGTCCAACAATCTGGAAGCCCTGCTGCACGTATTGGATCAGCGCCCGCGAATTACATCGGTGCTGGTACATTACAAAGATCAGATCATCCCGGTTCCGGAAAAAGACATTGCGCTGATCTGCATCCGGAACGAAACTACCCTCCTGAAAACCTTTGATGAAAAATCGTATTACATCACCCGTACCCTCGATGACCTGGAAACGAAGCTGGGGTCCGGCTTTTTCAGAGCCAACCGCCAGTACCTGGTGAACCGCATGGCTGTACGTTCTGTAGAAAACTACGGTGCCCGCAAACTGGCCCTGCTTTTGACCGTTCAGCATGACGAGACCATCACCGTCAGCAAGGAAAAACATACCCCGCTGATGAACTGGCTGGAAGGCAAATAAACCCGTTCTCTGCTGACACAGGGATGTCATACCGGTATTTCATCTTTGTCTCCGGGAATTTCAAACTTAAAAATGTCCGTTTAAATGAATTTAGCTTTTCCGAAAAAAAAAACTTAGCGAACTTTGCTCCCCGTTAGAGCATTAAAGCTATACTTAACTGATTAACACTGTCTTTTGACAGTTCAACAAAACACTCATTAGATGAAATCCAGAATTCTAATTGCAGGAATCTTCCTGCTGGCTTCTGCGGTCTGCTCCTATGGACAAACCACTCTTACCCTTCCGGAGGCTATTAAGTATGCCCTGGCCAACAGCGAAACCATCAAGAAAGCCCGCCTCGACATTGAAAACGGGTTAAACGTGGTAAAGGAAACACGCGCAAGCGCCAAACCCCAGCTGAGCGCCTTGTCGAACATAACACTAAACCCTGTGGTTCAGCAATTTGTATTGCCTGCCGAAGCTTTTGGTGGTGCCCCGGGTGAATTCATTGCCATTAAAGCAGGTCAGACCTGGAATGCCATGACCAATGTGCAAGTGAGCCAGCAGTTGTACAACCAGCAGCTGTTCACCGGCCTGAAAGCGGCCAAAGGAAGTGCCGAATTCTACAACCTCATGAAAGAACTCAGCGAGGAAAACGTAGTGCAGCAAGTGGCCACCAATTATTACCAGGTGTTGGTCAATCAACACAAACTGGGCTTGATTGATGATAACCTGGAACGGATCAATAAGCTTCAGGAAGTACTTCAGGGCCTGGTAGACAATGGCCTGGGTAAGAAAATAGACGTGGACCGTATCAAAGTTAACCGCGTAAACCTCGAAACCCAGAAAGTGCAGTTGCTGAATGCCATTGAACTTCAGAAAAACGTACTGAAGTATTCCATGGCCATGCCCATGACAGAGAAAATCGTATTACCGGCCGAAGACATTAAAAAACTGGAGGCCCTGGTAGCTACCTTAAAAGCCGGCCCTGAACTGGACACCGAATCACTGATCAGCATCAAGGTGTTGCGGAAACAAGACGAACTGCTCGCACTTAACCGCGATGCCAAACGCGCAGAATTTTTCCCTACCGCCTCACTTAGCGGGCAGTACATCCAGAACAGCCAGAGTAACCGGTTTAACCTGTACACCGGCAATGCCCTGAACTATAGTATGCTGAACTTCACCTTGAACATTAATATTCCTATATACGATGGCGGCGCCAAAAAAGCACGTCTGGATCAGGCCAAAGTGGAGATCCTGAAAAACCAGGAGGAAATCAACCTGACGTCTAATGCCCTTAAAATGGCCTTCGAAAATGCCAAAATACAAATGCAGAACAGCATTGAAGCCATTGAAAACCAAAGGGCCAACCTGGCACTTGCAGAAGAAGTGTATGACAACATCCATAATAACTTCCGTCTGGGGCTGGTCAATCTCACCGACCTGCTGAATGCCGAAGCCGAACTCACTACTACGCAAAATGCGTACAGTGATGCCCTTCTCCAATTTAAAGTAGCCGAAATAGAATTAATGAAAGCCCGGGGCGAGATCAAAAACCTGGCAATTAACTAAAATTAAAAAAAGAACAATGAAACGTACCATCATTACCATACTCGTTCTCGCAGGATTCGGAGGAGCTATTGCGTATATCCTGACCAAAAACAAGAAAGAAAACCAGGCTAAAGTAGATGTGGTGAATGCCGCAAGCGGCGCCGTACTGGTGAAAGTAGCTGACGTCGAAGTAAAATCCATTGACCTGGATTTTGTGGCCAACGGAAATTTTGTACCGAACCAGGACCTCGAGTTTCTCTCGGAAGTATCCGGACGCATTACCTCTATTCTTGTAAAAGAAGGTGACCGGGTAGGCAAAGGACAGATACTGGCCACGGTAGAAGACAAATACCTGACCCTGGATCTCCAGAATGCTACTGAGCAGTACCAGAAACTGCTGACTGATAAAACCAGACTGGAAAACGCCCTGAAAACCGGAGGCGTGACCCAAGCCCAGGTAGATGAAATTACCCTGGCGGTAAAAAATGCCGAGATCGGCATTGAACAGATCAAGAAACGCATTGGAGACGTACATATTAAAGCACCTATAGCCGGTATTATCAACAAAAAACATATTGAACTGGGTTCTTATGCTTCTCCCGGCACTAAGCTGTTCGACATTGTAGACGTTTCCAGCCTGAAACTCAACGTGAATGTAAATGAGAAACAGGTGGTGCAACTGAAGAAAGGCGATAAAGTAGATATCAAAATCCCGGTTTTCCCTGACCGGACTTTCAGTGGTCAGGTTTCCTTTATTTCTGTTAAAGCAGACAATTCCCTGAATTTCCCGATAGAAATCAAATTAAACGCAGCCGGAGCCCACGAAGTAAAATCAGGCATGTATGCCTCTGCTAATTTTAATTTTGCCCAGACCGCCCCTATCCTTGTGGTGCCTCGCACAGCGTTTGTAGGGAGCGTTAGAAACGGACAGGTATATGTGGTCAACGACAATAACACCGTTACCCTGACCCAGGTGATGCCGGGCAGTATTTTCGGTGAATACGTGGAAATCCTGAACGGTATTACGGAAGGACAACGCGTAGTGGTGGCCGGCCAGATTAACCTGCAGAATGGTGCAGCCATTGAAATTCAGAAATAAATAGCTTTCAGTTATCAGCTTTCAGAGGAGGTTGGGCACACCAAGAGTACGTCTCCCGCCACCGATGAATAAGCGTTCTGCGGCTGAAGGCTCAAAGCTAAAACTTTAAACAAATGAAAATAGCTGATATATCTATCCGAAGACCGTCTATTGTGATCGTTGTGTTTACAGCGTTGACCTTATTCGGCATACTGAGCTACTTTAACCTGAATTATGAGCTTTTGCCTAAATTCTCGCCGGGAGTAGTATCCATCGCCACCGTTTATCCCGGCGCCTCGCCCGGTGAGGTGGAAAACACGGTCACCAAGAAAATTGAAGACGCCGTGGCTTCCCTTGAAAATATCAAGAAACTGGATGCCACCTCTTACGAGAGTCTTTCTCTGGTAATCATTGAATTAAGGGCCGGTGCAGATGTAGACCTGGCACTTAATGACGCCCAAAGGAAGATCAACGCCATGCTCTCGGAATTGCCCGATGATGCGGAAGCACCTTCCCTCAATAAATTCTCTTTTGATGACCTGCCCATCCTGACACTTTCCGCTACGGCACAGCTGGATGACGCGGCTTTCTATGACCTCATTGACAAGCAGGTGCAGCCCATCTTGTCGCGGGTACCGGGTGTGGCCCAGGTGAACCTGATCGGTGGACAGGAAAGAGAAATCCAGGTCAATATCAATGCCTCAAAGCTGGAAGGCTATAACCTTTCCATTTTGCAGGTACAGCAGGCCATCCTGGGCTCTAACCTTGACTTCCCTACCGGTAGTATCAAATCAGACAACCAGGACATCCTGGTGCGGTTGTCCGGGAAATATAAAAATGTAGAAGAACTGCGCAACCTGGTCATCAGTGAAGGCCCGACAGGCGCCCAGATTCGTCTGAAAGACATCGCCGATGTACAGGACGCCCAGAAAGACGTGGAAAAAATTTCCAGGGTAGACCGGAAAAGTGCGATTTCTCTCCAGGTGCTGAAACAATCGGATGCCAACGCCGTGGAAGTGAGTAAAGCCACCAGGGAAATCCTGACCCGGGTGGAACAACAGTACGAAAGTGACGGCCTGAAGATCGAAGTGGCCAACGACACCTCCGATTATACGCTGAAATCGGCAAACGCGGTGGTATTTGACCTCTTCCTGGCCATTATTCTCGTGGCGGTCATCATGCTGTTCTTCCTTCATAGCATCCGTAACTCGCTCATCGTGATGGTGGCCATTCCCGTTTCGCTGATTGCTACTTTTATCGGGATGAACCTCATGGGTTTCTCTCTGAACATGATGTCACTACTGGGCCTTTCGCTGGTGGTGGGGATTCTGGTGGATGACGCCATTGTGGTGATTGAGAACATCTACCGCCACATGGAGATGGGTAAAAACCGGGTTCGGGCGGCCTATGACGGAGCCAAGGAAATCGGCTTTACGGTAATTTCAATTACGTTGGTAATTGTGGTGGTATTCCTTCCCATTGCTATGTCTACCGGGATTGTCTCTGACATTCTGCGTGAATTCTGTCTGGTGGTAGTTATTTCCGTACTCCTTTCCCTGCTGACTTCCTTCACTATTGTGCCTTTGCTTACTTCCCGTTTCGGTAAGCTGGAACACATTGAGGGCACCAACTTCTTCAGCCGTTTTATCCTTTGGTTTGAAGAGCAGCTTAATCGTTTTACCCGGTGGATCAGCAGCATTCTGGAATGGTGTCTGGGCCACAAACTGATTACCTTACTGGTAGTGGTGGTGATGTTTTTCTCCTCATTTATCCTGGTGGGTGCCGGTTTTATTAACGGGGAATTCTTCCCTTCTTCTGACCGGGGCGAATTCTTTGTTCAGATTGAACTTCCAAAAGATGCGGCTATTGAACAAACCAATCAGCTGACCCAGAAAGCAGAAGAGTACCTCAGCCAAAAACCTGAAATCACGTCAATGATTACCTCCGTGGGTCAGTCAAGTGACGGTATGGTAGCTACCCTGGCGCCGGCATACAAAGCCGAAATCATGGTAAAGCTGGTGGATAAAGAAAAAAGAGCGGATGCCACGGATGTTTACGCCGCTAAAACCAAGCGTGAACTACAGCAGATACTGGTAGGGGCAAAAATCAAGACCCTGCCGGTGAGTTTCATCGGAACGGCAGACCAGGCCCCCATTGAACTGGTGGTGATTGGTTCTGACCGCGACAGCGTGACACTTTACGCCGAAAAGGCCCTTGATGAACTCAAGAAAATTCCGGGTGCGGTAGAAGCCAAGCTTTCTGCTGAAAGCGGTAATCCGGAAATTTCAGTAGAAGTAGACCGCGACAAAATGGCGGCGCTGGGACTTGACCTTTCTACCGTGGGGGCCACCATGCAAACGGCCTTCAACGGGAATACCAACGGTAAGTTCCGTCAGGGACAATACGAATACGACATCAATATCCGGTTTGATGATTACGACCGGAAAAATGTATCGGACGTCAACAACACGCTCTTTACCAACAAGCGGGGAGAACTCATTCGCCTGTCGCAGTTTGCTGAAGTAAGCGAAAGCTCCGGCCCCAGCCAGCTGGAAAGACGCGATAAGAGTACGGCCATTAAAGTGCAATCTCAGGCCGTGGGTGTTCCGGCTTCGGTAGTAGTAGCCGGATGGCAACCCAAACTGGATTCCATTCCCCAACCCAGCGGAGTAAGCTATGTATGGAGCGGTGATATGGAAATGCAAAGCGAGGGATTCGGAACCTTGGGTATTGCCATTTTGCTGTCGGTAATCCTGGTATATTTTATCATGGTTGCACTCTATAACAGCTTTGTACACCCTTTTGTGGTACTGTTTTCTATTCCCCTTGCCGTGATTGGAGCTTTACTGGCACTGGCACTGACCAACAATACCCTCAACATCTTTACCATGCTGGGTATGATTATGCTGATTGGTCTGGTGGCAAAGAATGCCATCATCCTGGTCGACTTTACCAACCAATTGAAAGCAGAAGGTAAAAGTACGCGCGAGGCCCTGATTTTAGCCAACCACGCCCGTCTGCGCCCCATTCTGATGACCACTATCGCCATGGTATTTGGTATGTTGCCTATCGCCATGGCCTCAGGCAGTGGTTCAGAATCCAAGAACGGACTGGCCTGGGTAATCATCGGCGGGTTGATCAGTTCCCTCTTCCTTACCCTGATTGTGGTGCCGGTAGTTTACCAGGTGTTTGACAGCATCCTTAATCGCCTGGGCTTCAACAAGCCTGAACTCCCGGTAGATGATCTGCTGGCCGAGGTGTACGAACACAGGGATGTAAAAGAATATTAAGGGGAGGGGTGAAAACCCCTTGTCTCGTGTGTCCTTCAAGCTCAGGACGCCATTCGGCAGGCTCACGGTGACAGTGGCAGGTTCCATTGTCACCCTGAGCCTGCCGAAGGGCACCCTGAGCTTTTCCTTTTTTACCCTGAGCCTGCCGAAGGACACCCTGAGATGCAGAAGGGCGTCCCCGGATTAAAACCTCAAATAATCCCCATCTTCTTCATCAGGAAAGTAGCGCTTTTATTCCGGCAGACGCCGTCGCGAAGTTTATAATCAAAAGCGAGTTCCCCGTTAATCATTTCCACTTCAAAGTTCTTGTTTTCCAGACGGTCGGGGTATTCATCGGCCAGACGGCAAACAGAAAGGTCATGGGTGGCTATAGCGCCCGGAACGGGCCGGGATATGATTTTCCGGATCACCCCTATGGTGCCGGCCTGTTTATCGTCTGAATTGGTTCCTCTCAGGATCTCATCGAGCAAAACAAGACAGGGCTGGCGTTCCAGCTGATCCATAATGGCTTTCAGACGCTTTACTTCCGCGAAAAAATACGATTCTCCGCTGCTTAAAGAATCGGACTGGCGCATCGACACCAGCAGGGGAAGAAGGTGTATGCGGGCTGTACCGGCACATACGGGCGCGCCGGCTCCCGCCAGTACCCTGTTCACGCCGATAGCGCGCAGGAAGGTACTCTTCCCTGACATATTGGAACCCGTAAGGATCATGAAATTGTCCGGGCGCAGAACCACGCGATTATTCACCCGCAGAGACTCCGGAATCAGGGGGTGGCCCATGTCTTCAAATTCAATTTCCATGGCGGAAGTCAGTACGGGCCAGGCATAAGCGGGGTTATTAAAAGCGAAGTTGGCGTAGCTGTTCAAGGCCTCCGTTTCTCCCAAGATCTCCAGCCAGCGGCGGAGGTCTCCCGCATGGGCGCGCTTCCATCGCAAAAGTGAATTCAACACATGCACATGGTATACCAGGGTACCGTTCAATACCAGGGCGCCCAGGCCGAAATTGATTCCTTCCAGTTTCAGAAATAAACGGGAAAGCCGGGACAGCTCATTTCCCGCACTTTTCTGCTGCAATACCTCCTGCATTCTCTTCAGGTGTACCGAAGAAAAGGGCTCCTTCTCTATTTCTTTAAGGAGTACCCCGTAGTGTCCTATAGTCTCGGCTACATTCCGGGCATCGATACGTTCTCCCTTAATTTTTGAAAGCTGGGTACCCGTCAGCGCCAGGTTGGCGGTCACCAGGGGCAAAATCCATTTCCAGCTGATCCAGCCCAGCAGGCAGGCGGCCATAACCGCAATCCATAAAGCGGGCAGCAGAAACGCCAGAAAAGTGGCGGCTTTTCCTACTGCATTTTCCCGGCTCTCTGACCAGTCGAGAAGTTTTTGGTAACCGGTTTCACTGTCTTTCATCAATCTTCCCCGGGCCGCGAAACCTTGTCTCCATTCCGTTCTCGCACTCAATTCCCGGATGGCTTCCTGTCGGTGCAATACTTCTTCCTGAGCGAAAGGGGCTTGAAGACTTTCCGCAAGTTTCACCTCACCGATGTAGGTGGCAGTGCGGTTAAGATGCTGAAAAAGGGAGTCTTTCCCGAAAATATCCAGATCGTACGTGTAAAAATGGGCACTGTCGGCATACCGGGTACCCGCATCAAACGGCGTTTCCCGGAAAGCGAGGAAGCGGGCCTCTTCCCGGTTGATTGTCGCAAGATTTTCCGTAAGTTTTTTCTTCCGGAGAATTGCGCTGTGCTTCTTCACGCATCCTACGAAAAGAATAAACAGTACGGCGAACACCGGCAGGTACATCCACTGGCCCGACACCACCACGAGATACAGACAGACCAGGATAGCCAGCGCCAGAAGCAGCCTGTAGAAACTATACGTATTGTAACTTCGTTTCAGCTGTGTGCATTCAGACAGGTATTGCTCTGTCAGAGAATCGTAGTAAGGCGTCATAGGTTAAAGTCTTCTATTCATCAGAACAAGGCAGGCGATAAATTAATTTCCGCTGCCTGCTACATTTACAGCGCATTCATCTTCTGATAAATAAAAAGCGTCTGTTTTACTTCACAAAAGCATATTATTTTAGTAGGTTTGGGTTTCTTAACCTTAAATGATACCTATTTATGAAAATTAAAACGCTCAGTATTCTTGCTCTTGCTACGGCCGGAACCCTCTTTTTAAACGCTTGCGGTAGTACCGAAAAAGCGGAAGAGGCTGAACCGGACTGGAACATTTCCCTGGCGCAGTGGTCGCTGCATAACAGCATTTTCGGAGATGGCCTGAATGGCAACTGGCAGGAATTTGGCAGATTATTGAGAGAGGCCCCTGACTCTTTATACCAGGGCAGTATCAAGCCTGATGATTTCCCCGCCATAGCCAAAAGTTACGGCATTAACATTATCGAGCTGGTGAATACGTTTTACTTTGCCAAGGCAGGGGACACCGCGTATTGGGAAGATTTCAAAAAACGTTGTGACGAGGCCGGCGTGAGTGTAGGACTGATCATGTGCGACGCTCTTGGCGACCTGGGGAACGCGGACTCCGTAGCCCGTATGCAAGCCGTAGAAAACCACTATCCGTGGGTAGATGCCGCAGAGATTCTGGGCGCCAAGACCATTCGGGTAAATGCAGCCGGCCGTGGTACGGCGGAAGAAGTGGCCAGAAACGCGGCAGACGGCCTTAACAAATTAGGCGAATATGCCGCTACCAAAGGGATTAATGTAGTAGTGGAAAACCACGGCGGATACAGTTCTGACGGAAGCTGGCTGGCCGGTGTAATGCAGGCGGTCAACAAGGAAAATGTAGGTACACTGCCTGACTTCGGCAACTTCTGTATCGAACGCGGTCCTGACGGGTGTACCAACCAGTACGACATGTACAAAGGAATTGAAGAGCTGATGCCGTATGCCAAAGGGGTATCTGCCAAGAGCCACGACTTTGACGCAGACGGAAACGAAAGCACCAAAGATTATGCCCGTATTATGAAGATCGTGAAAGACAGCGGCTTCAAAGGAAATATCGGTATAGAATACGAAGGCAGTAACCTTTCGGAAGACGAAGGCATTAAAGCCACCAAAGCCCTTCTTGAAAAAGTAATTGCCGGAATGGAATAAATACTTAAAAAGGGTTGTCCAAAAAGTTCGGACTATTTATACCCCTGAAAGAGGTTTAAAAAGGGCCAAAATGCGAGGCGTGGAGGATCAGACAAAGGAGCATACAACGTATGTAACTGAGGTAGAATTCCGAAACAATGCGGTATTTTGGCCCCTTTTTTCTATCTACACTTTTAGCTGAATTCCCCATCTGATCAACAACCCCGTTACCTGAATAATGACTATGGCTACGGCCATGGACATGATCAGACCTACAGGCGACTCCAGCAGAAAATCAGGCAGGCGTATACCGGTTAGTGACCGTACCGCATACCAGTAATACGGAACCAGGTAACAGGTGAGGGTAGCTATCCCCGCGGGTTTCAGAAAATTGCTCCAGCTTTTCCAGCCTTTCGTATCGATCACCCAGAACAGCAGAGCGTAGGTCATGTAAGCGATACCCCCTGTTATGCAAATCCAGGCCGGTGTAGCCAGGATTTTTGAAATCCCTCCCAGCGGACGAAGCACGAACCCCAATCCGATCAGTAAAACGCCAGTGATCAGCAATACCGGGACATAACGCCGGAAAGTTTGCTGTCGGTAAAATTCCGAAGCCAGTACACCCAGCATACACAGGAAGGGCAGGGCGCCGCTTTCTACCGGCCAGATATATTTTTTCAGGGGATCCAGAGCGCTCAGGTAGCCCGCGGCGGACAGGACACAAAACACCAGAAAAAACAGGGCGCCACCGATCAGCCTCGGGAACCGGCCATCCGCCCACAGGCAAACCAGAGCGGCCCAAAGATAGCTCCAGCCTATCAGTCCCAGGATACCCCACCAATACGGCTTCATGGCTCCTGCACCTCCCGGGAAATAAAATGCAAAAAGTGCCAGGCCGGCTATTCCCACCAGTTTAAGATACGTACCTCCTTTCCATTTTTCCGGATAGTTATTCCAAATCAGGAAAAAACAGGTTACCAGGTAAACACCCACCCAGGATTTGGCAAAAGGCAGGGAATCTCCAGGCAGGTACTCGTAATTTACCAGGAAAAAGCCCATGGCCAGCAAAGCCAGCGTTCTTTCCCCGATATGCCGCAGAAGGGCGTAGGTATTATCGCCTTTCTTCCTTCGGTTGGCCAGGGCAAAAGGCAAAGACATGCCTACAATCACCAGAAAAACAGGGAAAATCACGTCGGAAAAGCCCATACCGTCTTCGTTCATTTCGGTATGCAGGAGCCATTTCGGAACATTCCGGAGCGTCCAGAAATCGTTAACAAAAATCATCAGGCACATGGTGATGGCCCGGAATACGTCGATGGAGGCGATACGTTTCATCTGTATAAAATTTTTGCTTTCAGCCTTCAGCTATCAGCAGTCAGCTTATACATTGGCCGGTTGGTGTGCCGGTTTTCTGATAGCTGATAGCTGAAGGCTCATGGCTATTTCATGGATATATCATTTTAGTCGTCCTTATTCAACAGTACAATTTTCCGGTTACCGTATTCATTCCTGTACACTTTAAACAATACACTAATGGAGGAAATGATCAAAGGACCGAAGATCAGTCCCAACATTCCGAATACATTCAGGCCGAAAAGCACACCGAATACGGTAATCAGGGGGTGCACATTTCCCAGGGTCTTCAGAATGGTGAAACGAAGCACGTTATCAATTCCTCCTACTATGAAAAAGCAGTAGAGGGTGAGCCAGGTGGCATTCATCACGTTGCCCGTAGCAAAAGCCACGATACAGATGGGCAAATAAACCACCATGGTACCCAAAACCGGGAAAACCGTAGCTACCCCGGTGACAATCCCCCACAGTACGGCGTTATTGACCCCAAAAATCAGGTAACCCGTCATGGCCACCACACCCTGGCAAACGCCGAGGATCGGAATACCGATGGCATTGGTTCTCACCATCATATTAATTTCTGTCCACAGTTCCGCTTTGCTCTTATCCGAAAAGGGGAAGAATTCTTCAATCGTAGCCTCCATTTCCTTTCCTTTCACCAGCATGAAATACAGCACAAAAAAAGTCACCAGCACATTGATCAACACCTCCGCCACCGAGTTAAGCACTTTGGGCAGGTATTTGGTCA
>JBEBRS010000025.1:0-20623 GCA_040394705.1 Leadbetterella byssophila
AACTCGACCCTAAAACTCCCACCGATAATTCAGCATCGGAACCAGCCCCAGCTGCTTCTTCTGCATTATTTGCATACGGTAGGTATCAAAGTAATTGTAGGCCATGTTTTCACGGTTGGCCAGATTCTGGATATCCAGGGATATCGTTTCCGAACCGCGTTTCTTCGTTTTCTTGATATACGCCCGCAGATCCAGGCGGAAATAATCGTCGTATTTTACATTGAGCGGCGCCCAGTAATTGTAGTAGACGTACTGCATCCCTTCGTATTCCTGGGAAACAATCTGGTAATCACGGAAACCTCCCACCCAGTTCACGCGCGCATTCAGCCCCAGCAAACGGCCCTCGGCATTCTCCCATTCTTTTCCGGCGGTTACATTGTAGATGTAATTTCCGGCGTAGCGGGTGTCGTAAAACCGGTTGTCAAACGCCTTAAACTGCGACTTGTAGAAAGTGGCGTTGGCCAGGGCGAAAAAGCCCTTATCCAGATAGCGCTTATAATTCAGCTCCACACCGAAATTGCGGCCCTGATTTTTCTGGTTCAGCAAGTAGTATCCGTAAGTAAAATACCCCACCTCATACCCGTTCAAAACCGACACATAGAGGGAGTCAAAGCGCGTCAGGTTAAACATGCTCTGGTAAAATAACTCCGCCGAAAAAGACTGGCGTGTATCGGGGTCGGCCTGGTAACCCAATGTAAAATGGTGAGAGCGGGAAGGCCTGTACGGAAGTGCGAACGACGTCCGGGTAGAAGTCACCTGGCTGTGCAGTCCGTACGCCGCTTTCACTTTATGCTTGGAGTTCAGAAGATACTCTCCCGAAAGACGGGGTTCAAAATACTGGGATTTACTGTAGGAATAATAAGGATACGAAAAACCTACGTTGTAATTAAACCGCGAACGCTGCCGGTTGCTGATCCTTACGTGGGGCTGCACCAGGAGGTTATCTACGGCATAAAAGAGATCACCCGAATCCATCAGATTAAAGCGGTTAAACTGGTGGCTCACCTGCACGCCGGCGTTCACCGCCCACAGCGCGTTCAGGTCTCCCGAAAGGGCGGTGGAGAAACTGAGGTAATTTTTAGCCGCATAGTCGTAATTCACATTGGTATTGCCCGTATACGCATTCCGGAGATTCTCCAGAGCGGAGTTCACCAGCACCGTTCTCAGGTTCCATTTCTTCAGGAGCTTAACAGAATGCCGAACGCCCACCAGCCCCATTCTTCCGTAAAAATCTATGTTATTCAGGTCTTTGGAAGACTCCCAGGTGGTACTGTCTGCGTCGGGTGCAAAAATATTGGACGACACCCCGCCCATACCGAAGAACGTGAATGTACCCGCTTTCCGGGTCGGGAAGTTGAGGGTAACGGCCAGATCCTGGAAGCGGATCGCTTCGCCCCCGAAGTTCACCCCGGCCATAGCCAGGAGGCCCGTAAACGAGTAGCGGTAGTTCACCAGGTAACTGCTGCCCTTTCTTTTGTTAAGGGGGCCTTCGGAAGAAAGATCTAGACCCAGCAGCCCTGCCTGGATCACGTGCTGGTATTTTTCACTGTTGCCGTTGCGCAGGTTCATATCAAAAACGCCGGCCAGCGCATTGGAGTAACCCGCCGGAAAAGCGCCGCTCAGGAAATTCATATTTCCCAGCATCTGGGCGGAAAGAATATTGGTTCCGCCTCCTACCGCGGCAGGCTTATCGGAAAACATCCCGGCATTGCTGAGATGGTTGGGGTTCACAATTTCCACTCCTTCCAGGCGCCATTGCACAAATTCGGGCGCATTGCCCCGCACCGACACATTGTTGGCCTGGTCATTGGTATTGGCTACGCCGGGAAAAGACATGGCCAGGCGCGCCGGGTCAAAGAAGGTGGCCGGAAAACGCATAATCTGCTCCGAGGTAATGCTTTCCACACTCATAAGGGCGGAAGTAGAAGGCACGGTAGAAGTCACTTTTACCTCGTCCAGCTCTTGCCCTGTTACCTGCAATTGCAAGTCCAGCACGAGTTGTCTGGCGTTTTCCAGGAGAAGCTCCCTGAAGATGTATTTTCCGTATTCTACCGAACTTACTTCCACCTCCAGACGGCCCAGCGGTACCCCGTCGAAACGCACCTGCCCTTCCGCGTCAGACGCCGAACGCAGCTCATATTTAGGGATAGACACGGTGGCACCCACCACGGGCAGGCCGGTCTGTACATCAGACAAACGGATTTTTACCGATTGTGTATTCTGGGCAAAAACGTTCAGGGACAAAAAAAGCGCGACAAAGGTCAATAACTTCATGGAGTACATTTAGAATTACCCGGCAAATATAGGCGGTGTACTTTTTAAATATGCATCATTGTACAGAAATAAGCGTACACTTTCCCTATATTTAAGACCCGAATCACTCGGGAGCATTAACTTTCCAGACAAGCCATGGCGCTATTTACCATCTATTCTTCTTCCGCCGGTTCCGGCAAAACCTTCACACTCACCCGGCAATATCTGAGGCTGGCTTTGGGAAGTGAACATCCTACCTATTACCGAAAGATCCTGGCGATGACCTTTACCAACGAAGCCGCTGAACAGATGAAAAGGAGGATTGTGGGTGCACTGAAAGACCTGAAGTCGGGCCACGACGGCTCTTCGCCCTTGCTCGGATATCTCCTGGACGATCTCCGCCACATTTCGGAAGAAGAACTTCGCCGCCGGGCCGGAGAAGTACTCCACGACGTGCTGCAAAACTACCAGGACTTTGCCATCAAGACCATTGACAGCTTCGTCAACCAGGTGATCAGTTCATTCACCTTTGACCTCCGCCTGCCCTACAATTATGAAATCATCCTGGAAACGGAAGAACTGATTACCGAAGCAGTAAAAAACCTGGTCGACCGGGTAGGAGACGACCCGGAACTGACCGAAATGTTCAAGGAATTTGCCCTGAGCAAACTGGAGGAGAACCAAAGCTGGAATACGCTGGAAAACGACATTGTACAGTTTGCCAAAGTAATATACCAAGCCAATAACGCCACGGAAATCGCCAAAAACATCGGCCTCCGCCACCGGGACGTGCTGGAGGTAAAGACCAAAATCCGCCGGTACATAAAAGACACGGAAAAACAGATTGCTGATCTGGCAGGAAAGGCCGTAACGCTGATTTCCTCGCAGGGCCTTTCGGAGTCTGATTTCTTCGGAGGAAAGAGGGGCATCTGGAACTTTTACCACAAGCTGCACCGGGCGCCCGCCGAGCTGTGGGGCGGCACCGCTACAGCGCGCAAAACCATGACCGACGACCGGTGGTACAAAGACAAAAGCGCCACCGCAGCACGGGTAGAAGAAATCCTCCCCCGGCTCAGGGAAATTACCGGGCAAATCCTCGACCTGGAAACCGAGCAATACCCCATTCTGAAAGCGGTGAATAAAAACCTGCTTAAGATTCCTTTTCTGGCAGCAGTAAAAGCAGAAATTGACCAAATTCTGGAGGAAACAGACGGTGCGGTACTCGCGGACTTCAACCAGAAGATCCTGGATATAGTCACCCGTGAACCCATTCCCTACATTTACGAGCGGATAGGCGAAAAATACAACCATATCCTGGTAGACGAGTTCCAGGACACCTCGGATATGCAGTTCTTTAACCTGCTGCCACTCTTCGAGAACACGGTTTCCAAAAATTTCGATAACCTGATCGTGGGCGACCCCAAGCAGGCCATTTACAGTTGGAGAGGCGGCAATGTAATGCTGATGCTCGACCTGGTTAACCGCCAGAAAAATTACCTGGAAGCCAAAACGCCGGAACTCCAGCTCCAGAGGGTAGACACCCTTCAGTCGGTTACCAAAACGGTGAACCTGACCACCAATTACCGGAGCCGAAAAGGAGTCATCGATTTCAATAACGCCCTGTTTGCCCATATCCGGGAGAAGCAGGACAGCGAAGCCGCCCGCCAGGTATTCAGCGATTTCTTCCAGGAAACCCCTACTCCGCCCAAAGCGGGGGGCTATACCGCCGTGGAAGTACTCCGGCAGGGCGAAGATGACCCGGCCCTGAAAATTATCGCCCGGGTGGAAGAGATTCTTGCAGATGGATACCGCCTCTCTGATATCTGTATCCTGTGCCGCCAGGGAAAAGAAGGGATTCAAATGGCCGAAATTCTCAAAAGTGCAGGATATGAGATCAATTCTTCCGAAGCACTGAAAGTGAAAAACAACCGGGAGGTACGGTTTTTAGTGGCCGCCCTGCGTTTCGCACTCTACCCTGAGCGGCAGTTTGAACGCTTCGAGTTTCTGCAATTCTTTTTCCTGGTGAAAAATATCGATTCTTCCCTTTATGACTTGCAGGCGGTTTGCGCTTTCCCTCCCTCCGGCTTCCTGGCCTTTTTTACCCATTTCGGCATTGACCTCGACGGAATGACTGGGCTGGACCCTTACCAGTTATCTGAATTTTTTACCGCGAAATTCGGGCTTATGGAAACAGAGAAACCGGCGGAATATGTACTGGCTTTCCTGGATCATGTGCTAAATTTTACCCTGCGCCGGTCGAAGAGCCTGTCTGACTTTCTACGCGACTGGGAGGTACGGAAAGACAAACTGGCGGTTCCGGCCCGGGCGGGCAACGCCATCACCATCCATACCATTCATAAGGCGAAAGGCCTGGAATACCCGGTGGTGATCCTGCCTTTTATTCACTGGAGTACAAGTCAGAAAGGAAGCGAACCGATATGGCTCAGCCTCGACGATCTTCCCTATCCCGAACTGGAAGCAGCCGGCGGACGGATCCGGGCAGCCCCCTTTAATTACAGCCATGATTTTGAATTCGCGGCCCCGGTTATTCAAAGAGAAAGAGACCTTTACCTCATTGAAAACCTCAACCTCCTCTATGTGGCGCTCACCCGGGCCATAGACCGCCAATACCTCTGGATATGGGGAAAGGAGAACAAAAGCGGCTTTGCTATCGAGAATATCGGGCAGCTGTTGGGGGGGTATTTACAGGCCGAGGGGCAGCCCCTTATTCCCCTCTATGAATTTGGCGAAAAAACCGCCCCGGTTCACGAGGAAAAAGACGCCGGTCTTCCGGTGCACACCCTTCCACCCCGGAAAGCATTCGAGGGAAAAAATAGCCTCCAAATTAAATGGGGCCCTTCGGATGCAAGTATACGGGAAGGCAATCTGATCCACCGCGTTTTTGAAAGCATAGAAAGCGCCTCCGACCTGGAGCCGGTACTGGACGCCCTGGAGAGCGACGGCCTGATCCCGGCAGCCACCCGGCCTGCCCTGGAACAAAAGATCCGGTCGGTACTGGAACACCCCGACCTGGCCCCCTTGTTCCAGGCAGGCGCCCGGGTAAAAAACGAGGCGGAGATTCTGTCCAGCCACAGCCATACACGGCGCCCGGACCGCGTGGTCTTTCTGGAAGAAGGGGTGTATATCCTGGATTACAAGACCGGTAAGCGCCGGACCGCTCACGAAAAACAACTGCAAGACTACGCCCGGCTGCTGTGGCAAATGGGCTACACGGAACTGCACCTTTTCCTGGTGTACCTCGATCCGCCCCAGGTGGTACCGGTACCTTCCCCTTCCTGAGTACAGGCCCAGCAGATCAGGCGGGGAATTTTACGAAACGGGACCTCAGATATCTTCGTGCAGGTCGTCTTCGTCGGGTTCTGTGATTTGCAACTCAATAAAGAAAGCCTTCCCTTTTCCTTCTTCGGATTCAAACCAGATATTTCCGCCGAAATGCTCTATACTGATTTTGGATAGACTCAGGCCGAATCCCACTTCGTCATTCTTCTCACTAAAGACCGGGCGGAAGACTTTCTCCCGCGATTCTTCAGAAAGGCTTGCGCCGTTATCGCTTACCTCCAGCAAGGCGCCGGAATCGGTTCGGGTCACCGACACCCGGACCACCGGTTGCTGATGTGCCGGTACCGAATCAATACCGTTTTTAATGAGATACATCAGGGTTTTCTTAATGATTTTACTGTCGCCCCTCACCCATAGCTCCTCTGCTTCACTTTCGAAGTGGATTTCCGGGTCGCGGTGGAATACCTTAGGGATATCTTTGGCTATGGCGACCAGGTCAAACTCTTCGTGGGTAGGGAGGGGCATTTCGGCGAATTTGGAGAAGGAAAGGGAGATCCCGATAATATTTTCAATCTGGTCACTGATAGAGCCCAGCACCTGCAAGATGCGTTTCTTTACATCGGGGTGATCAGAAAGCACCAGGCGCTGCAGCTGCTGAACCGAAAGCATCATGGGCGTCAGCGGGTTCCGTATTTCGTGGGCCAGCTGCTTGGCCATATCTCTCCAGGCTGAACGTTTTTCATTGATAGAAAGCGCCTGTTTACTCTCGTCCAGTTTCTTGAGCATCCGGTTGTATTCACCGGTCAGCAAGCCGATTTCGTCTTTGGCCTCCCAGACAATTTCTTTGTTTTTTTCGTGGAAACTCACCGACTTGATCTTTTCGGCAATCAACTTCAGGGGCTGTGTTAATTTCCGGCTTGAAATGAAGGAGAAAATATACAGGACGAAGAAAATCACAAAGAAGACGATCAGGAGGATCTGCCATACCTGGCGGGTCCAAGACTGCACCGCGGTTTCTGCGTCAATAAAATTGAGTGCTGCAATACTGGTAATATTGCCCTCCAATGATTTTACCGGCACGAAAGCCGTCTTCGCTTTGATCTTCTCCTGGAAGTCGTCGAGGAGAATCACCTCCTCCCTTCCGTCCCGGATAGCAGAGAAAGCCTCCGGGTTCACATGGAGCCGTGCCTCCAGGCTTTGATAGGGAATATAGGAAGAATACGCCAAAACCCCTCGCATGTTGTAGATGTCAATGTCAATGCTGGAAATCCGGGCCAGGTTATCCAGATTACGTCTCAGGTCTCTCCGGGTAAATTCGCCGGAAGTGTAATTTTGTCCGTAGATATTCAATGCTTCCGAAATACTCCGGGAGGTAGTCAGTATGGAATTGTCCCGGATATCGGAAAAGATGCTGTTCATGACCACGGAACCGATGACCATAATGATGGTTAAAGGCATCAGGAAGGCCCCGTTCAGGTAGAATTGTATTTTCCCGGAGAGGTTCATCTGGTAGCGTCTGAAATCGTTAAAGAAACCCATAAAAACCAGCAGGCCTATCATGCCCACCATAGACATGAAGAAGAGGAAAGAGAAATTGGCCAGGGCGTCTTTATAAAAGTCTCTTTTTTCAGAAACTACAATAAACCGGTTGCCGTCGCCCACCCGGGCAATATGCGAATAACCGCGGTAAAGTTCTTCCCGCTCAAAGATATGTAATTCATTTGCCAGGGTAGAATCAAATACCTGGCGGTAATTGTACTTCCCGTAACGGTGAATCAGATGCCCGAGGGAATCGTATACTGCGTAGCTGTAGTTATGCGAAAAAGGGTTGTAAGCTACCTTTTTGGTTTGCAGTATCGCTTCCGGCCCCAAGGTACTTCCGCGGTTAGGGAACAACCGGAACAGCGCGGTACCCAGCAAAGAGGAATCGGCGTTTCTGACTTCATGAATGAAGGTATAATGCGACGCCACATCCGGTTTCCGGCTAAGAAAGAGACGGGAATATTCGGTAGGTTCCGATTCTCTCCCGATTTCGTCTGTGAATACGCTAAGCTGGTGATCACGGTGCGGCGCGATTTCATTCCCTGTGGAGTCAAACATCTCAAAAGTAATCAGGAAATGATCGAGATAATTTTCCCGGAATACCTCCAGGAATTCGTCATTCACTTCCTCATAAGACATCTCGCCCAGCAAGAGTTTATGAAATACATTGGTGTCGTCAAGAAGGGGACTAAGCAGGTCGAACTGCCGCTCCAGGCGGCGGTCTTTCCCGGAAAGATAGGTATCGGCGAAGTTGTATTTTTCGTTGAGACTTTGTTCTCCCTCCTTAAGAAACAGGATATGAAATAACAGCAGGGTATACGTCAGCGCTCCGATGATGTAGTACAGGTAAGTAAAAGAACGCAGGCGGTAGAAATACCGCGCGAGGTCCATCAGGTAAACGGCCAGGAAGAAGAAACTTCCGGTAATCACGGGCAGCTCCCAGTGTAACGCCCAGCTCAGAATACCGCCCAATACCGTACCTATCACCCAGTAGATCAGCCCCTTTCTCTTGTTGGGTACAAGCCTCCGGTAGAGGTTGGTCACAGAATGCACCGAGAGGAAAAAAATACCCAGGAGAATGAAAAGATACACATACATGGTATCTTTCACATTGCTGAGATAAAAACTAACGGAATAATACTTTTCGATGAGGCTTTCCTGGTAGGCCTGGTCAATGAGCCACCACACCACCTGCACAATGACAAACATGAACAAAATGCACAATATTGCCAGGAACGCGCGTAAGGATGAACCCAGTTTTTCCACATGGATATACAGCAGAGCCTTGTACTGGGCCAGGGCCACTTTGGTGAGTATAATGAGCACACACAAAGTATCGATAAAGAGGTTTCCGTAAAAAATATCGATAGGCTTGTGGGTGAAGAATATCCAGGGAATATTAAAATAGCGCATCAGAAGACGCAATACGAGAAAAGACACGCCCATCAGAATACCTGCCCAAATATACCGGTGCCTAAGCGACAAAACAATCGATTGCACATAGAGCGTATACCAGATCAGAAGCACACCTAAAACAATGAGGACAATGCTTACGGGCGATATCCTGAAACTGAGGTACTGGAGGGTTTCGGTCACATCGGTATAAAAAACCGGGCGGCCCTCCGAAGAGGTCACCTGCATGGCGCCCGAAAACGGGGAGGGAGAAATCGTATCGGGCTTGAGAAAGAAGATGGCCGAATTGAAAGCCGGAACTTTAAAATTTTGGGTATAATTTTTATCCCGGAGCAGGTCTATGGTGCTGACGATGTCGTAGGTTTGTCCTTCCCGTGTAATGGATGTACGCACCCGCACATAACACATGCCGTCTTTTTTCAAGAGGGTTTCCCCTTGGGCGGCTGCTACTTCCGTCGCATAGGAAGGCACCGAATAATTGGTAGACCAATAGATGATTTTCCCATCGGCAAAAATATAGTAAGGATAAGAGGGAGAAATCGCTAATTCTTTGAATTCAGAGGTTTTACGGTTATCCAACAGGGCAAGTATATCCGCATGATCTTGCCTGACCCTGGCAATTTCACGGTCGTATCCCTTCTGTAAAACAGAATGCCTGTTATCTTTCCCTAAATACCTGTGGCCAAGAATACCACATATTAACAGGGAAATTCCCGCGACAAGCGCAGCAAACCTGTTAACGTTTGTCATAGCTAGTTTTTATAATTTTCACGCTACATGTCAAAGCACTTTTAAATATAGTGGATAAGTTTCTATTTTCATCCAAGAAATCTCCACTATATTCAATTTTTTTGGGGAAAAGTCAATAGGAAAACTTGGTTTCCACCCATAAGGCCGCGAAAAAGAGAAGAAATAACCAGAACCAAAACGAGGCAAAGATTTCCTGTTCGGGCGGAAGAACTTCGCTTTTTAAAAGTGTAGCATTGGCTTTCAGCCAGTTTTCCCATTGGATACCGGGCATTGCGGGAGCCTCTTCTACCCATACCTCGCCCACTTCGGGAAGCGTATGCCAGCCCGCCCGGGGAAAAATAAATTTTCCTGATTTTTGCAGGAGATTCGCTGCCGATGCCTTCAGAAAGAGGCTATCTTCTTCTATAGGCAGGAGATTTCGCGCGGTATGCAAAGTCACGCTTGCGGGCGTATCCCGAAAAACGGGGGCGGGTACCCTGACCTTTGCGGTATCGGAGGTCTCCAGGGCCGACAGCACCCCTCCCCATATTTCACTATAAAGGAGCGTATCTCCCCGTAAACGGGCTGGGAAGGTTTCATTCATCAGGCTAACGGCCACGGTGGCCCCGTTTTTCTGGAAACTTACGGGCCATGCACCGGCCTGGCGCTGGTTAGGCTGAGCCGTAAACGTGTAAGGCAAGGCGGTTAATTCGTGGGGAAGCGGGCGGTTTTCCTGTTCGGAGACGCGGCGGGCAGAAAAACGACTTCCTGTAGCCCGGTTGATTTTCGCCAGGGCACCCGGCACCTCCCCCAGTCCGAAAAAAAGTACACTCCTGTTTTCAGCCACCGCTTTCTTCACCCGCGGGTCGTCGGCCCGGCCCGGGGTAGCGATGACCAGGTCGGGTTCCTCTTTTCGTACCGCCTTATTGACCCGGCTTTCGTACACTACTGAACGGGCCACGGGCGTGGAAACCTCCACGTAATGGCCCAGCCCGCCCAACCATTCGGTCAGGATGCGGCTCTCAAAGTCGGGGTGATCTGGCAATACCGTGATGAACAACGGCGCACGGGCGCGGGCGTAGAAGGCGATATCTCGCAACGGCCGGTCTTCCAGCAGAAGGGTCACCCGGTTCCGGCCCTTCGCGAATACCGGAAAAGTAAGGCGAAAAGGCTGCTCTCCGCCTGAAAGTACGAGGCTATCGAGGGTATATTCCCCGTAAACCACTTTCAGCACTCCCGGCTGGGTCAGGTGGATTCTCCCTTCCACTGTCTGGCGTTCGCCTTCTCTCAGGATTCCCTCCCAGCGAATTTCCTCCAGGGTTTCCCCGAACGGGATCCAATGTACTTCTTTCCCGGCCAGGTAGCTTAAAGCGGCAGGATCGGGGTACTGGCCTAAGAAAAAAAAGCGGGCCGACCCGTAGCGCTTCACTTTCAATTCTCTGGCAGTGATTTCGTCCTGGATTCCGTACTGCACCCTCACGGAATCCCGGGCCTCCCGGGGAATGGAGGCATCGTACACAAGGAGAGTTTGCACCTCCTTCCCAAAGGGCCGGGCCGGCGAAAAGAGAAACAGCACGACCAGGAGAAAAAGCAACGTATTCAGTCCTGTTTTTACGCGCTTTTGGCGCGGGCTCAGTCCCTTTCTGCGCTGAATCTGCCAGAGTACAACTCCCCAGACCAGGAGAAGTGTACCGGCGAGTATCCAGGAGAGAAGCGGTGAAACGGTCATCATAGCTTTAAAAGAGGTTTTTCCAAAAGGCTTTTTCCAATGTTTTCTCACCGGTACCGCCCGGCGGTTCTGCGCTTGCTGGCCTGCCACCCAGGCGTAGCAGGACCGCTTTCAATGCACTTTTTTCCGGCATGCTGAGGGGCCGGTCATTCAGTATTTTCTGAAGGGATGCCAGTATTTCCCATTTTTTGGGGTCCCGGTCGGCCAAGGTACGGGAAACTTCCCCACTTAAAAGCACGGTTTCCTGTTTTTGGGCAGGGGAAAGAGGGCGGTCGGCCTCCAGGTAACCCATTACCTTTGCCGCGAGCAGGCCGGTATTTTTCCGGGCAAGTTCTACTTCGCTCCGGAAGGTTGGGTTAAATTTTTTCAGTTCGCCCTTCATCCGGAGCTCCGCTTCTTTGATGGGGGGCGGGTCGTACGCCGTTTTAGCGATATACACCCTTGACTTCTGCTGTACTTCCTTGAGGAGTTCCAGGGCTTTGTATTGATAAGGCAGGGCTTTTTCGGGGGTATACAACCTCAGATGAAGCTCCGACTGCCACATGTTTTCAAGGGCCGTTTTCAGGATACTTCGGGTAGACTGTTCATAGAACGTATTGCTTTCCGCATCGTCATGCGAATGCACGTAGAGTTCCAGGAGAGCCTTAAGGGGGTCGGTTTCTTCCGATTGGGCGGGCGGACCGTGGTCATGGCCGTGATCGTGGTCGTGATGGCCTTCTTCTTCGCTGTCGTGCTTGTGCATAAAGCCTTCCAGGGGGTCGTCGCTGTCGGTATGCGCGCCTCCGCCGATGGAGGATTCGTATTCCTCGCCCAGGTACTGTCCGTACCGGATCCGGAGGGCTTTCTGGTCGAACCCGATTTCATTGGAGGCCGCATTAAATTCATTTTTACCGGTTTTCCCTTTCCGGGCCAGGAGTTTTTCGGTATCGATGATGATCTGGCGCTGGCTTCGGAAGTACTCGGGAAGGATATTGACCGCCAGGGTCGCCAGTTCACTTTCGCGGAGGGCGGCGGTATCTTTGTAAACCAGGAAATAGGTATCCGATTTGCTAAAATTGGGTTCAGGAGATTTATTATCCAACGCGGCCCAATAGTAATACAGTTCGTCTCCGGGGGTAAAACCGAGTTCGTTGAGGCGAATGGTCTTTTGGAGGTTCGCAGACCGGAATCCTCCTGTACTGACGGGGAATTTCATTTCCCGGAACCGTACATTCTCCCCGGAACCCCGCGCCAGGGTGGCTACGAGGTACACTTCCTTCACCTGGAAATCGTCAGACACGCGCGCGTCTACCCGGAGGGTTTCGGAATCTTCCAGGAAATGAAAGCGGTATAATTCACGGGAGGCGGGTTCAATGCGTGGCGGGGCGTCAGGGATGGCTTCCAGGCGGTAGTATTCCGACTGGTACAGCAGGGAGTCTTTCCGATACGCCCGGAAGGCGTACAGGCCCGAGGTCAGGAGGCGGTCGGTATATTCAAAAACTCCGTCTCCGGGGGCAAAAGTCCGTTCTTCTCCCCGGGTATTGACGAGGGTTACCTTGAGGTTTTCGGGGTAAGAAAAGCGCAGGCGCCAGGTGAGCACGGAACCCGCCACTGCAGAAATATGGAGGTCGCGGCGCTGCTGTTCGTTTTGGCCGGTGTATCGCGGCGGGCGAATCTGCACGCGGCTGTCGGATAAGGTCACGGGCATCTTTTTCTGTTCGGTGGCGGGGGTGAACCCGGTCTTTTCCTGCGTTTCTTCTTTTACCCCTTCCAGGTGTTCCCGGCCCAGGAAAAGGAGGAGCGCCCCGGCCAGAGCCAGCAGGAAAGGGGTAAGTTGGCGGTGCCATACTTGCGGCGCGGGCGTGTGTGCCATCCGCTCAGCCAAGCGCTCCATCTGGAGGCGGTCGGCCACCGTAAGGGTCTGTTTTTCTACCAGATCCAGGCTGTATTCCGCATCGTCCAGGAGATGATGCAGCATACGCAGGGCCCGGGGCCTCTGCCTTTTCCAGGCTCCCAGGAGGATGGAGGAGAGTACAAAGCCCCCCAATCCGGCGACTATACTCCCTACCTTGCCCGGGGCCAGCGCCTGCACCAGAATACCGGCCGCGGCTCCGGCCAGCAGACTGCGGATCCAGGCGGAAGCCCAAAGCTGTCTTTCTGTTGACGATATGACCCTGAGGATATGCTTCATGCGTTTTTGTAAGTAGAGAGTAGTCTTTCCGCACATAAAACCAGGAGAAAGAGAACCAGGATCAGCTTGTTTTCTGAACCCTGGGACGCACGGCGCGCGAATCTGGCCTGAAGCTGCCTTTCACTTAATTCCGAAGCAGAACCTTCCCTGGCCAAGGCTTCGAGCAGAATGGCAGGAAGATCCCCATTAAAAACCACGTCGGAAGTTTCGGGCTTCAGGGAATCCGGGAACCAGAGGGTACGGGGGTAACCGGCCCTCGACGCAAGCGGCAGGTCACCGGACACCACGTTGACCCCGGCGAGGGAATCTGGCCGGTGCGTAAAAGAAAGGGCATAGCGCTCTCCCGCTTTCCTCTCCCGCTGAATATCAAAATGGATGGAATGTACTTCCGTGATGGCCTGAAGTGCGGCCAGTATACTATTTTCCTCATTTTCCAGCAATACGGTAAGGGTGTCTCCGGAGGGCAGAACAGCTGCCTGACCGGGGCGAATCGGTTTCATGCTGTGCAGGGTGTACCCTCCCGGTACATAGACTTGTGAAAAACGGGTGAAATTATCGCGGGCGGTCAGGTAGATGTGTCCGCCCCTATTCCTCCGGTTTATTCCTCCCTGCAAGTCACCTGGCTCGGGCAGGATATTCAGGTCGGCCACCTCTTCCCCATTAAACCAGAAACGCCTCTCCCCTCTTTTCTCCGCCTCCTCCAGTTCAAACCTGAAATTCTCCACCACTTCTTTTTCCGGCTGTATCCAATGTACCTGCTCTTCCCTTTTAAGGACAGGTTTGCTCAAGAAGAGTACCAGAAGAAGCAATAAGAGGCAGCGCAAGATAAGCAGTAGAATATTTTCCAGGCGGAATCCGGTGGAAGAGGCGGATACCGGACCGCTGAGCCAGCGGGTAGCCGCCCACGCCATTTCTTTCCCTCTTTTCCGGTGCCAGAAATGGAGAATAACCGGGAGACTCAGGGCCAAGGCTCCCCATAGCCAGCCCGGGTTCAGGAATTCCATGGGCGAATGGCTTTAAGTCCTTGCGCCAGCGCGTGCGCGGGCGGGGTATCGAGCGTTACCCTGACCAGGTGAATACCGGGCAGGCGTAGCTGCGCATCCAGGGCTTCCAGGTAAGTCGCAAACGCCCCTCTGAATAATTTCCCGGCACTTTCGGCTTCCAATTCCCGGTCAAGGCCGGTTTCCAGGTCTTTAAACCGGTAAAGTCCTTTCAGACTGAACTCCAGTTCATGGCGACCCAGCACCTGAAAGATCAGGATTTGCCGGTGCGGGGAAGCGGCTTCCCGAAGCAGGTTTATCCATTCTTCCTCCAGCTCCAGGAGGTCGGAAACCAGGATCATCAGTTCTTTTCGCTTTTGGCGAAACTCCGGAAAGCGCTGGTTTTGCTCCCCGGCCCTGCCTTCGGCGCGGGCCTTTTCCAGGTGATACAAGATCCGGTAAAAGGTATTCTTCCCCTCCCCCGCCTGCAATTCCAGCCTTCCTTCCCTTAGGGTATAAAAGCGCATGGGGTCGTTCTGACGAAAGCCCATATAGGCCAGGGAACCCAGCAGCACCTTGCAGTAGTTGAGACGGCTCACGCCTTCTTCCGTATAATTCATGGAACCGGAAAGGTCCAGGATCATCCGCACGGGCAGGTGGCTCTCTACGGTAGATTCTCTGACCTGGTAGCGGCCGGAACGCGCATATAATTTCCAGTCGATCTGGCGGAGATCATCTCCCGGAAAGTAGGGACGATACTGTTCAAACTCCGTACCCCCTCCGTTCCGGCGACTTTGGTGAACGCCCAGCAAAAGGCGGTCGCTCACCACCCGGGCAGCCAGCTGCAGGTTATTCAGTCGTATAAGTTCAACGGCGTCCATGGGTCAGTTCCTCTATTACACGATCGGCGGTGATCCCTTCCGCTTCCGCTTTAAAATTCAGGGCGATACGGTGACGAAGCACCGGAAAAGCCAGGGTTTGTATGTCTTCGGGAATCACCGCAAACCGGCCCTGCAATACCGCCCGGGCTTTGGCGCACAAGACAAGGGCTTGCCCCGCCCGCGGACCTGCCCCCCATTCGCACCATTCTTTCACAAAGGCCGAGGCCCCGTTTTCGGGTCGGGTAGACCGGACCAGCGCATTGATTCTTTCCATCAGTTCATCGCTGATATGGACCTGGCGGGTAAGCTGCTGCAACTCCAGGATTTCCTCCCCTGACAGCACATTTTTTACCTCGGGTTTTCCCGCGCCCGTGGTACTTTTCAATACCATGAGTTCTTCCTGTTCGGAAGGATAACTCAGTTTGATGTACAACAAAAACCGGTCAGACTGGGCCTCCGGTAAAGGATAGGTACCGGCCTGTTCAATAGGATTTTGCGTAGCGATAATAAAGAACGGAAGAGGCAGGGAATGGGTTGTTCCCGAATACGTCACTTTGTATTCCTGCATGGCTTCCAGCAGGGCCGACTGGGTTTTGGGCGGTGTACGGTTAATTTCATCCGCCAGCACGATATTGGCAAATACGGGCCCGGGAGTAAAGCGGAAAGATTTCCTACCGTTCTCCTCTTCCATCACCTCGGTACCGATAATATCGCCCGGCATCAGGTCAGGGGTAAACTGAATCCGCCTGAACTTCATTTCCAGGGCTTCAGACAAGGTCTTCACCATGAGGGTCTTGGCCAGCCCCGGCACCCCTTCCAGCAGGCAATGCCCCCCTGCCAGCAACGCGGTCAGTATCTCTTCTACCGCTTCTTCCTGCCCTACAATCACTTTACCGATTTCCTTCTTTAGCTCAGGCAATTTGGCCACCAGGCCCTTATAATGTTCCAATGTTCTCAAACCGTTAATGCGTACTGGATGATGTTGACTCCGAACCGGGTATTGTCTTCCAGGAGCCAGCGTTTATTTCTAAAATCATAGTCCCACTCGCAGCCATAGTCTTTGTTGCTGTACAGCACGCCGATCCGCCCGTTCACCTCTACGGCCTTCAGGTAATCGTGTACCAGGTCGTCTCCCCATCCGTTCAGCTCAAAACTGGTGGTGGGCGGGCCTTCAAACTCAAAAAAGCAAGTATACAGCGGATGCCGGTTCGGGATTTTCTTCAAGGCCTCCGGGCCGAAAGTCCGGCCCATCTCCTGTTCGAAAGATTTCGCGAAGAGGCCGTCGATATCGTGGTTGCAATCGTCTACAAAAACAAAACCTCCGTTTAGCACATACCTTCGGAAGTGATCTCTTTCTTGTGCTGAAAATTCTACCAGCTTATGGCCGCTGAGGTAGCAGAACGGACTTCTGAAGATTTCGTTACTGCTCAGACTCACCACCTTTTCCTTTTCATCAATGGGAATGGTGGTATACTCTACCAGGGAATGAAGCAGGTTGGAAGGCATGCGCTGATCCGTGTCCCAATTCCCTGAGTTGTATTGTATCCGGCTGAAAACAAAAGGCTTCAAAAGTCCGTTCGGTTTATTTAAACTGCGTCAGACAGACTGGAGAAGGTAAAGTCCCGTATTTTTAAAGGGGGAATCAGGCTTCCGTTTACCCGAACCGGTTTGCCCATGGCCTCCACGTTATTCAACATGATCACCGGGCTTTCGTTAAACCGGAAGTTTTTGATGGGATGCTTGATTTTACCGTCTTCAATTAAGAAAGTTCCGTCGCGGGTCAGTCCCGTGTACAGCAGGGTCTGGGGATCTACCGCCCGGATATACCAGAAACGCGTCACCAGGATTCCCTTTTTAGTTCCTTTAATGAGGTCGGCCAGAGACTCAGTACCTCCTTCCATGATAAACCCTCCCGGAGGCGGCAGGTCTTTCACTCCCTGCTTTTGTGCCCAGAAGCGGGAATAGGCCAGGTTTTTGACCACTCCTTTTTCTATCCACACGGTTTTTTCCCTCGGCCGTCCGTCCATGGAGAAACCTGCTTTGGGAATTTCCGGATGGGCAGGATCAGAGATAACGGTGATGCGTTCATCAAAGAGTTTTTCTCCCAGGCGGGTACCGCCTCCTTTTCGGCTCAGGAAACTCCTGCCTTCATCGGCATTCCGGGCATCCAGGCTCCGCATCATGTTCTGTAACAGGTTAGAGGCGGCCTCCGGCTCCAGAATTACGGTATATTTCCCAGGCTCCAGCGCCACCGCTCCCCGGGAGGCCAGGGCTTTCTGAGCAGCGATTTCGGTGGAGGCGGCCGCGTTCAGCTTGCCGGCATCGTTATAGTCCTGCACCGCGTAACCCGACCCCGTTCCGTCTTCGGTTCTCACCGTTATGGAGAAATCTACGGAGGTAGACCGGCTATACCCGAAAAGCCCCTTGCTGTTGCCCATGGCCACAAACCCGGCGCTGTCTTCCAGGTAACCGGCAGAAGTCAGGTTTCTTTTTTTACAAATTTCTATGCTGTCCAACGCCGCTTTGGCCCGGTATTCCGGATCAATGGCGGCGGTAGATTCCGCGTACGTCTCCCCTACCTCCGTATAATTCTGAGGCCCGAGCATCGGCACATATTCCGGGTTTTCCGGCGCCAGACGCGCAATTTCCTCCGCCCGACGTACCGTCTTCTCCAGCGACTGGTCATCCAGCTCATTGATGGTAGCCGTACCCGATTTTTTGCCGAAAACAGCCGTTACCGCCAAAGAAAGGTTGGTAGACTCCCCACTGGTGGATACCGTATTCCTTGCATAACGAATGTTCCCCGTCTTCCCGCCGTTCAGGCTTACCGAAGTTTCGTCGGCCTTAGCAAACGACAAAACCTTATCTATAATTTTCTTTGCTTCCTCTTTACTTAAAATTGCCATGATCTTTTAGATTTTTCGTCCGGTATTGATAACATTTACACCGTTAAAACGGGTGGTAGAGCTGCCGTGCGAGACCGCGCTGACCTGAGAAGGCTGCCCTTTCCCGTCAAAAAACGACCCGAAGGTCCGGTAATCGTCTTTATCACAGATTTGTGTGCAGGAATTCCAGAACTCCTGGGTATTGGACTGGTAGGCCACATCGTCCAGCATTCCTACAATCTCCCCGTTTTTGATTTCATAAAAGAGTTGCCCGCCAAACTGAAAATTATAGCGCTGCTGATCAATGGAATAAGACCCTCTGCCTATAATGTAAATGCCTTTTTCCACGCCTTTGATCATCTGATTCACGTTGAGTTTCTCCTTACCCGGCAGCAGGGAAACATTGGGCATGCGCTGGAACTGCACCGAACTCCAGTCGTCGGCATAGCAACACCCGTGCGATTCTTTCTCCCCCAATATACCCACCTGGTCGCGGGTGGCCTGGTAATTCACCAGGATACCGTCTTTGATAATGTTCCATTGTTTGCAGGGTACGCCTTCGTCGTCATAGCCTACGCACCCCAGGGTGTGAGGCTGGGTCTTGTCGGCCACAATATTCACCAGAGGACTTCCGTACTGGAACGACTTGGATTCCCACTTATCCAGAGTAGCGAAACTGGTACCGGCGTAATTGGCTTCGTAGCCCAGTACCCTGTCCAGCTCGGTGGGGTGACCCACCGACTCGTGAATGGTAAGGCCCAAATGGTTCGGATCCAGCACGAGGTCGTATTTCCCGGCCTCTACCGACTTGGCCGTAACCTTTTCTTTCGACTGCTGAGCGGCAAGAATGGCGTCTTCCACCATATCATACGAATTCCGGTAGCCCACCAGCCCTTTAGGACCGGGGATTTTCTCGGAGGCGAGACCGTCCATATATTCGTATCCCATGCCCATAGGCGAGCTAAGCGCATCGCGGGTCTTGAATTTTCCGGCCGCTTTATCCACTACGGTCACCGTAAACGTGGGCCATATCCGGTGGATGTCCTGGTCAATGTAGGAACCGTCAGTAGACGCGAAGTACTTTTGCTCGTTCACCTGGAACAGGTTGGAAGTGACAAAAGCCGCGCCATTCTCCATGGCCTTATGGTTGACATTCAGCAGGAGATCTATTTTTTCCTGGATGGGAATCTGAAATGCATTTTTCACGATGGGGGTATTCCATACCACCTCACCCACTCCTTTCTGCGGCGCCAGGTTGACCGGCTCGGTCTGAATGCGGGAATTGGCCTTGGCAATGGCCACCGCCGTTTCTGCACATTTCGCGATACCGTCTGTGCTTACATCGCTGGTGGCGGCAAAACCCCAGGTACCGTTCACAATTACCCGGATACCCACCCCGTACGATTCGGCATTGGAGATATTCTGTACGTTTTTTTCACGTGTAAACAGGTATTGCTGTAAATACCGGCCTATCCTTACGTCAGAATACGTAGCGCCTTTGGCGCGGGCGGCATTCAGCGCCACATCGGCCAGTTGCTTTTTCAGCGCCCTGTCGGCCGCAGGCTCCAGGAGTTCCTCCGGGGTAACCGGCCGGCCTATCACAGGGATAGAAGATCCCAGAATGGCGCCCACGCCCATCCCGGACCATTGAATAAAGTCCCGTCTCTTCATAGTCATTTTGGGTTGTTAAAGAATACTTAAAAGTATTAACAAAGATATAAATGCTGCATATTCTCCGGAGAAAAAAAGGGAATACAAAGATGAAAAACCCGTTTCGGTAGATTAGGGCTTCATTTCAACACCTGCAAATTCACGCGGATGTATGCTCCTGGCCACATTGTCATGGTATTCCGTAATGACTCTTTCATGAATACCGGGATAAATCCGGCGGTCCCTGAATTTCGATTTACTCCTGTAATAGGTATCGTGCGTTACCTCGGTAAACCCTTCCGGCGTTTCTTCAAGACGAATAAACTGGCTGCCTTCCGAAGCCCCGTTTTTCATATAACAGATCTGGAGGCTCTTACGGTCATTATCTACCGCCACTACTTTGTGCGCCACGGCCAGCTTATACAGTCCTTTCAATAGCCGAAGCTGAATGAACACGATCTGGCCGGGTTTCATTCCTCCATAGGGGGTATCTGCATACACCAGGGGCTCGTCAGGAGAGTCAAACAATATACCGAAAGATACCAGCCGGCCTCCCCAGCACTGCCGCGGACTACTGTGACGGTAAGCCTCCCAAACATCTCCCACACTGGCTTTTACCAGAAAAGTCTTCGTATTCTTGGAATACCCCTCCTCCTCCGAGAAACAGGCGGCTTCCATCTTACCAAAATCATCCCGGGAAACCAGGTTGTTTTTTGTGATCAGTTTACGCACTTTTTTCTGTTTTATCCGGGAAAAATCGATGATCTGGCCCTCGGCGCAAACCACCATGCAAAACAGAAAAGTAAAAATCAAAAATCTGATCATAGAAAGGTTAGGTTGAAGGAACAGGTCATTTTTCGCAATACTGCCACAAAATATTCCTAATATTAAATATTTTATTTCAGGAATACAATTTTATGATTTCATTTCCCTTCAAAACTTTCCCAATTTCTTTTGACTTCTTCTCGTAACTGCTTTTCGGCAGGCAGGTAAAGCTCGTATTGACATTGACTCCAGTCCAATTGCGAATACAATGTATTCGAAATTGGAGAAGTACGATAGATATATCAGCGTTTCTTTGAAAGAACTTA
>JBEBRS010000026.1:0-20111 GCA_040394705.1 Leadbetterella byssophila
ACCGGGGCGGGAGTTTTCTGCTGCCCGTAACCCAGAATTTTATCAACGAATGCGTAATCAGAGGGGTGACCTACGAAATCATTTCCGATGCCGACGCGGATGCCGTGCTGGCCACCGTGCGCGACCCGGACGCCAATATGGATGCCGTGAAACTGCAAAAAGCCCCGAAAATAGCAGTATACACGCCCAAAAGCGCCATGCCCTGGGACGATGCCGTGACCCTGGCCCTGACCTACGCCGAGATTTCCTTCGATAAAGTGTATGACGACGAGGTGCTGGAAGGCAAACTGCCGGAATACGACTGGCTGCATCTCCATCACGAAGACTTCACCGGGCAATACGGGAAGTTTATCGTACATGCCCAGCGCAAATGGTTCCAGGATCAGAAACGAGAACTGGAAGGCATCGCCCGCAAACACGGTTTCGCGAAGGTGTCTCAGCTCAGGGCCGCTGTAGCCAAAAAAATCTGGGAATTTGTACACGGCGGCGGTTATATGTTTGCCATGTGCAATGCCACCGATACGTTCGAGATCGCGATTGCTGCAGAAGGTGTGGACATCGTGGAAAGGGTGTACGACGGAGACGGCATGGACCCCAAAGCCGATGAAAAACTGAACTTTGAGCCCACTTTCGCCTTCAAGGACTTCAAACTGGTGAAAGACCCTTACGAAGTGGAGTTTTCGAGCATAGACCATCGCCAGGAACAGCGGGGCGTGGTAGAAGGCAATGATTTCTTTAACCTGTTTGAGTTCTCCGCCAAGTACGACCCCGTGCCCACCATGCTCACCCAGAATCACCAGAGCGTGATCAAAGGATTTATGGGACAAACCACGGCCTTCCGTAAACCCTTTATCAAGTCGGAAGTGCTTATTCTGGCCGAAAACCGCGAACTGGGCGAAGCCCGCTACATTCACGGTACGGCCGGCAAAGGCTTCTGGACCTACTACGGCGGCCACGATCCGGAAGACTACCAGCATTTTGTAGACGAAGAACCCACCGACCTCAACCTGCACCCCAATTCGGCCGGTTATCGGCTCATTTTGAACAATGTGCTGTTCCCTGCGGCCAAGAAAAAGAAAATGAAAACCTGATGATAAAAATTACTGCCTTTTTATTCCTTATCGGAATCCCTGTATTCATCCACGCGCAAAACGATTTGCTCCGGCGTTACCAGGAGCACCTTCCTCACGCCGAGCCGGACCTGTCGCTCAGGCAGATTTCTGCTGTAGGAAAGATCTACAAAGTAACGGACCGGTATACAGACGGTGAGATGGCATCCATTAAATTTTCTACCAGCATTCCGTTCACATTATACTTTCCTGAAATCGGTACCACCAGCGAGTTTTACCCCAACGGAAAATTGAAGCGATCGGTGAGGCGGGAAGGGGATATTCACCATAGCACCGAGTATTTTTCCAATGGCGAAATGTACAGGGAATACCGCACAAACGGAGAGCAGGTGGAGATGCTTAGCGTATGGGACCTGGACGGTAATGTTCTGGTGGAAGAAGGAAACGGCGATGCAGTAGAAATGCACCGCTATGAGGAAGATACCATGCTGGAAACAGGCGTATACGTAAAGGGATTCCGCACGGGGGAGTGGAAGGGCGATAACGGGCGGCCTTATTTTACCGAGGTGTACAAGGCCGGGCGCCTGGTGTCGGGGCAATCGTGGGATAAGGAAGGAAAGAAGTTTACGTACAAAGTAAAAATGGAGCCGGTGACGTTCTCCGGCGGAGACCAGAAACTCTACAGTTTTATAGGGCGAAACATACAGATGCCGTTGGGATATGGAGTAGGAGAGACCCGGGTGAACACTCGTTTTTTGGTGAATACGGAAGGGAAAATAGATTCCTTACAAATCCTGAACGAGGCCCCTGATGAGTTTGTAAACGAAGCCTCCCGGGTAGTAATGACCACCAGCGGGAAATGGGTGGCCGGTAAGCGCCATGGCCAGCCGGTGAAGATGTGGTTTACTTTCCCTATCAGGTTTGTGATGAAATAATTCAGGCAGGGCAGAGGCATTGGCTTGAAATTTGAGCTATCCTCTCCTGTGAACATCCGAATTTTACTTGTCCTCGCTCTGCTTTTGTCGTTTGGGGCGGTCCGGGCCCAGTCTGGGCCGGGCTGGACCTACACGGCCGAGTTCGGTGGGCTGTACTCCCAGAATAACCGGGCCCCTTTCTGGATCCGGAGCAACCGGTTCGGAATGGTGCCGGATTCGGGCAATACTTTCTTTTTCCGGCACAGCATCTATACGCGGGAAGACACCTCCGAACGGAACTTCAAGCTCAGCGCCGGCCTGGAGATGGTCACCATAGTAGGGGAGCAGACCCGTTTGCTCTTGCCGGAAGCCTTTGTCTCCACCCGCATTGGCGCGTTCCGGGTGCTGGCGGGGCGAAAAAAACAGGTACACGGACTCACCGATACCACCCTCAGCAGCGGCTCCATGACCTGGTCGGGAAACGCCCTGCCTTTGCCGGGTATCCAGGTATCTCTTCCTGATTATGTCAATTTTCTACATGATTTTGTGGGAATAAAGGGGCATTTCGCACATGCTTGGTTTGGCGATCAGCCCTATGTGAAAAAATATTATCTCCACCAGAAATCCCTTTACCTGCGCCTGGGCCGTCCCCAGAGCCGCGTGCAACTTTACGGGGGAATTCTGCATCAGGCCCAATGGGGGGGCATACCGAAATACGACGTGCCGGAAGAAGGCTGGCTGACCATTGGTGAGCGTTTCGCTTCGGGCTGGAACGTGTACCGCGATGTGGTCTTTCCTTTTCATAACCCCCCGCGTGATTCTGCCGAAGTGGCTTCATTTGACTTCGAAAACCGGTACGGTAATCATCTCGGACAGGTGGATATCGGCGGAATGCTCCATACCGAAAACCTGCGCTGGCTGGTGTATAAGCAACTGCCATTTGAAACCGGACAAACCTTCAGTAGCCTGGGAAACCTCGACGACGGCGTGTACGGCCTTTCCGTTTCTTCCCGCAAAACCGAAGGCTGGTTCCGCCGGATGGTGGTGGAGTTTATCCACACCACCAACCAGGGTATGTACCGCTCGGGACTGCTGCGTCTACTGGGGTATCACGGTCGCCACTACGGACGAAACCAGAATTTTTACTTCAGCCATTCCCAATACGTAGACGGGTGGTCGTACGAAGGCAAGACCCTGGGTTCTCCCTTTCTCATTCCCAATCCCGAAATCCGGGACGAGAAATCCATTGACGTCAGCAATTACTTCGCCAACAATAACAACATCAAAGCGGGTTACCTGGGGCTGATGACGCGCTTGTCGGCCGTGGAGATGGAAACCCGGATTTCTTTCAGCAAAAACTTCGGTTCCAGCGCCAATATCCTCCCCGAAACGGCCGCTCAGCTTTCTTTTGGTCATAAAATGACCCTTCCCTTGCCCCGGGAGGGAGGCTTTCTGCTTGTGAATGTAGGCATTGACCACGGCGACCTGATCCGGGACAATTTCGGTATTATGCTTTCCTGGAAGAAGGTCTGGAATTAGGTGTTCGTGTCATCCGCCATTAACCATTAACCATTAACCATTTTCCCTCAATCATACCACCCCTTCGGGGTTTCCGTTTGCATACCGTAATTCTTTCTACATTCATATTACCCCTTCGGGGTTTCACCATTAACCATTGATCATTAACCATTAACCATTTTCCCTCAATCATACCACCCCTCCGGGGTTTCCGCTTGCCTACCGTAATTCTTTCTACATTCATATCACCCCTTCGGGGTTTCGAAATTGTCAATTGTCAACTGTCAATTCTTCCGTGCGAGAAATCTATTTTAAAAACAGGCCATGCATAATCCACGTTTATATACTATTTTTGCGGATTGATTACCTTTTATCATCGCCTTTTGTGAAGAACATACGGAACTTTTGTATTATAGCCCACATTGACCACGGCAAAAGCACGCTGGCCGACCGCCTTCTGGAGTTTACCGGAACGGTGACCGCCCGCGACATGCAGGCCCAGTTACTGGATAATATGGACCTGGAAAGAGAGCGGGGCATCACCATTAAAAGCCACGCCATCCAGATGAATTATAACTTTCAGGGCGAACAATATACCCTGAACCTGATTGATACGCCGGGCCACGTGGACTTTAGTTACGAAGTATCCCGGTCTATTGCCGCCTGTGAAGGCGCCCTCCTTATTGTAGACGCAGCCCAGGGCATCGAAGCCCAGACCATCAGTAACCTCTTCCTGGCCCTGGAATATGACCTGGAAATCATCCCGGTGATCAATAAGATCGATTTGCCCGGTGCCATGATCGAAGAAGTGAAAGACCAGATCGTAGACCTCATCGGCATTGACCCGGAGAAAATTGTGCTGGCCAGCGCCAAAGAAGGGATCGGGATTACCGATATCCTTGAAGCCGTAGTGAACCGCGTACCCGCACCGAAGGGAGACCCCGCGGCGCCTTTGCAGGGATTGATCTTCGACTCGGTGTTCAACTCCTACAGGGGTATTGAGGTGATTTTCCGGGTGAAAAACGGCAGTATCCGGAAAGGCGACAAAGTGAAATTTATTGCTACCGGCAAGGAATATATTGCAGATGAGATCGGTAGCCTCAAGCTGAAAAAGCAGCCCAAAGACGTGATTGAATGCGGGGATGTGGGCTACCTCATATCCGGTATCAAAGTGGCCAAAGAAGTCAAGGTGGGGGATACCATCACCCATGTAGACCGGCCTTCTACCAATCCTATCAAAGGGTTTGAAGAAGTAAAACCTATGGTTTTTGCGGGAATTTATCCGGTGGAAACGACCGATTTTGAGGAACTTCGGGATTCCATGGATAAGCTGCAGCTGAACGATGCCTCTCTGGTGTGGGAGCCGGAAACTTCTGCGGCCCTGGGCTTCGGTTTCCGTTGTGGTTTCCTCGGCATGCTGCACATGGAGATCATCCAGGAACGCCTGGAAAGGGAGTTTGATATGACGGTGATTACCACCGTTCCTTCCGTAAAATTCATAGTGAATACCAAGCGTAAGGAGGTGATCCACGTGTCGGCGCCTAGCGAAATGCCCGATCCCAATATCATTGAATCTATAGAAGAGCCTTTTATCAATGCCCAGATCATCACGGCCTCCGATTACGTGGGCGCCATCATGAAACTCTGTATGGATAAACGGGGCGTGGTGAAAAACCAGGTGTACCTCACCTCTACCCGGGTGGAATTGACTTTTGATATGCCTTTGTCAGAGGTGGTTTTCGACTTTTTTGATAAGCTGAAGTCCATTTCCCGGGGGTATGCTTCCCTGGATTACACCCTGATAGGGTACAGGGAATCTAACCTGGTGAAGCTGGACGTGCTGCTGAACGGGGATCCGGTGGATGCCCTTTCGGCCATTGTACACCGGGAAAAAGCCTACGAATGGGGCAAAAAACTGTGTGAAAAACTCAAGGAACTTCTGCCGCGTCAGCAGTTTGAAATCGCGATCCAGGCGGCCATCGGTGCTAAGATCATAGCCCGCGAGACCGTGAAAGCCATCCGGAAAGATGTGACCGCCAAATGTTATGGGGGCGACATCAGCCGGAAGCGTAAACTCCTGGAAAAGCAGAAAAAAGGCAAGAAACGCATGCGCCAAATCGGTTCCGTCGAAGTACCCCAGGAAGCATTCATGGCCGTGTTAAAAATAAATTAACATGCCTAGCCCCTGGACGAAGTCCGGGGTTGTCGAAGTGCCCCAGGAAGCATTCATGGCGGTATTGAAAATTAATTGATTAATGGTTAATTGTGAATGGTTAATGATGGATAAATCGATCCATTAACCATTAACCATTAACAATTAACCATTCCTTTCGGTGATTCGTGGTTTGATTTTTTGAAAAATTAAACCTTAAAAGTAGGGTGTTCCCTGAATTGATTTGTATTTTTGAAACGCAGTAGTAACATACAGAAAAAATATAGAACGAACAGATATGGCAGAAGTAATTAGAATGCCCAAAATGAGCGATACCATGGAAGAAGGCGTAATCGCTGCGTGGAACGTGAAAGTTGGGGATGTAGTGAAATCAGGAGATATTCTGGCTGAAGTGGAAACGGACAAGGCCACGATGGATATGGAATCGTATTACGACGGTACGGTACTGTACATCGGGGTAGAGAAAGGGCAGGCCGTACCTATAGACGCCGTAATTGCCGTGATTGGCAGTGCGGGCGAAGATTATCAGTCTCTCCTGGGTGGCGGTTCCGCCCCTGCCAAAGCGGAGGAGCCTGCCGCGGCCGCACCGGCTGCCGTTTCTGAAGCTATAGATACATCGAATATTAAGGCCGCGGTCATCCAGATGCCGCTGCTGAGCGATACCATGACCGAGGGCGTGATCCATAAATGGCTGAAGCAGGTGGGCGATACCGTGAAATCGGGCGATTTGCTGGCCGAAGTGGAAACCGATAAGGCCACCATGGAAATTGAAGCCTACGAAGACGGCATCCTGCTGTATGTGGGCGTGAAAGAAGGCGAAGCGGCACCGGTAAACTCCGTAATTGCCGTGATCGGGGAGAAAGGGGCCGACTATGAAACCTTATTGAAAGCCAATGCCGGCGCAGGCAGCCAGCCTGCCAAAGAAGAGGCTTCCAAGCCAGAAACCCCACAAGCCGAAGCCCCTAAGGCCGAGGCTGCGCCTGCCAAAGCAGAAGAAACTGCCGCTACAGGAGGAAGAATTCTCGCATCCCCCCTCGCCAAAAGCATAGCCAAAGAAAAAGGCATTGACCTGGCCCGCGTAAAAGGAACAGGAGAAGGCGGAAGGATCATCAAAGCCGATGTGGACAATTACGTGCCCGCGGCAGAACCGGCGGCCGCGAAAGGAGCCACCGTTATTGTACCGTCTATCGTAGGGCAGGAAAGCTCGGAAGAAATTCCATTGACCCAGATGCGCAAGGCCATTGCCCGCAGCCTGGCGGAATCTCAGTCTACCGCGGTAGACTTCCAGCTCACCATGGAAATCAATATGGACAATGCCATCAAAGCCCGGGGCGTCATGAACGAGGCTTCCCCCGTAAAAATATCCTTCAACGATATGGTGCTGAAAGCTTGCGGGGTAGCCCTGAAAAAACATCCGGCAGTAAACTCTTCCTGGAGAGGCGACCACATCCGCAGAAACCACCATGTACATATCGGTATGGCCGTGGCCGTTCCTGACGGACTCCTCGTGCCGGTGATTCGTTTCGCCGACGCCCTGCCGCTCTCCGCCCTGGCCGCTACTACCAAAGACCTGGGCGGGAAAGCCAAAGGCGGTAAATTGCAGCCTGCGGAATGGGAAGGAAATACCTTTACCGTAAGTAACCTGGGCATGTTCGGTATAGAGTCGTGTTACAACCATTTAAAAAAAAACAAAAAAAAAAAGATTATACTTTCCGTAGGAGGCATCAAGGAAACCGTGGCCGTGAAAAACGGACAGTTCTATGCCACCAACATCATGAAAGTAACGCTGACCTGCGACCACCGCGTGGTAGACGGCGCTACTGGCGCGGCATTTTTGGTGACACTCAAAGAACTACTGGAAGAGCCATATAAGTTATTGGTGTAAAACAATGTGTGCTGGAGAGCTACGCTCGGTTCTCGACTACGCTCGAACTGACAGGTAGGGCTGCCACTTGTCAGTTCGAGCGTAGTCGAGAACCGGGCACAAACGAGCACGATAGTGCGAAGTTTGCGAGCGTAGCTCTCGAGAACCGGGCGAAGTCGAGAACCTATATCGTTATACTTAATCAACACAAATCATATTATCCATGGAAAAAATAAAATCGACCACCGTACTCGGTGTTTGGCATAACGGGCAGCTGGCACTTGGTGCCGACGGACAAGCCACGATGGGGAACACCGTGGCCAAGTCTAATGTCCGGAAAATCCGGAAGTTGGCCGATGGCAAGGTGGTGGCGGGTTTCGCCGGATCTACCGCCGACGCCTTTACGCTGATTGAGAAATTCGAAGAGAAACTCAACGGCTTCAGCGGTAACCTGCGCCGGGCGGCCATTGAATTGGTGAAGGAGTGGAGAACCGACCGTTACCTCAGCAAACTGGAAGCCATGATGATTGTGGCCAACAAAGAGGAAATGCTCGTGATCTCCGGCAGCGGTGATGTGCTGGAACCCGATAACCAGGTAGCGGCCATAGGGTCGGGCAGCATGTATGCCCAGTCTGCCGCCCTCGCCCTGAAAAAGCACGCGCCCCACCTGACCGCCGAAGAGATGGTGCGGGAAGCACTGACCATTGCAGCAGATATTTGTATTTATACCAACCATAATTTTATCATTACCTCACCGGAAGAATAGCACAGTATGTCTTACGTGAATGAAAATATCAAAACCCTCAGAAACCGAATGGGACTCACCCAGGAAAGACTGGCGGAATTGATAGGCATTAACCGTAAGGCCCTGGGAGCGTACGAAGAAAACCGGGCTACGCCTCCTCTGGATAAGCTGAACCGACTGGCCGCACTTTTCGGCGTAACGCTCGATCAGCTCACCCAACACCGTTTCGCAGAAGACGCCCCCCTCTTTGAAGAGCCCGTAGCTGAAAAACCGGCGGAAGCGCCCGCAGTGCAGGTAGAGAAAAAACGGCCCTTTTCGCGTACTGGCCATCCCGTAGCCGCTTTTGAGGCCTTGCAGGCCATTCCCTATGTCACCTACAAATATTTCGATAAGTACATCCTGGATGCCGACTTCCAAAACCGCCTGAATGAGTTGCCCGCTTTCGGTTTCCCCTTTCGGGAAGAAGGCCGGGTGTATCGGGCGTTTGATATGCCCTCAGACAGTTATCTGGAAGACGGGATTATCATAGGCGAGCAATTGCCCTATCCTTCGGTAGTCAAAGGAAACGAACGTTTGCTGGTGGTAAGCCTCAAAAAAGGCATTCTTTTAAGAAAGCTGGAAAGTACCCCGGGCGGCCTGATCGTCAAAAATGAAGGGGGAGAAGACTTCACCCTGTCCGATACCGATGTCAGGGAACTCTGGAAACCGGTTGGCTTCTTCTCCCGTGGTCTGCCTCAGGGACAACCCGACCTAAGCGCGCTTTCCTCCCAGTTTAATGCGCTCAAAACCCGCTTTGACGCCCTGGTGTAAGTCCGGTTACAACCAGTTTCGTACTTTCTGAATCTTGTTGATATACGATTTGCCCAGTTCAAACCAATACTCGTCTCCGAAATTCAGGTAGATGCCCGGTGCGTTTTTCATGCGCGTCACAGCCAGGTCATAATGCAGGTCGCCGGAATATAAATCCCGGAGCAAGCTGTTCAGTTGGCTCCATTTCAGGTTTTTCCGTCCGTCTTCCTTCTCCACCACAAGGGTTTGCGCCGCGAAACTTCCTCTGATCAGGGTCTTCTTTTTTCCGCTCTCGCTCACTTCCACCAGGGTGATTTCCAGGGGCTTTTCCAGTCCCCCGTCTTCCAGAATAGCCTGGCGGATCTGCTCGGTGAAATCGGCCCATTGCCTGGGGTTTTTCGGATAAAAAGGTTCCTTTCCTGTGTCGAGGTACCAGAGATCTTCGTTTTCCTCCAGTTCGTCTTTGTCTGTTCTTTCCGTCCGGGAAAGAAGGGACTTCAATTCTTCCAGCCAGGTAGAAGGTAGCTCGCCCTTCAGCTTTACATCGTCGGAGAGGGTAAACCCTTCGTCGAGAATCTCCTCCTCCGTCAGGGAGTCGCGGTCCAGGAATTCAATGTCCAGGTCATAGGACAGACTTTTACGCGGACCCTCTTTCAGGTCGAGTTGCAAGGCGAACGCGTAAGGTGCGGGTTGAAGGGCAGAAGTCTGGTATTTTATATTGATCATGAGTGTACAGTTTTGGTTTTATCGGTTTTGCCTGACGGCGTTTTGGCAAATTCTTTTACCCGTATAATTTCTTTGGGAATATGATAGCGGGGAAGGGGGAGAGCGTTGAGATCGGGTTCAGGGCCGTCTCCTTCCATCACCAATACCAGCTTTTGTCCCATTCTTTCGTCGGGGAGTCCGTAACAGAAGAAGTTCTGTAGGGCAGGGAACGACTGTGCAATGGCTCTTTCGACCTCTTCCGCCTGGATTTTTATTCCCCCGGAATTGATGATGTTATCGCGCCGGCCTTTCAGGATAAATTTTTGGGGTGAAATCAAATCCACCACATCGTGAGTGGTGATCCATTCGTGTAAGGTAGATGGCGATTGGATTTTCAGGCAGGAATGCGCGTCGGTTTCCAGTTTTACACCGGGTAGAGCGGTGAAAAAGGCATCTTCGGTGCGGAGGTCTTTCAACGCGATGTGGCTGATGGTTTCCGTCATGCCGTAGGTTTCGTAAACCGGGAGGTGGAGGTCTTGTACCGTTTGCCGGATAGACGTGCTGACCGGGGCGCCACCCACCAGGATCACCCCTGCTGTTCTCAGCAGGTCAATGTGCGAAGCGAGGAGGGTTTGCAATTGCAGAGGCACGAAGGAAAAGAAGTTTCGCCCCCGGTTCCGTGCGAATAGAGAAGTCTGGTTTTTCAGCGTGTCAAAAGGGTTCGCGGTAGGCGGTACTGCCATCAGGTCGCAGCCCATTTCCGCAGCCCGGATCACCATCATCTTTCCCCCGATGTAATCGGTGTTCAGGTTACACAGGAAAAAATAGTCGCTATGGAGGTCAAAAGCCTCTTTAGTCAGCTTCACCGAGGCCAGTACCGCTTCCCGGGAGAGGGTAATGGACTTAGGCGTACCGGTAGAGCCGGAGGTGGTCAGGGTGATTTCTGCCAGACCGTTTTTCCAGGCATCGTACAGGTCTACCACCGCATCCAGGGTACGGTCGGTACAAATTACTTCACCTTCTTTGGAGATATAAACCATAATGGAGGCAAATTTAAGGCAAATCGGGCATTGGATTCCTTCCTCAGTCAAATTAATCCATTAAACCGTCTTTCCTTAGCGGGACTGAGCAAGGTCACCTGAAAATATGACGCGGGTCATTATCCATCTCGCGGGTTTTTCGTCCCTTTGTGGCCGAAAACAAAATATTGCATGTTATCCCTGCATATTCAGAGGTAATACCTTAAATTTGTAGACAAAATTTTATTAACTAATTTATATCGTACAAATGAAAAAGACCATAGCGTTTGCCGCAGTAGTTTCTCTTTTGACTTTTACCGCGTGCAGCAAATCAGCCGACTCAAGTGACACCACAGCCGATGCCACCGCTACCGAAGAGCATGTAGATCATGATCACGATGCCGCGGAAGAAGATGAAAATGTAGCTTCTGCAGACAATACCGTACTGGAACTCACCATTACCGGCGGTGATGACATGAAATTTGACCAGACTACGCTGAAAGCCACGGCCGGTCAAACCATTAAACTGACCCTGGTACACTCCGGAAAACTGCCTAAGGCATCCATGGGCCATAACTTCGTTCTGTTGAAAAACGGGGTAAATGAAACCGATTTCGCCACCAAAGCGCTGGCAGCGAAAGATACCGATTACATTCCGGCTTCAGCTTCCGGTGATATCATTGCCCATACGGATCTGATTGGCGGCGGCGAAAGCACCACCATCGAGTTCACCGCTCCGGAAAGAGGCGCTTATACCTTTATCTGTACTTTCCCCGGCCACTCGGCCCTGATGAAAGGCAAACTGATGGTGCAGTAATTTGTGCCGGAAAGAATACAAAAGCGGGCGTTACGATAAGTAGCGCCCGCTTTTACTTTGCAGTAGTTCCACCGCATAAATTGACAATTGACAATTGTCAACTCTCAAACTCCAGATGACAATTGATCCACTCCCCATCCAGCCGGGCATCGTACTTTTTGTAAAATTCTATGGCAGGGGTATTCCATTCCAGCACCTGCCACATCATGCCCGTACAGTTTTCTGCTTTCGCGATCTCCACCGTCCGGTCGAAAAGCAGTTTTCCGGCGCCGAGTCCCCGGGCTTTTTCGGTCACCACAATATCTTCCAGATACAGGCGGCGGCCTTTCCAGGTTGAATACCGGTAGTAATAGAGCGACATGCCGATCACTTCGCCCTGGTGCTCAGCAAGGATACAGCCGAAGGCAGGCGCGTCACCAAAGCCTTCAGCGAGCATCCGTTCTTCGGTATTGCTTACTTCTTCCGGCGCCTTTTCATATTCTGCCAGTTCTCTCACCAGCCGCATAATCGCCGGAATGTCTTCCCGCTCCGCCCTCCGTAAAATAATATTCATATCGATAATTATGCCACCCCTTCGGGGTATTTTGGTCAACCATTAACCATTAACCATTAACCATTAACCATTGACCATTAACCATTAGACATTAACCATTGTCATTTATACTGCAAATAATGCTCCCACTTGTCCATTACCGCCTGGAAATCAGCGGGTAGCTCTGAATCAAATTGCATCCACTTCCGCGTAGTGGGGTGAATAAAGCCCAGAGATTTCGCATGCAGGGCCTGGCGGGGGATCAGGCCAAAGCAGTTCTCCACAAACTGTTTGTATTTCGAGAAAATCTCTCCCCTCAGAATCCGGTCGCCCCCGTAGGCCGCATCATTAAAAAGGGGATGCCCGAGGTATTTCATGTGTGCCCGGATCTGGTGGGTCCGGCCGGTTTCCAGATTGCATTTAATCAGAGAAACGTACCGCATGGTTTTCAGTACCTCGTAATGGGTAATGGCTTCTTTTCCGTAATCTCCGTCGGGGAAAACATCCGATATGCGGCGGTCTTTGAACCCCCGGCCAATGTGGGCGTTAATGGTGCCTTGATGTGCTTTGGGTTCTCCCCAGATAAGGGCGTAATAGGTTCTTTCCGTGGTATGTTCGGCAAACTGTCGCGCCAGGAATTGCAGGGCGAACTCGTTCTTGGCAATCACCAGCAGGCCCGAGGTACCCTTGTCGATGCGGTGTACCAGGCCCGGGCGTATTTCCCCGTCCCGGGCAGAGGGCAGATTGCCGAAATGATAAACCAGGGCGTTGACCAGCGTACCGGAATGATTGCCGTGCCCGGGGTGTACCACCATTTCCTGGGCTTTGTTCACCAGGAGAACGTCGTCGTCTTCGTATACGATATCCAGGGGGAGGTCCTGGGGAATCACCTCTTTCGGAATCTTGCCCGACTTCACCAGGGAAAGCAGGATGTCGTCCTGGGGCTTCACCTTATAACTGGATTTCACGGAGGCGCCGTTGACCTTGACCGATTCGGAATCGATGGCATTCTGGATCCGGTTCCGGGAAATATTCTTCAGGTGATGCGATAGATACTTGTCCAGCCGCATCTGTGATTGGCCCGGATCTACTTTGATCTGAAGATTTTCAATGAACTCCTCATCTTCTTCCTCAAAATCTGCTTTGGTTTCGTCGAATGTACTCATATTTGTGCAAATTTCGGTAAAGATGCTCGATTTTGAAAGTATAATTCAAATTCCTACTCCGCTTGAACGCCTTGAGGAAGAATTATTTGCGGAACGGGGTGTGGAAGTTTTCGTCAAGCGCGATGATCTGACCCATCCTTTTCTTTCGGGAAACAAGTTTCGGAAGCTGAAGTACCCTCTTTTGGAGGCCTGGGAGAAAGGAGCGCGTCGTTTGCTGACGTTTGGCGGGGCCTATTCCAATCACCTCTCTGCTTTTGCTTTTGCCTGCCGGGAATTTGGTTTCGAAGGGAAAGTGCTGGTGCGGGGAGACGAGTTGACGGAAAACAGCAGCCCCACCCTGGCTTTCGCGCGGGAAATGGGGGTGGAGCTGGCATTTGTGAGCCGGGAGGCCTACCGCGATAAAGCCCGTCTCGCCGCTACTTTGGGTCCGGGCTATTTCGTGATTCCGGAAGGCGGCTCCCACGCCCTGGCCATCAGGGGTGTAGCAGAGATTATGCAGGAGACGGGGGCATTGGATTACTTGCTTACGCCTTGCGGCACGGGCGGTACCCTGGCCGGTTTGCTGGCCGGCGCCCCCGAAAGCGCAGAAATTATCGGGGTTTCGGCCCTGAAAAACGGCGGTTTCCTTCGGGAGGAAGTTTCCCGTTTTCTTTCCCGGCCGTTTCCGGCAAACGCCCGCCTGGAAACGGAGTTTCACTTCGGAGGTTACGCCCGTTATACCCGGGAACTCCTGGATTTTATCCGGAATTTTGAGGCGAGGCATCGCATACGGCTGGAGCAGGTGTATACAGGGAAAACGTTTTATGCCTTCTACCGTTTGCTGGAGGCAGGGCATTTTCAGCGGGGTTCAAGGGTGATCCTGCTGCATACCGGCGGCCTTCAGGGGCGTTTGCCTGAACTGGACCGGGCGTGAAGGCAGACCGCACGGAACTCCGGTGTGGGGAATGAAAAAAATCGTATATTCGCAAATGGCTAAACGCAAAAAACATCTCGATAAAGCCTATACCTCTCCGGGCTCGCTTATCTATGCGGGCAGGGAAAACAGGGAGAAAGGGGAGGTAAGGGAAATCAGGTACAGCGCCGCGGAAATCCAGGAAACTGCGGTGCCAAAGGCAGTAGAGGCGCCTGCGCCCGAGTCGCCGGAGGTGTACTGGCTGTCGGTGGCCGGCCTGCACGATGTGAAGCTTATGGAAAAGCTCGTCAAAACTTTCCAGTTTCACCCCCTCCTGGCCGAAGATGTGCTGAATACCTATTCCAAACCCAAGCTGGAGCATTTCGGTGATCACCATATTTTTGTGGTACTCAAAATGCTTCGCTGGAATGCCTCTCTCCGGGAGACGGAGGCGGAACATCTGGCCCTGGTGTTGGGAAAAAACTACGTGGTGAGTTTTCGGGAAGCCACCGGGTTTGACGTATTTCGACCGGTGGAAGACCGCCTGAAGGGATCGGTAGGCAAAACCCGGAAGTCGAAGTCAGACTATCTCTTTTACAGCCTGGCCGATATGGTGGTAGACAGTTATTACCTTCTTCTCGAAGATTTCAGCGAAAAGCTGGAAGAAACCGAGTTGAAAGTCATTGAGAATCCGGGCGCCGTAGACCAGAAATCGCTCTATGCTCTCCGGAGAGAGCTGCTGACCATTCGCAAGGCCGTATCTCCCTTACGCGAAGTGTTTTCTACACTCGCCCGCGACGACTCCCCCCTCATTCATGAGACCACCTATGTGTATTTCCGTGATATCTATGATCATGTCTTGCAGATATTGGAAATCATTGATTCTTACCGGGAGATGATCGAGAATATCCAGAACATTTACCTCAATAACCTTAGCCATAAAATGAACTCGGTGATGAAAACCCTCACCGTCTTTACCGCTATTTTTATGCCCCTGACCTTTATTGCGGGCATTTACGGTATGAATTTTCAGAATATGCCCGAACTCAGAAACCCCAACGGGTATTTTTATACCCTGGCAGGGATGGCACTGCTCACCGTTTTGCTTTGGGTATATTTTAAATGGAAAAAATATATGTAAATCCGGTAGAGTTCCTTAATTTTGATTCACAAAATCCTTATAAAACAATGAGTACCACACTAACAGATTATGTCAACCGGTATGTCAACCAAACCGATCGCTCCGTTTTCCTCACCGGGAAAGCCGGTACCGGTAAGACCACCCTGCTGAAAGAGATTCTGGCCCTTACCCACAAAAATGCGGTAGTGGTGGCCCCCACCGGTATTGCGGCCCTGAACGCGGGCGGCGTCACCATTCATTCCATGTTCCAGTTGCCTTTCGGGGCGTTTATTCCGGACGATAGCACCGGGCCTTTCTTTGGAGATCGTCTGAAAGTAGAAAGCCGAACTTCCCTTCTTCGTCATTTCCGGATGAGTTCTACCCGCAAGGCCGTACTCCGGAACATGGAACTGCTGGTCATTGACGAAGTCAGTATGCTCCGCGCCGATCTCCTGGATGCCGTAGATTTCATGCTTCAGCGAATCCGCCGCCGCAGCCAGCCTTTCGGCGGTGTTCAGGTATTGTTTATCGGTGATTTGCTTCAGCTTCCACCCATAGTCAAGCCGGAAGAGTGGCAGATTCTTAAAAAATACTATAGCTCTCCTTTCTTCTTTGACGCTCATGTCATGCGTCAGTATCCGCCCTTGCATGTAGAACTGGAAAAAGTACACCGCCAGCAGAACGAAGATTTCATCCGTATCCTGAATAACCTGAGACATAACCGGATCACGCAGGAAGACGTTCGTGTACTGAATACGCACCACCGCCCGGATTTTGAAGATACCGAAGGGTACATTACCCTGACTACCCACAACGCGGAAGCCGACCGTCGGAATTCGGAGGCTTTGAACGAGTTGGAAGGACAGGAAGCCGTGTTTCCTCCGGAAATTGTAGGGGATTTCCCCGAGCGGATCTTCCCCCTGGAAGGAGATCTTCGCCTGAAGGAAGGGGCGCAGGTCATGTTTATCAAAAACGATATTTCTTTCGAGAAACGATATTATAACGGGAAAATTGGCCATATCAAGAGCCTGGAAGAAGGACAGGTCACGGTAGAATTCCGGGAGGAGAAAACCACGATGCTGGTGGAGAAATACGAATGGAAGAATATCCGTTATACGGTCAACGGTACCGAGATTGCAGAGGAAGTGCTGGGTACTTACTTGCAGTTTCCGCTTAAACTGGCCTGGGCCATTACGGTGCATAAGAGCCAGGGACTTACTTTCGAGAAGGCCATCCTGGATGTATCCCGGGCCTTCGCGCCAGGCCAGGCCTATGTAGCCCTGAGCCGCCTGAGAAGTCTCGAAGGGTTGGTGCTGCTCAGGCCTTTTCCTGCTTCGGTTATTCCGCCGGATCAGCATGTCAGGGCATATTCCGAGACCCGGACGCCCGAAGAAACGCTGGAGGCCGACCTGCACAGGGAGACGCGGGCATACCTTACCACCCGCCTTAGTGCGTCTTTTGACCTGGAGGCCGTATGCCAGGAGTGGCGCAACCATAAATTCTCTTACGATGCCGAACTGCCCAACTCTCCCAAACAGAAATTTCACCCCTGGATTGAGGAACAGTATGCCAGGATCCGTACCCTCCAGGAACCTTCCCGCAAGTTTGTTCACCTGTTAGCCAGGATACTGGGTTCCGAATCGCCCGACCTGGCCTACCTGGAAGAACGCTGTCTGACCGCCCTGCGCTACTTCTCCGAAACCCTTTTTGCCGTACATTATACCCTGTTGCTCAAATTGCAGGAGGTAGTGCGGATGAAACGGATGAAAGCCCTTTTTGAAGAACTGGTTTTACTGGATGAGGTGACTACGGAGGCCGTGACGGGCCTTCTCAGGAGCAAAAGATGGCTGGAAGCAATAGTTAACGGAAGCGAGATATCGAAAGACTTTCTCGATTCTGCGGAGGTGAAAAGGTACAAATCTGATCTGGTGAGCCGGGTGAAAGAAGATTTCAGGGGAGAGCAGTTTCTGCCCGATGAAGAAGAGAGGGGGTACTACACCGCGCCTTCCCGCAAGAAGAAAACGGAGGCCAGGAAAAGTACCACGGAGGAAACCCTGGAGGCCTGGAAGTACCACGGTTCGGTCAGCGAAGTGGCCGCCGCGCGTAAACTCACTGAGTCTACCATTTACGGCCATTTGCTGAAGCTGGTCATTCTCGGAAAAGTAAGCGCAGAAGAAGTGCTGGGCGAAGACCTTTACAGGGAGATCTGCCGGGTGCTGCTGGATCACCCTGAAAAAAACAATACCGAAATCCGGGAAGTGACAGGGGGCAAGTATTCTTTTGAAGTATTGAGAATCGCCAGGGCCGGTCTTGATTAACAAAAAAGTTGGGAAGACGGGGGGAAGAATGTAAATTGCGCCCCTATGTACGCCTCCCTGGTAAAACCCGATACATTAAGCCCGTCCGAGCTAGATATATACCTTGAAAAAGGGTGGTTCAGGCAGGGGAGTAGCCTTTTTACCACCAGTTTTCTGACCTTTCAGAATTCCTTGTTTGATGCCCTCTGGATAAGAATCCATGTGCCGCCTTTTGAACCTTCCCGTTCTCAGCGGGAAATCCTGAAAAAGACCTCTGCTTTTGTGGTCAGGGTAGGAAAGTTTGTACTGACGGAGGAAAAGGAAGCCCTTTTTTGGAAATACAGGGCAGGCGTAAGTTTTCAGGCGGCCCACAGTCTGGAAAGCATTTTGCCTCCCGATACTCACCTGTTTGATTCCAGGGAAATATGCATGTATGACGGCGCGCGCCTGGTGGCCTGCGGGGTGTTTGACCGGGGGGCGACCAGCGCCGAAGGTATCGTGAATTTCTTTGATCCCGAATATAAGCGTTTGAGCCTTGGAAAAGCGTTGATGCTGCACAAACTAAAGGCTTGTAAGGAGGACGGTATACAATGGTTTTATCCGGGTTACGTGGTGCCGGGTTACGGTCGGTTTGATTATAAAGTCGAAATTTCGCCGTTGCATTCCCAATATTATGACCTCACGGAAGACCTCTGGAAGAGCACCGCAAGTCTGGAACTGAAAAAGCAACCCTTAGGCCGGATGACCGGTGCCCTGGTTCAGCTCGAAGGAATCTTGCATTCGTTTGGCTTTGAGGTCTTCCGCCTGAAAAGGTATCGTTTTTATGACATCGCCCTGAATCCCGTATATGGTGAGGAAGGGTTGATGACCTATCCCTTATTTATCCATTGTTTTACCTATTCCGGATGGGAAGAGGTAGTTATTGTATACGACACATTCGGGGAAACCTACAAGCTGGTGGTCTGCCGGAAAATGTTTACGGCTACCTTTCCCGCGGAGGAACATTACTATTCCGACTTTTTACTGAGGGAAGAAAGAGTGGTATTTTCCGAATCCAATCCTTTCAATTTCGTATTCGGGTTGAATAAGCTGTTAAGAAGAAGTTCTTCGGAGGTGAAGAATTAGTATATTGCAAAATGATTTCAGAATTTGGGTATTTATTGCTGTTTATAGTAGGCGCTATGTTGCTGGTGCTGGGCATGCTGGGGCTGGCTTCCCTGCTGCGACCCAACCGCCCGGGAGAGGAGAAAAACGCGGTGTACGAGTCCGGAGAGCTTCCTGTAGGCGATGCCCGTGTCTCCTTCAATATCCGTTTTTATATCGTAGCCATTGTCTTTATCCTGTTTGATGTAGAACTGGTGCTGCTTTTTCCCTGGTCTACCGTCTTCGGAGACGCCGCCATTTTGGAGAGGGAAGGCGCAGCCTGGCTGTGGTTCGCCGGAGTGGAGATGTTTATTTTTATTGGTGTACTGGCCCTGGGCCTGGTGTATGTCTGGAAGAAAGGGCACCTCGACTGGATCCTTCCGGAAAACAAAACCGAAGAGTTTCGTTCGCCGGTACCGCCCGGGCTCTACGATGAAATCAATAAAAAATACAGTTAACAAACGAGGAGCAAAGAGCTGTGAGCCATGAGCTGATAGCTGATAGCTTCAAGCTAAAAAAAATGACATTCGATAGTTTAGAAGTACATCATCGTGAAAAAACAGGGGAAAGTGAGATTATCCTCACCAACCTCGATGAAGTGACCAACTGGGCCAGGGCCAATTCCCTGTGGCCTATGGGGTTTGGACTGGCCTGCTGTGCCATTGAAATGATGGCTACGTTCGCTTCCAGCCATGACCTGGAGCGCTTCGGGATTTTCCCCCGGAACTCGCCGCGGCAGTCGGATCTGATGATTGTGAGCGGCACGGTAACCTTCAAAATGGCCGACCGCGTGCGGCGTCTCTACGAGCAGATGGCGGAGCCCCGCTACGTGATTTCCATGGGCAGTTGCTCTAACTGTGGTGGCCCGTACTGGGACCACGGCTATCACGTGCTGAAGGGAGTAGATAAGGTAATACCCGTAGATGTGTACGTACCCGGCTGCCCGCCCCGCCCCGAAGCCCTGATCGGGGGCTTGATCGCTTTGCAGGAGAAAATCAAAAAGCAACAGTTTTCGGAGATAAAGAAAGGCAATTGACAATTGTCAATTACGAATTAGGGAACCGTGAAGAGAGCTATGATTTCCACAGAAGATAATACGCCTCTCCACGGTTCCCTAATTAACCATTAACCATTAACAATTGCTCGGTTCCCGTAATTCGTAATTTTTAATTCGTAATTGTACTACAGGTTCTCTATAATCTCATTCAGCTCCTGCTTGGCGGTGACGCCCAGTTTCTGGCGCAGGCGGTAATGGGCTATGCGTACGGATTCCGCTGAAATGCCCAGCATGAGGGCCATCTCCTGTGGCCCCAGCTTCAGTTTGATCAGCATGGCCAGGCGCTGCTC
>JBEBRS010000027.1:0-20106 GCA_040394705.1 Leadbetterella byssophila
TTCCCAAGAACTTCCGTGGCACAAAGAGGGTTTTTCCAATAAGGAGTGGATACTACTGGATTACGTGAACGTGGTGGTTCATATTTTCAGGAAAGACCGCAGGGAGTTTTATGACCTGGAAAGCCTTTGGGGAGATGCCGTCTTCTCCTACTATGGCGATACGCTGGTACCCTCCCGGGTGCCTCTGCAATAAAATATTCAATAAATTTAATTACGAATACATTATGTCTGACGATAAAAATAAAAGCCAGCCTAATTCGCAACGAAAGAAAGTGAATCCGACCCCTCCCGGAGGTATGCAGGGTTGGATGGTAGCCACGCTGATCCTGGCCATTATCGGATTGCTTTTTTTCAATTCCAAAAGCGCGCTTCCTACCGTTCCTTACAAAACTTTCGAAGAAATGGTACAAAACCAGGAAGTGGAAAGCCTGGCCATCGTGAAGGGCAAAAAACTGGTGGAAGTTTCCCTCAATCAGGAAGGACTCAATAACCCGGCCTACAAAAATAAACTGGGCAATACCAAGTTTTCCAAAGGGCCCCATCTGGAAGTGAATGTGATTTCAGACGACTCTTTTATGAACAGTTTTACGGCTTTTCTTAAAGAAAGCGACCTGCCCGAAGACTACAAAAACCGGCTTTATCCTGAATCGGTGGAGAGAAGCGACTATATGCAGATTTTCCTGTCCTTATTCCCCTGGCTTTTCCTCTTTGGTCTGATGTATTTCCTGATGAGCCGCATGTCTGGCGGCGGACCTGGTGGCGCGATATTCAATATCGGGAAATCTAAAGCGGCGCTCTTTGATGCCGACAACCGGGTGAAAATTACGTTTGCGGATGTAGCAGGACTGGACGAAGCCAAAGAAGAACTTACGGAGATCGTGGAGTTCCTGAAGAAGCCCAGCAAATACACGGAACTGGGAGGTAAAATTCCGAAAGGCGCTTTGCTTGTAGGCCCTCCGGGTACAGGAAAAACCCTGATGGCCAAGGCCGTAGCGGGAGAAGCCAGCGTACCTTTCTTCTCTCTTTCCGGTTCTGATTTCGTAGAAATGTTTGTGGGTGTAGGTGCCGCGCGGGTGCGTGACCTCTTTAAGCAGGCCAAAGAAAAGGCACCTTGTATCATCTTTATTGACGAGATTGACGCCGTAGGAAGAAGCCGTGGCAAGGGCGCTATGCCGGGCGGGAATGATGAAAGGGAAAATACCCTGAACTCCCTGCTGGTAGAAATGGACGGTTTCGGCTCCGATACGGGCATCATCATCCTGGCTGCTACCAACCGCCCGGATGTACTCGACGCCGCCCTGCTGAGACCCGGCCGTTTTGACCGCCAGATCTCGGTAGACGTACCCGATATCAACGGACGCGAAGCCATTTTTAAAGTACACCTCCGGCCTATCAAAGCGGCTTCGGAAGTAGATGCGAAAAAACTGGCGGCCCAAACTCCGGGGTTTGCCGGGGCAGAAATCGCCAACGTGTGTAACGAAGCCGCCCTGCTGGCCGCCCGAAGAGGCAAACAGCAAGTGGAAATGAAAGACTTCCAGGACGCTATAGACCGGGAAATCGGTGGTCTTGAAAAAAGAAACAAACTGATTTCTCCGGAAGAGAAAGAAATTGTGGCCTACCACGAAGCCGGGCATGCCATCACCGGCTGGTTCCTGGAGCACGCCAATCCCCTGGTGAAGGTAAGCATAGTACCCCGTGGTATCGCTGCCCTGGGTTACGCCCAGTATCTGCCTAAAGAGCAGTACCTTTACCGTACAGAGCAACTTTTTGATGAGATGTGTATGGCCCTGGGCGGACGGGCCGCGGAAGAAGTGGTCTTTGGTAAAATCTCCACCGGCGCGCTGAGCGACCTGGAAAAGATTACCAAAATGGCCTACAGCATGGTGACTATCTACGGAATGAACGACAAGCTGGGGCATATCTCTTACTACGACTCGAAAGGACAAAGCGAATATTCATTCTCTAAGCCTTATTCGGAAAGTACCGCCAAGGTGATCGACGAAGAAGTGAAGAAGCTGATTGACCTGGCGTATTCTACTACCAAAGACCTGCTGATTGAAAAGCGCCATGAACTGGATGTACTGGCCAAAGCTCTCCTGGAAAGAGAGATCATTTATCAGCACGACCTGGTAGAGATTATCGGAGAGAGACCTTTCGACAAGCCTACGGTTTACCAGGAGTTTCTGGACAAAAAAGAAGATATAGTGGAGGTACCGCAAGAACCCGCACCGGGCGATACACCGGTAGAGAAGGAAGTATAAACAAAAGAGCCCGGTAAATCTGGGCTTTTTTGTTTATGCTTAATGGGAGTTCTTTATCGATTCATTGCGGTTCTCGAGAGCTGCGCTCGCAAACTTCGCACTCTCGTGCTTGTTTGTGCTTGGTTCTCGACTACGCTCGAACTGACAGGTCTACGCTCGAACTGACAGGTCTACGCTCGAACTGACAGGTCTATGCTCGAACTGATAAAGGCGGTCGTTCGCGTCAGTTCGAGCGTAGTCGAGAACCGCTTAATAATTCGTAAATACATACGCCCCCGAAACCGCCTGGACCTCCTTACTATTTATCAATACTCCGTCTTTTTTCCACCCTTTGTTCGCAGGCAAACGTATCGTGGCGGTAGAATTGGCCGGAACGATCACCCGCCAGACAATGCCTTTCTCATTTTTTTCCCAGGAAGACCGGATGGTGCCGTAGGGGCCGTCATGTTCAGCGCTGAAATGCTGCAGGCCTTCCATAAAACGGGGTTTCAGAATCACGTTTCGGAAACCGGGTGCGGCAGGGTCGGGTTTAATGCCCCCCGGTGCCTTAAATAACCACGCACCGATTTCACCGAACATGATATGGTTCATGGAAATGTCGGATTTGGCGTCAATAGGCCAGTTCTCGTAGAGGGTGGTGGCTCCATTGACAATCCACCACCCCCAGGAAGGGAAGGTGCGGCGGCTGGCCAGGGCATACGCCAGATCTTCGTGGCCGTTGTCGCTCAGGGCCTGAAGAAGGGCCTTGGTTCCCAGTAAACCCACATCCAGTTGGGTTCCGTCGGCTTTGACCCTTGCGGCCAGATTATCGGCCACTTTTTGCTTTAGCTCCTCCGGTACCAAACCCCAGAAAAGCGGCACGGCCAGCTCGGTTTGCAATCCGCTCCCATACAGGCCGGTTTCCTTATTCAGGTATTTTTCATTGAACGCATTTCGGATTTTTTCGGCCAGGGCCGTGTATTTCCGGTGGTCCGCGTCGTGGCCCAGCAAGCGGGCCGCATCGGCCAGTATCCGCGCATCGGTGTAATAGTACGCGGTAGAGGTCAGCTCCACCGGTGCTTTCGACTTCACCGGAATCCAGTCGCCCAGCCCCCAGGAGGTCAGGCCATCCGGATAACGTTCATTGATATAATCCACATACCGCCTGATATTTTCGTAATTATCCCGCAGAGGTTTGGTATCCCCGTAAAACAGGTAAAGGTTCCAGGGAATGATGGCGATGGTGCTGGTCCAGTCCGGGCCGTTCCCCCACTCGTAGCCCCAGCCGCCCGTGGGAATAATAGACGGCAAGACCCCGTTTGGCTGCTGTTCATCGCGGTGATCGGCCAGCCACTTTTCATATACGGTGATGCCATCAAAATTAAACAGGCCGGTTTCGCTGGCAATGTGGGCGTCGCCGGTCCACCCGTTTTTCTCCCGTTGAGGGCAGTCGGTAGGATAGCCCACCAGGTTAGACAGGTACGAATTATTGGTGGCCTCCCAGATGCGGTTGAGGATGTCGTCAGAAGACGTTATCCTTCCCACGGGCGGTACATCGGAGTGGATGAAATGCCCGGTGAGGTCGTGTACTTCCACCGGTCGGCTGGCGGTGACTTCCACGTATTGAAATCCTTTGTAGTTGAAGCGGGGCATGAAGGTTTCCCGGCCTTCCCCTTTCAGTATAAAAATATCGGTCTGGAAAGGGTCGCTGTCGTCTGTGGGCCGGTAATGCGCATCAATGTTAGACATATCCGGTCGGCCATTTTCGTACAGGCGTTCGGAGTGACGAAGGCGGACTTCCGTGCCTTCCGGGCCAGAAACGCTGATCTTACTGACGCCCGAGATGTTCCGGCCGAGGTCAAAGACGTAGACCGTATCGCTGAGCTTGTTCAGGCTTTTGACTTTTACTACGTCCACGGCGCGGACGGGCCTCAATGCCTGGGCCACAATATTCAGGGACGGGGCCGACCTCAGGGTGGAGTTCTTCCATGCGCTGTCGTCAAATTCCGGCCGATTCCATCCGGGAATCTCCTTCCGGGCATCGTAATGTTCGGCGGTATAAATGCTGTTGAAGATCACCGGACTCAGGGCGGTTTTCCAGTTTCTGCCGGTAGACACGGTTTCCACGGAGCCGTCTTCGTAGGTAATTCGTAAATCCATACAGAAAGTCGGCCTGTTCCGCCAGGGCGCCCGGTCAAAATACCATACGGCCGTAGATTGGTGGTTGTACCAGCCGTTACCCAGCAGTACACCGACTGCATTTTTCCCTGAGCGCAGTTCCTGCGTCACGTCGTGGGTGATATACAGGATCCGCCGGTCGAAGCGGGTATAATTCGGATCCAGCACGTGATCGCCGATCTTTGTGCCATTAATATACAATTCAAAGAGGCCCCCCGCGGCAATGTACGCCCGGGCCGTCCTAATCTTCTTCCCCGTATCAAAACTATGTCGGAAATAAGGTGCTGGCTTCAGGTGGATGTCCGTACCGTCACTGATCCAGGCCCCTTGCCAGTTGCCCGTCTCCATCAGTCCCGTTTCAAACGAAGTGATGTCCGACACGGCCTTGCCGCCAAGGTGATCCCACACGGCCACCTTCCAGAAATAGCGGGTGTAGGGTTGCAGGTTTTCCTTTGTATAGGTAATGAGGTGGGAGGACGAACTGATTCTGCCGGTCGTCCCAACCTTTTCTCCGGCCACCGCCATAGAGTCAGCACCCAGCCACACCTGGTACGCCTTTTGTCCGGCGCCGGGACGGTCATCTTTCTGCTTCCAGGAAAGCCGGGGATGAGGCGTGTCTATGCCAAGAGGTGTGGTCAGGTGTTCTGCACGCAGGTCATAGAGCTGCGCCTCGGAAATAATTGCCGGAAAAAGAAAGAAGAAAAAAATGATACGGGCCATAAGGTTGATTCATGTTATGCATGTAAAAATGTGAATTAAACTTTTACCAGACAACAATTTCATAATTCCTTAACCTTAATTATTTGGCAATCAGCCCACAATAGATCAATTTTGTAATGTAAACATTTCACAACAAAACCAACAAGACAATGGAAGATTATGCATTGCACCCTGAAGACTTCGATTTTCAGGACTTCGAAGAAACCGAGTACGATCGGATCGACGAAAAGTAAAACGAGTTAGATATCAAAGTATCTAACTTTTTTTTTGGCATTTTCATATCCACTCACCCCTTCAATTTATTCTGCAACTCATTCAGTTTCAATAAGGCTTCTATCGGCGAAAGGGTATTCAGATCCAGGGAGCGGATGTTCTCTTTTACCTCCTCCCCCACCGGATCTACGGGATCGAAAAAGTTGAGCTGGTAATTGTTTTTGGGCGCTTCGCTGAGCTTCTGTTTGTTCTTTTCCTTTTCTTCGCTCTTTTCCAACGCCTGGAGAATTTCGTTTGCCCTCAGCACCACGCTTTGGGGCATACCGGCCAGCTGGGCCACGTGGATACCGAAACTGTGTTCGCTCCCTCCCTCTTTCAGTTTACGCAGAAACACAATCTTCCCGTTCAATTCCTTCACCGATACATTGAAGTTCTTGATGCCGGGCAAATCATGGGTCAGGTTATTCAGTTCATGGTAATGCGTAGCAAACAGGGTACGGGGTTTCAGTTTAGGATTATTATGCAGGTATTCGGCAATACTCCACGCAATACTCACACCGTCGTACGTACTCGTTCCCCGCCCAATCTCATCCATAATCACCAGGCTCCTGTCGCCCAGGTTATTCAGGATAGAAGCGGTTTCCGTCATTTCCACCATAAAGGTACTTTCGCCCCGCGAAAGGTTGTCGTTGGCCCCCACACGAGTAAATATTTTATCCACCAGACCCACTTCCGCCGATGTAGCCGGCACAAAACACCCCACCTGGGCCATCAGCACAATAAGGGCGGTTTGGCGCAGCAGAGCCGACTTACCCGCCATGTTCGGACCGGTGATAATGATGATCTGCTGCCCCGCATCGTCGAGGTAAAGATCGTTCGGAATATAGGCTTCGCCAGGAGGAAGCTGCTGCTCAATAACCGGGTGACGGCCTTCTTTAATGTTCAGTACCCGGTCTTCGGAAATCACCGGCCGGCAATACCCGTTTTTCCTGGCCACCCGCGCGAAAGACAAGAGGGCATCCAGCGTAGAAATCACCCGCGCGTTTTCCTGTATGGCGGTCACAAATTCGCCGGCGGTAGTGACCAGCTCGTTGAAGATCCGGAACTCTATCTCGTGGATCTTGCTCTCGGCCGTGAGAATCTTCTCTTCGTACACTTTCAGCTCTTCGGTGATGTACCTTTCGGCATTCACCAGGGTCTGCTTCCGGATCCATTCCTGGGGCACCTTATCCTTGTGCGCGTTAGACACCTCCAGGTAATACCCGAAAACTTTGTTATAGGCTATTTTTAAGGAAGGAATACCGGTACGCTGGGACTCCCGCCCCTGGATTTCCAGCAGGTAGTCTTTGCCCGAAAACGCGATTTTGTGCAATTCGTCAAGGGCCTCGTCTACCCCCGTACGGATCATGTTTCCCTGGTTAGCCTGGGTGGGTGCGTCTTCCCTCAGTTCCGTAGCAATCTTGTCGGTCAGAAAGGCGCAGTCGTTTAACTGGGCCGTATATTTCTGTAGCGCGGGGTGGGGACTTTCATTCAGAAGCCGTTTCAGGGGTTCCACCTGGCCCAGAGCCTTCCGGAGCTGCACCATCTCCCGGGGATTGATGCGACGAACCGCCACTTTCGACACCAGCCTCTCCAGGTCGCCTATGGGTTTAAGCAGCTGAATGAGGGTTTCCATAGCCGCCTCGTTTTTCAGGAAAAAATCTACGGTGTCCAGCCTTTCCCCGATCTGTGTTTTATTTTTCAGGGGAAGCACCATCCACTTTCTCAGAAGGCGGGCGCCCATGGGCGTAATGGTGCGGTCCAGCACTTCAATCAGCGGCACCCCGCCTTCGTACTGGGCAAAAATCAATTCCAGGTTACGTATGGTGAAGCGGTCGAGCCACACGTAATTTTCCTTATCCAACCGGTTGAGACGGCTGATATGGTTCATTTCCCGGTGTTCGGTATCGTTCAGGTACTGGAGAATCACGCCCGCAGCGGTAATTCCTTCCCTCAGGTTTTCTACCCCGAACCCTTTCAGGTTATTGGTTTTAAAATGCCGTATGAGCAGGTCGTATGAAAAATCGTAGGCGTACACCCATTCTTCAAACGTATACGTGTTATACTTATCACCGAAAAGCTGTTCAAACCGCTTTTTGTGTTTTTTGCAATAGAGAATCTCGGCCGGACTGAACCCCTGTACCAGCTTATCCACATAGGCAGTAGTGCCTTCCGTGGTGAAAAATTCGCCTGTACTGATATCCAGGAAAGCCACGCCCAACTGGTCGTCACCGGCAAAATGCACCGAAGCCAGGTAGTTGTTCTGGCGGACATCCAGCACGTTATCGTTAAACGATACCCCCGGCGTAACCAGCTCGGTCACGCCCCGTTTCACGATGCCCTTGACCGATTTGGGGTCTTCCAGCTGGTCACAAATGGCCACCCGCTGTCCGGCCCGCACCAGCCTGGGCAGATACGTATCGAGGGAGTGATGCGGAAAACCCGCCAGCTCATCGTTTGAGCCCCCGTTATTCCGGCGGGTCAGCACAATGCCCAGTATCTTCGAAGCTTTGATGGCATCTTCTCCAAAAGTCTCGTAAAAGTCTCCTACCCGAAAGAGCAGCATGGCGCCGGGGTATTTGGCCTTGATCTGATTGTACTGTTTATTTAATGGTGTTTCCTTAGGTTCGGCAGCCTTGGCCATTCTTTATGTGTTTGTTAGATTCCCATACAAATTAAACATTTTTAATTGAATTTTCGACCTCATTCTTTCAACTTCCGGCGGATTTAGCGCTTTTTATAGTAAATTCGCACCTCAAATACGAAAATCAGCGTAGTGCAGACCGATAAGAAACTAAGAGCTCTGGCTGTGGTGCTGCCCCAGTTCCACCCCTTCCCTGAAAATGATGCCTGGTGGGGCAAAGGCTTTACCGAGTGGACCAACACGGTGAAGGCGCGACCGCGTTTCAAAGACCATTACCAGCCTCATCTGCCGGCCGATCTGGGTTTTTACGACCTCCGCTTATTGCAGTCGCTGGAAGACCAGGCCCGTATGGCGCAGGAGTACGGCCTCTACGGTTTCTGCTATTACCATTACTGGTTTAACGGGAAACAACTGATGGAAAGGCCCGTGCAGGAAATCCTGGCCTCCGGCAAACCCGACTTCCCTTTCATGCTGGCCTGGGCCAACGAAAACTGGTCGAGAAGATGGGACGGAAAAGATAAGGAAATACTCATGGAACAACACTATTCGGAAGAAGATCACCGGAACCATGCCCGCTATCTCTGCACGAACGTTTTCCAGGATAAGAGGTATATCCGGATCGGGAACAAACCGTTTTTCCTGTTTTACAATACCCATATCATCCCGGACCTGAAAAAAACCGTAGCCATCTGGAGGGAAACGGCCCGGGAAAACGGACTGGAAGACCTCTACCTCGGCGGTATCCTGACCTCCTCGGAGTTTGAGGTGAGCGCAGAGGAAACCGGACTGGACATTGTGATCGACTGGCAACCCGACTGGTCTCACCTGAAAGTGGTGCCGAACCTGACCGACCGCCTGAAAAATAAACTTTCTCTCGGACAAACTTACCGGAAAATCGATTATGCCGAAGTGGTCCGCAGAATGAAGGAAAAACCGGTGCTGTCTCAAAAACATTTCCGGGCCGTGGTACCGGGATGGGACAATAGCCCGAGGAGAAAAAACGACGCGTTTATTATGCATAATTCTATGCCGGAACTATACCGCGACTGGCTGGAGCATGTTTGTACGGAAAGTGAAGTCTATTCTCCGGAAGAAAACTTTGTATTTATCAATGCCTGGAACGAATGGGCCGAAGGAAACCACCTCGAACCCGACCGCAAGTGGAAACGGGCTTTCCTGGAAGCCACTCAGCAGGTGTTAACTCCGTATAGCGGTGAGCTATGAGCTGTGAGCTATGGGGATAATAAACGTACGCAGAACTAAAAACTCAGCACTCGGAACTAAGCACTCGGAACTATTGCATATCAATGAAAAAACTAAAAGACCTGATCCAGTCTCTTGCCCACCGCTTCGGCTATCACGTGCAAAGTAAAAACGGGATATCGGGCGACATGAGACTCTTTCTGAAAAGCCTCAAAGCCAGGGGGCTGCAAGTTCGCACTATCCTGGATGTGGGCGCACACAAAGGCGACTGGAGCGTACTGGCGGCCGGTATTCTGCCCGACGCGGCCTACTACCTCATTGAACCCCAGGAAGAATTAAAACCCGGGATTGACAAGTTTCTTGCGGGACGGAAAGGCAAGGCCTTTTTTGGGGGCGCAGGCGCGGAAGACGGAGAACTGACCCTCACCATGTGGGAAGACTTCGCAGGTTCCTCTTTCCTTCTGGAAGAAGGGCAAGCTGACGGAAAAACACAAAAAAAGGTTCCCGTTTACAGCATTGACGGGCTTATCGCCCGGGGAGAAATGCCCGTACCCGACATTTGCAAAATTGATGTACAAGGCTTTGAGATTGAGGTACTGAAAGGCGCAGCAGGCATCTTCGGCAAAACCGAGGTCTTTATCCTGGAGGCCTCCCTCTTCAAATTTGCACCCAACCAGCCCCTCCTGCACGACATCATCGCCTACATGACCGAAAGAGGTTACGTGATCTACGACTTCGCCGGTTTTACCAACCGCCCCATGGACATGGCCCTGGGGCAGCTCGATATTTGTTTTGTCAAGGAAGACAGTATACTCCGCCAAAGCCACGGATGGGCCTGATATGCCAAAAGTTTCGGTCATATTGCCCAATTACAACCATGCCGCTTACCTGACGGAAAGATTGGAGAGTATCCTGAACCAGGATTTTACCGACTTCGAAGTCATCCTGCTCGACGACCATTCTTCCGACCACAGCAGGGAAATACTGAACCAATACGCTTCGGATAAACGGGTAACCCATTTCCTCCAAAATCCCCAAAACTCCGGTTCTACCTTTGTGCAATGGGAAAAAGGAATCGAACTGGCGCGGGGAGAATACATCTGGATAGCCGAAAGCGACGATATCGCGGAACCCTCTTTCCTCTCCGAGGCAGTCAGCGTACTAGATAATCACCCGGAAACCGGCGTATTTTTTACGTCTTCCGTCTGGATAGATGAAAAGGGTGCAGAAATTCACCGGCCGGACCATGAGACGGGCGACAAGACCTGGACGGGCGAAGAGCTTCTCCGCAGCGAATTTCTTCGTGGCCCCCTCATCTACAATGCCAGCTCGGCGGTCTTCCGGAAACACCTGACAGAAAAAGTGGATTTCCCGGCGTTACGTACCTTCCGGTACACGGGCGACTGGATGTTCTGGGTGCAGGTGGCAGCCGACACCGGCGTGAGGCGGGCCGACCGGCGCCTGAATCTCTTCCGGCGGCACGCGGGCAATGTTTCCTTCCGGTCGGAAAAGGAAGGACTCCTGTTTTCGGAAGGATTCCGGGTTATCCGTTATATTTACCGGCATTATGCCATACCTTTCGCGGTCCGCCGGAAAACCGCCCTCCACTGGGCCCGGAAACTGCCTGAGGGCAAATGGGAAATTCCTTTTGAAATACGATTGTACCACCTTCTATTCCGGATTTTTAAGTGAACGGCATTTCAGTCATTATCGCCTGTTATAACAGTGAAAAAGTGATTTCCGAAACCCTGCGCCACCTGCAAGGGCAGCAGGATTTTGAGGGAATACCCTGGGAAGTGGTGCTGGTCAATAACCAATCTACCGACCAGACCGTGGCTGTAGCCGAACAAACCTGGAAAGAAAACCCGGTAGCTCCGCTTCGTGTGATTCTGGAACCCCGTATGGGCGAGGCCCATGCCCGCAAAGCCGGCATACAGGCGGCCCGTTACTCCATTCTCAGCGTGGTAGACGACGACAACCGGGTGGCGCCCGACTGGATAAAAACCATTTTCAATTACTATAAAGACCCGGAAATCGGGCTGATCGGCTGCGCCGGAGAAGGCGATTTCGAAACTACTCCCCCCGCCTGGTTCGGAGAGAACGAACATGCCTTCGCCATCGGGAAGCTGTACGAAGGTGCCTTTACCGACATTACGGAAGACGCCCTGGTACCCGGCGCCGGACTGAGCGTAAGAAAAGAAGTCTACGATCACCTCTACGCCCTGAACTGGCAGCCCTTCCTGGAAGGCCGGGTGGGCAACCGGCAAAGCGGCGGGGCCGACAGCGAAATGTGCTTTATTACCCGTTTGCTGGGGTATAAGATTTACTATTCGAACGAACTGAAGTTCAAACACTTCACCGCAGACAGTCGCATCACCTGGGAGCGCCTGAAAAACATGACGTACGGATTCGGTGCAGCCGATGTTTTTGTGCTGGTCTACCAGCTGCACTACCTGGAAAAAACGGGCCGTAAATCACTCCTTACTGCCCTCCGCAAACAATGGTGGTTCAACTACCTGGGGAAAAAACTCAATTATTACCTGAAACGGGGCACCTTCCGGGTTGCCGGGCAACGGGAATTGTTTGAGATCCGTAACAGGGCGTTTTGCGAAACTCTTCTGAGGGAGAAAAAGCGTTTCTCCGAGGCCTTTCACTACCTTGACCAAATTCCTCCTTTAAGGCCCTGAACATGCTTTTTGAACGTCTCCTAAGCACCGATCCCTCTAAAGTAGCCCTGAAATATCCGGGCGGAGAGATCTGCTATGGAGAGTTGTTGAGGCAGGTCAGGGAGAGAGCGGGATGGTTTCGGCGCCACCCGGCCGACTACCTGCTGTGCCACCCTTCCGAAACCGAAAACCTGGTCAACTTTCTGGCCCTCCTCTTTGCAGGACAGAAAGGGGTTTTCTCCGGAAAAAATATCTCGGGAAAGCTGGCCCTGGCCGAAAAGCACGGTCTGCACCTGCTCGACTTCATCCCTTCCCCTTCGGAAGAGATGCGAAGCGCCTACCGTCCCGCCGAAAACGACCTCTTCCTGGGTATTCTAAGGCCCAACGATATTCTCTGGAAAGATTACCGCTCCTGGTTCAGCGCTTTCCCCATGCAGTCGGAAATTTTCCGGGTGGGCGCAGACGACCGGGTCATGACGGTAGACGCCCTCGGGTATTCGGCCAACCTGAATACTGTGCTGCATACCCTCTGGCTGGGCGCTACGGTGGTGCTGACACCCCTTGCGGATGCCGACCAATGGGCCGACCTCATCCGCCGCGAAAATATCAGCAGCCTTTTTCTTGTGCCTTCGCACTACCGGCTTCTGCCCGATAACCTGGTTTTCCCCGGGGTAAAATCCGCGGTAAGTGCCGGAGAAAAGCTCGACCCGGCCCTGGCGGCAAAACTGCTCCGGATTTTCCCCGACGCTTGCCTGACGGAATACTACGGTGCGGCGGAACTGGGCCATATTACCTACCTCCAGAACCGGGAGATTATCGGGAAACCCGCCTGTGCCGGCAGACCCTTCCCCGGCGTCAGCCTACGCGTGCGCAACGATAAAATCTGGGTGGAAAGTCCGTATGTCTCCCCGGCTTACCGCCGTTGTCCCACCGTTTCCGACCTGGGTTTTATAGACCAGAAGGGCTACCTGTGTCTGTTGGGAAGAGGCGGTAAAATGTTTCAGCGCCGGGAGGTGAACCCCCTGGCGGAGGAGATCGCAAGCCCGGCAAGCCGCCGGCCCACCCTCCTGCTGCACCGGGAAACCCCCAAAAGTCAGAACGAACTGCACCTTTTTCTCCTGAAAAAGGCCCTGTACTCCCCGCTGTTCCCTTCGCCTCTTTACGCTGAAAATCTCCCGGAAACCTCTTCCGGAAAAATCAATTTCAAAATACTCGCTAAAAAACCGGTGGACGAAGACGCCACCCTTCCACTCCGTATATCCTTTGTGATAAACATCCCGTGTCCTTTGTGAAAAATACGTAGTGTTCCATTGTGAAAGACACACTGTGCCACTTGTGAAAAACACGTAGTACCCTTTGTGAAAAATACGTAGTACCCTTTGCGAAAAATATACTGCGCCCTTTGTGACAAAACACGCTCTGTTCTTTGCACACTATGCAAGCAACTCAAGTGCAACTATTTCGCAGAGCCACAACGGAAATTCACAAAGATCACTTTGATTTCACTATTTATTTATTATTCAATATTTCTTTAATTATATATTTATATAAATATATAAAACTACAAATCTATAGTATTACAATAATGAAACTATTTAAATATATATTTCTGCTTTTGCTCGCCGGGTCCGCAGGCGCTCAAACCGACACCCTGCATCTGGAAACCGTGACCGTCACCGCCGGTATCGTACGAAATGAGCTAAAAAACACCGCGCGGAACGTAACCGTAATCGACCGCCGAATGATTGAAGCCTCCCCCGTAAAAACCCTCGACGGCGTACTGCAATACGCCCTCAATGTGGATGTGCGCTCCCGCTCCGCTTTCGGTGTTCAGGCCGACATCAGCATACGCGGCGGGCATTACGACCAAACCCTCATTCTCGTGGATGGCGTCAAGGTCAATGACCCTCAAACCGGTCACCATTCCCTCAATATCCCTATCCCCTTTTCCATGATCGAAAAAATAGAAGTGTTGCAGGGTGGTGCCTCCCGCGTGTTCGGTCCCAGCGCCTTCTCCGGGGTGATCAACATCATTACCCGTACCCCCTCCGCGTCTGAACTGGAAGTGGGCCTCTCCGCCGGTGAATACGGCACATGGAATACTTCCCTCGGCGGCGCCTGGGTGAAAAGCGGCTTTTCCCTCACCGGAGGGGCGGATCTGGGCGGAAGCGACGGCTTCATGCCCGCCACCGGCTACCGGAAAAACACGGCTTCCCTACAGGCCCAAAAACAGTACCGGGGCGGTAGCCTCCTCCTGGGCTACGGCTTCACCCAAAACGACTTCGGGGCCTCCAATTTCTATCATCCCAAATACTATAACCAGTACGAAGAGGTGTCTTCCCAACTGCTGAACGCCGCCTGGAAACACGCCTTTTCCGACCGCCTCTCCGGCACCCTTATGGCCAATTACCGGCTTCATCACGACATGTTTGATTTCGACAACTACCGCAATACCGACCGCCTGAATTTCCTTAACCTCCACAAAACCGGGGTAATCGACCTGGAATGGAAGTTCCGTCTCCGCCACGCCCACGGCAGCAGCGCCTTCGGAGCAGAATACCGGAACGAGGCCGTACGATCTAACCGACTGGGCGAAGCCCTCCACGAGGCCGAAGATATTCCGGGCTGGCCCAACCTGTTCTACACCTACGGCAAACGCCGCGACAATTACTCTCTCTTCGTGGAACACAGTACCTCCTGGAACCGGTTTATCCTGAACGCAGGTACGCTGGCCAATATCAACTCCGAATTCGGATTTTCCCTTTTTCCCGGCCTTGACCTGGCCTACACCCTGGGCCGCGACGCCCGTTTGTACTACTCGGTCAACCGCTCCCTGCGGTTCCCCACCTTCACCGAGCTCTACCTGAACAATGCCACCGTAGCCGGAGACCCCAACCTCCTTCCCGAAAAGGCATGGACCCAGGAAATAGGTTTCAAGACACAGAAGAGCCGGTATTCGGCCCAATACTCGGCTTTCTATACTGCTACAGAAGACGCCATCGACAAGATCAAACGGCCTTCGTCGGATGTACCCCTTATGGAAAACATCGACGACATTCACCGCTACGGTCTGGAAACGGCCCATACGCTAGCCTTACCGGCCAACCGGATCGGAATTACGCGGATTTCCCTGAACTACGCCTGGATTTCAGCCAACCGGAAAGAAGACGGCTTCCAGTCGTTTTACACCCTCAATTACCTCAAACACAAACTCTCCGCGGGGCTGTTCTTTGAACCCGTCAAAAACCTCTCCCTCAGCGGGTGGTACACCTGGAAAAGCCGAGCCGGACAGTATGCGTGGGACAACGCCACACCTCCGGTTGATTACGGCTCCTTCAGTTTGGTAGATGTCCGACTTGCCTACGGCTTTAAGGCCATTACCTTTACGCTGGATGCCAATAACCTTTTCAATACGAAATATTTTGAACATGGGTTTGTAGTACAGCCGCCAAGATGGATCACCGCAGGGGTACGTTTGCGCCTCTGAAAGATCGTCTTCCCTTAGCAATGGGGAGGTATATAACCGTGCTGTCCCGGGAGAAGCTCACGCCGGGACAGCACTTACTCAAAATTCTTACCGAAGGGCAACGACAGCCTGGCTTTTCCTTCAAAAAAATATAACATTATTTCCAAAATCCTTCCATAAAATTTTGAATATTCGATATTTTTCAGATGCTTGCAATAAATTAGAACAATAGCATAAGAACATTTGACCATGAACACCTCTACCCGTAGAAAAGCATTGAAAAGTATGATGACCACCGCAGCCGTAGGCCTCACCCTGGGAGAGGCATTTGCCGCCTCTGAGAAAGTGCTGCCCGCCACGCTGAAAGGACGCGTCAAGCACTCGGTTTCCCGCTGGTGTTTCAATTCCATTCCCCTGGAAAAATTATGTGAAGAAGCGGTAAAAATGGGCATAGGATCCATTGAGCTTCAGGGGCCTGAGGAGTGGCCCATTATTCAAAAGTACGGCCTTACCTGTGCCATGCCTCAGGGTGCCGGCCTGGGCATTGAACGCGGATTCAACGACCCCAAGCTGCATGATGAATTAATAGCTAGCTACGAGGCCATTTTTCCGAAATTGAAGGCAGCAGGTCTCGACAAAATCATTTGCTTCTCCGGCAACCGCCGCGGCCTTTCAGACGAGCAGGGCATTGAAAACTGTGCCCTGGGCCTCAAAAAACTGATGCCGTCGGCTGAGAAACATGGAATTACCCTGGTCATGGAATTGCTGAACAGCAAAGTGAATCACAAAGACTACCAATGTGACCTTACCGAATGGGGGGTGAAACTCTGCCAGGCAGTAGGCTCTGAAAACTTCAAGTTGCTTTATGACATCTACCACATGCAGATCATGGAAGGCGACGTGATTGCCACCATCCGAAAACACCACAAGTACATTGCCCATTACCATACGGCGGGCGTACCGGGTCGCAATGAAATAGATGACACCCAGGAATTGTTCTATCCGGCCATCATCAGGGCGATTATGGACACGGGCTATACCGGATTTATCGGACAGGAATTTGTACCCAAAGCAAAGGATGCCCTGGCTTCCCTGAAACAGGGTGTAGAAATATGTGATGTATGAAAACGAGAAGGGATTTTTTCCGTCAAATAGCCGCCTCTGCGGTTTTCCTGCCCCTTGTAGAAAAACTGCATGCCAGTCCGGCACGACCTCTCCGGGTGGCATTTTGCGGGTTAGGCTCCTATGCCAACCGTTGTGCCGAGGCCATCCAGGGCAGTACGCATATTAAAATAGCCGGTGTAATTAGCGGCACGTCTTCAAAAATCAAAACCTGGCAGGAAAAATACCAGCTCCCCGCCCGTTCCTGTTACAGCTATGAAGAGATGGGCAACCTCAGGAATAATCCGGATATTGATGTAGTTTATGTGACCTCTGTAAATTCAGCCCACCATCCGCATACCCTTGCAGTGGCCCGGGCCGGCAAACATGTGATCTGCGAAAAACCCATGGCCATCACCGTCACCGAGGCGGAAGAGATGATTGCCGTTTGCAAACAGCATAATGTAAAACTGCTGATTGGCTACCGCCTGCATTTCGAACCCTTCACCCGTGAGCTCATCCGTATGCGAACGGCAGGTGAGTTCGGCCAGATCAGTTTCGTGAATGCTAACATGGGCTTTCGCATCGGGGACCCCACCCAATGGCGACTCAAAAAGGCATTGGCTGGTGGCGGTGCCATGTATGACGTAGGCATCTACTGCATTAACGGGGCCCGCTATGCCACCGGCGAGGAACCCATTTGGGTAGCGGCGCAGGAACTAAAGACGGATCCGATAAAATTTAGCGAAGTAGATGAGACCATCACCTGGCAGATGGGTTTCCCCAGCGGCGTGATTGCCAACTGCGCTACCACGTATAATTTCAACCATTTTGACCGGCTGTATGTGGCCGGAAACAAAGATTTCTTTGAACTCTCGCCGGCATTCGGCTATGGCCCTATGCAGGCCCGCACCGGAAAAGGACCGGTGGATCAACCGGTGGTCACCCATCAGAAGTACCAGTTGGAAGGCATGAGCCGGCATTTCCTGGCGGGAGATTCATTACCCAACTGTGACGGCGAAGAAGGCCTGAGAGACATGAAGATCATGGCCGCCATTTATGAGTCGATCCGCCGTGGAGGAGAAAGAATACCACTAAAACTAATCTAACCGGCCACTACACCACATCCGTTTTTGTGGCCCGGGGAGAACGGATAATGTGCAATTGCTTTTTCAGTTCACTCTTCTTGGGCTCTGAAATCGTCATGGTCTTTTTCATTCCCTCAAAGAACAGCTCATTTTCTTTCACTTTCTCTAGGAAATGAAGGTTCACCACCAGAGATTTGGATAAACGGTAAAAATGCGGCTCCGGGAAGTACTTGCTGATATGGCCCAGGTTCATGGTCACAATCAGGGGTTCGGAACTGCCCGTGCTGTAAATGGAGGTAAACACCCTTTGTGCTTCCATCAGAATCACTTCATTACGCCGTATCCGGATATGGCTGCCGTTATCCCACACAAATACATCGTCAGCCGTGGCCGCCCTCCTGGCAGAACGGCTATAGGCCAGGTCTACCTGGTGGATAAGATCACGCGGCTTAAAAGGTTTCAGGAGATACCCTTCGGGCTGTGTTTCCGATGCCCTGGCAAAGGTTTCCGCGTCCTCTTTTCCCGTAAGAAAAACCACGGGAACCCGGAAAACATTCCGGATGTCATGTGTAGCATGAATACCGTCTGAGCCGTCCAGTTCTATATCCATAATCATCAGGTCGGGCCTCGATTTTACCGCCGCCACCAGGGCTTCTTCGTACGATCGGGCCAGGGCAATCACCTCATAACCGGCCCCTTCCAGGGTTTCCCGGATACGCTCGGCAGTTAACAGCTGGTCTTCTACCACCAGGATTTTCAAAGGTTTCATAGGTTTTCGTTTATATTTTCATCTCCACCACTTCTTCCCTTTCCCGCCCTTATAGCGCATTTCAAAAACCCACCCCTCTTCTTCGTAGAAGAGGTGTTTTCCGTTCAGCTGCCTTACCTGGAGATCGATGATCTTCATACCGAAGGACGTACCCGAACGAGTAGGGCGATTGTTCAGTCCGTTATCTTTCACCCTCAGAACAAATTCGTGGCCGGTGCTTTCCATAGTAATTTCGTACCGGGGGGCGGGATGGCCCGGAAACGCGTATTTGCAGGCATTGGTGGTCAGCTCACTCACCACCAATCCGAGGGAGAGGGCCTCCTCCGGACTTGCCTCCAGGGCCGGGACCGCGTAGGTTACCTCTACCTGCCGGAAGCCAAAAATCTCCAGGATCCCACTTACGATTTCCTTAAAAAACCGGTCTAAAGGCAGAGCACCCAGTTGGTCTTTGCGGTAAAGCTGTCTGTGCAACACCGCCATCACGCTCAGGCGGGCCTGCCCCTCTTCCGTGGCCGTGCCGGGGTCGGTACCCATCAGGTCGGAAACTACCTGGAGATGGTTTCTGAAACGGTGGCTTTGCTCCTGAACCAGCAGGGCATTCTGACGACTGATCCTCCTGTTTTTCCGGTAGAGGAGGTAGAATACGATTGCCGACAATACTGTCAGGACAATCAGCAGCTCCATAAAGGTGGCTGAACTTTGTTGCAGGCGAATGTTTTCCCTCTGAAGTTTCAGTTCCTCTTCCTGGCTTTGGAGTACAATTTCTTTTTGCTCCGATTCATAATAGTTCTTCAAGGTACTGACTTCTTCCGCTTGCCAAGCTTCGCCAGAAGGTTCTTTTTTAATCTTCTGCTTAAGCAGGTGGTATGCCGCCGACCAATCTTCTTTCTTTTCATAAAAAGCCAGGTACCCGTCCGTCACCATCTGCTCGGCTATCCGGTCATACGCCAGGTATTCTTCCTGAATCTTTTTTGCTTTATCCAGGCGCACAAGGGCTTCCTCAAAGTCTTTCTTCACGCTAAAACTCTCCGCCAGCGTCAATAAGGTGAGAATCTCTACCGTATTCCGCTGCCCGCTCACACTTACGGCCGTCCTGCTCAGGAGGGAGTGGTCTATACCTGTGCCGCGCATCATACTCAACTTCTCTTTTGCTACGGTTATATTGGCAAGGCCCTCTTTGTCGTGTATTTTTAGAACCAGGTGTTCTGCCTGATCATAGTACGATGCGGCACTGTCAAAATTAATGTAGGGATTAGAGGTTCCCTTACCGCCTCCATGTTGGCCATAGCCCGCATAAAAATGGCCCAGGTAAGCCAAGGTGTTGGCAGCAGCAGGATCGCTCCCCGAAACCTTACTAATAGATAGTGCTTTGTAAAAATAAAGCAACGCTTCCTTATAATTCTCCCTCGTCAGCTCGTTATCCCCCAGTCGCAGATAGAGGCGCGCCAGCTCATAGCTTGGCTCATACTTTTCCAGTATCCAGAGCGCCTTCAGATACCACAGCCTAACCTTAAGGTAATTGCCGGAGGTCATATTTTCCAATTTCCCCAGAAGGTAATAAGCCTCGGCCAATTGGAGGGAATCGTGGTTCAGGATAGCCTCCTTGTACACGCTTCTGGCCCAGGCTCTTCGCTCGGCCTCACTCTTGGGGCGGGTTTGCGCAGAAAGGAACAAAGGCAGGAGTATACCGACAAGCAGCAGACAGGGGTTTCTCATGATTTACAGGGCGAACGATCGCGCACTAAATTACAATCATTTTCCTTTTTTACCGCATTAATT
>JBEBRS010000028.1:0-19638 GCA_040394705.1 Leadbetterella byssophila
GTTCCGAGTTCCGGGTTGGGAGCTTTGAGCGACGGTATTACTGGAGAAAGAAAACAAATCCATATCATTAATCATTGACCATTAATCATTAACCATTAAAATTGATCATTAACCAAACAGCCCGCTGCTCAGATAGCGGTCGCCGCGGTCACAGCAAATGAACACAATGATACCGGAGTCGAGGGTTTCTGCCAGTCGGAACGCTACATGGGCCTGTCCTCCGGAGCTGACGCCCACAGACAGTCCTTCTTCCCGGGCGAGTTTTACCGCCGTGGTCTTCGCTTCCTCTTCAGATACATCAAAGATAGTATCTACCCGGCGGGGGTCAAAGATTTTGGGCAGGTATTCTTCCGGCCAGCGGCGGATGCCCGGGATGGAGGCTCCGTCTGCGGGCTGGCAACCCACTATCTGCACGGCCGGACTTTGTTCTTTCAAAAACATGGAAGTCCCCATGATGGTGCCCGTAGTACCCATAGAAGCTACAAAATGGGTGATTTGTCCTTGGGTATCTCTCCAGATTTCCGGCCCTGTGGTTTTATAATGCGCCAGGTAATTGTCTGGGTTCGCGAACTGGTTGAACTGGTAATACTCTCCCCGCGCCCCCTTTTCATCGGCATAATCCCGGCAGGCCTCAATGGAGTCCAGCAGTGTGACTTTGGCGCCGAAGGCTTCCATAGACAAGACCCTTTCCCGGGTGGAGTTGGCCGGCATCACCAGCTCTATGGGGTATTTATACAAAGCGGCCAACATGGATAGCGCAATGCCCGTATTGCCGCTGGTGGCTTCAATCAGTTTTATTCCGGGCCGAATGTCTCCCCGTTCCATGGCGCTTCGGATCATGTTCAACGCCGCGCGGTCTTTTATACTTCCGCCCGGGTTATTTCCTTCCAGCTTCCCGTAAATCTTCACCTTAGGATTGGGATTGAGGCGTAAAATCTCTGCCAAAGGCGTATTTCCTATCAAATCGGTTAAATGCATATTTCATCTGGTATCCGACAAAACTAAGGCATTCTTCAAAAATATTTGCGGTTATTTGCTTTTTTTTCCGGGAGTATGCAACATCACCGTGTCCATCGGTGTCTTTGCTATGAAACCTAAATAAAATTTGCAATTTTTTACACGTCAGGAGGAAACCACCAAGCTGGTAGAATTATGCCGTAAAGGAAATTCGAAGGCGCAATATGAATTGTACAGGCTGTATTCCAAAGCCATGTACAATACCTCGCTGCGGATTGTAGGAAGCAAAGAAGAAGCGGAAGACGTACTTCAGGAAGCGTTTCTGGATGGTTTTATGAAAATTGATTATTACCGGGGCGATTCTACCTTTGGCGCCTGGCTCAAGTCGATTGTGGTGAATAAAAGCATTGGCCGACTCCGGAACCGGCGCCTTCATTTTGAGGAAATCGACCCGTTTCAGGCCAACCTGACAGAAGAAGAAAACGATGATTTTGAAGAAAATGTCAATACAATACAAATTTTGAAAATGCTGATCAACGAGTTGTCTCCAGGATATCGCCTGGTACTGAGCCTGTATCTCTTTGAAGGCTATGACCACAAGGAAATCAGCGAAATACTGGGCATATCGGAGGTGACTTCCCGTTCGCAATTTATCCGCGCCAAACAAAGATTGCTGGAGCTGTACAAGACAAGGGTGAACAACAAAGATTTCACAAAATGAAACTGGAAGAATATATACGACAACACAAAGAAGCCTTTGAAGACGAGGTCTCGCATGAAGTGTGGGGGAATATCCGGAGCCGTTTGCCCCGGCAAAAAACACCCTGGAACACCTACCTGCGCTACGCGGCGGCTTTACTGGTCTTCCTGGGGGCAGGTTACCTGATCGGACTGAAAACGGGAGGAAAAGATACCACCGGCCTCGCAAAGTACGATGCCGCCCTGGTGACGTATACCCATAAAGTGGATCAGAAAAAAGCCCGCCTGGAAACATTGGTGAGTAATCAGCCGGAACTGGAAGAAACGTTTAGCCAGGACCTTTCCGATCTCCAGGAAGATTTTGAGTACCTGAAAGGGCAATTGCCGAACAATCCGAACCGGGAGGCCCTTGTCAGCGCCATGATCCGGAACCTGGAATGGCAGATTGAACTGCTGAACCAGCAGACCCGGATCGCCGAAAAGCGAACAAAAAGTTATATGTAAGCGCGTTTTGCAACGGATTGAAATTGAGTACAAACAGGAATACAGATGAAAAAGGCAATAGGTTTGATAATCCTGCTTTCGGTGAAGTTCGCCTTCGCCGAAAACCAGGCCTGGATTGAAAAAACAAAACAGTTCAGCCTGACTTTTGACGCCCGGAACATGGTGCAGGTCAATGTCACCAATCAGTTCGGGAACGTGAAAGTCATGCACTGGGACAAGAAAACCATCCAGGTAGAGGTGACCGTAAAGGCCAACGCCGTTAACAATACGATGATCAACCGGTATCTGGAAAATATCGATATCAAAAATACGGTCCGGAATAATGTGCTGGTACTTCAGACCTGGATGGCCAATTCGGCCCTGATCCAGACGCGCGATCCCAAAACCAGCTACTGCACGGTAGATTACGTCATTCAAATGCCCGCCCATATCCCCCTACAGGTGAATAACAGTTTCGGCGATGTGGAATTGCCCGCATTTTATGCACCTTTGCAGGTAAGTATACAGCACGGCAACCTGAAAGCGCCCGTGATCAACAATATCAAAAGCAATGTCAACATGCGGTTCAGTACGGCCGATATCCGCGAACTTATCGGCGCCACATTGAACTCAGTGAACTCCGATATCAATATCTATACTGCTAAAAACGCAGACCTCCACTTCGAAAAGGGAGTACTGGTAGCCGAAAACCTGGAAAATATAAAAGGCATCCTGAAATACTCGAAGTCTGTGTTAAATAACCTGGGCGAAGAGATAGAACTGAACGTATCGTTTACCAACGACCTGCAACTGGGCCACCTCAACGCCGATCTGAAAAAACTGATGATCAACACCAATTACTCGGACATCCTACTCCCTTCCTTTAACGGACTACTGAACGTTCAAACCACGAATGGACAGTTCTTTATAGGACAGGGTGTGGATGCCAAAATCAAAAAAGACGCCAGCAAAAGCCACGGCAACACCAAATATTTCGATGCCGTGATCGGGGAAGACGACACCCCGAAAAGGGTCATCATTATCAGGGCGAATAACGGAGACGTGAGGCTGAAGAAATGATCGATTGTTTAATGGTCAATGATTAATGGTTAATGGTTAATGGTTAATTATCAATGGGCGTTTGTCCATCATTAACCATTAACAATTAACCATTAACAATTAAAGCATTCCTTTCGTGCTGGGGAGGCGGTCAATCTCTTTGAGTTCTCTCTTCACGGCCATTTTAATGGCTTTGGCCCAGGCCTTGAAGATGGCCTCAATCTTGTGGTGTTCGTTTTCTCCTGCCACTTTGATATTGAGGTTACATTTTGAGGTGTCGGAAAACGATTTAAAGAAATGCATAAACATTTCCGTCGGCATCTCCCCTATTTTTTCCCTACGAAATTCGGCCTCCCAGACCAACCAGGGGCGGCCGGAGAAGTCTATGGCCACCTGGGCCAGGCATTCGTCCATAGGCAGCAGGAATCCATAGCGGCTGATTCCTTTTTTGTCGCCCAGGGCGTTCAGGTAGGCTTCGCCCAGAGCCAGTGCCGTGTCTTCAATGGTATGATGTTCGTCAATATGGAGGTCTCCGTTTACCCGGATGGTGAGATCCGCACCCGAATGGCGGGCCAGCTGGTCGAGCATGTGATCAAAGAAGCCTAAACCGGTGGAGATATCGCTTTTGCCTTGTCCGTCGAGGTTCAGACGGATGAAAATATCCGTTTCTTTGGTGGTGCGTTGCACTTCGGCTACCCGCGCGGGCATCTTCAGAAATTCGTAGATCGCATCCCAGTCGTCGGTCACCAGCGCCGTAGCTTTCTTTTGCTCTTCGCTGGCATTTTCCGGCAATTCCTTTCCGATAAAAATGCCCTTGGCGCCCAGATTGACGGCCAGCTGCATGTCGGTGAGGCGGTCGCCCAACACAAAAGATCCGCCCAGGTCATAGGCCGCATTGCCGAGGTACTTTCCCAGTAACCTGGTGCCCGGTTTCCGGGTGGGCGCGTGCTCATGCTCAAAGGTCCGGTCGATAAATATCTCCTCAAAATGTACATTTTCATTTTCCAGGGTCCGCATCATTTTCTGGTGTGCGGGCCAGAAGGTATCTTCCGGGAAAGAATCGGTACCCAGTCCGTCCTGGTTCGTTACCATGGCCAGTTCAAATTCGTTTTCTTCCGATATTTTTCTTAGATTTGAAATAGCTTTGGGAAGGAACTCCAGTTTTTCGAGGGAGTCTACCTGGAAATCGAGGGGCGGTTCGGCAATGATGGTTCCGTCGCGGTCAATGAATAGTACTTTAGGCATTTATCTTTTTTAGGGCAAATTTAATGTAAACTCTTAACATCATGAAGTCTCTGATCTTATCTCTTTTCTGCCTGATCGCGTTTCAGGCCAGTAGCCAGTCGCTTGCGGGCGGGTGGAAACACCATGAATCCGGTAAGACCACGCTGATCCTGGCTACCGACGGTTACATTTCCATTACTGAATATCAGCCGGATACCTTTCTCAAGACCTGGGGCGGAAAGTACGAAATGCAAAAAGGCGGCGCGGTACACATTGGGGTAGAGTTCAATTCGGCCGACCCTTCTATGGTGGGTACGCAGCAGTCGTTTATGACGAAGACGAAAAAGAAGGCCCTGGAATTTAACGGTATTTCTTTTACGCGGGCGGATGCGGAGGCTCAAAACGCGCTTACCGGACTTTGGGTGATTACGGGCCGCGCCAATGCCCAGGGGGAGATCAATAAGATGACCCCGGGCGCCCGAAGAACCTATAAAATGATGGCGGACGGGCATTTTCAGTGGCTGGCTATTAACACTCAGACCGGAGAGTTCTCCGGCACGGGCGGCGGGCGCTACACCCTGAAAGACGGAAAATACACGGAGATCATTGAATTTTTCTCCCGCGACAACTCCCGGGTGGGTGCCGAACTGCAATTTGACGCAGCCGTTAGTGGCGGCGAATGGACCCACTCCGGCAAAAGTTCCAAGGGCGATCCGATTAAGGAGGTGTGGACTAGGCAGTAAGTTAGTTTGATACGGTGTACGTGACGGTGGTGCTGTAGGTATCAACCGGTACCAAAACAGATAATCCATCCAGTTTGTATTGAATAGGGATATTGTTTACCGCACCTAAATTTACAATTTTTATAATACCAAAAAAGTCCTGTGATACTGATGTAACGGGCAGATAAGTATTCATTGGTACTCCAATACTGCCATTGTAAGCGGTAAGCAATGAAATAAGTAGAGGGATACCCGTACCATTCTCTGTCCTTCTTACACTTAAAATAAGATTTGAAGGTAAAGTAGATATTCGGCTAACTTGGACTTTACAGGTCCCTAGTAGAATAATCCCGGAAAGAGATACGGTAAGTTTAGTTTTATCTGATTCACTTTCTACAAATGAACTCACATAATCTGATCCTGCCTCCACCGGTTTTTGAGCATCAAAATTGGATATCGTCCAGGGCCCTCCGGTTACGGTAATGGTCTGGGCATTGCTTATGCTCAATGAAAAACAAATGCACAGTATCCACAAATATAGTCTCATCTCAATTATCCATTAAAGTAAACACTACCGTTACGGCCTCAGAACCGGCCCTTAACTGGGTATAATTCTGGAGCAGGGCCGTATAGCTAAGATTATACCCGTTATTGAGGCCATTGCCGGTATAAGCCCCGCCAATGCCGTTGATCAGGGTTTGTGCAGAACCGGTCAGGGTAACTTGCGCCCCGGCGCTACCGCGCGCCCCTGCGCCGCTGCCCGAAGGACCCGTGGCAAGCAACCCAAGCCCTATGCCCAGGGGGAGACTACCGGACATTTGTACTGTCACCTGCCGGGACAGGGAAGGCGTCACCGCCGACGTAAAATTGAGCCAGAGCGCAGTATTGGCGGCAGGCACAGCCACCGGGTTCCCTGCCTCAGAAGGGGCAGATAAATTCAAGGCAATCCCCGAACCACCCTCAATATCAAGCATGGCTACCAGAGGCAGCGTAAACCCCACAGATACTGTACCGCTGGTTTGTGCACTCACTCCATTCATAATGAACATTCCAAATAATAACTGCACAAAGATTTTCATTCCTTCAAAGAAACTTTAAAATTCTGGTCTGAGAAAAAAATCTTTCTTTCTTTTGGCTTCACCGCCAGCGTCACTTCCGAGGTTTTCTCGGTAGTCACCCACACCTCCCGCTCCTCCATATCTGCTTCATACGCCGGATTATACAGCATCACCTTTAGCTTCCAGGCACCTGGCAAGACCTCCTTAAACGAGAAAATATCCCCTTCCTTCAAATCCGTTAAAAAACTGCGTTCCTCATTGTACAGTTTCAGTAAAACCAGGGGTTTTCGGTCTACCCCTTCAAAATTCACCTTGCCTTGTACACCGCCGGTCTTGGAAAGGGGAATTTCAAGGTGGATCACCGAATCTTTTCTGACCTGCACCTCCATGGGCATCCGGACCATAGGTATCAACCCCCCGCTGGCCTTCAGATGATGAAGTGTCAGGAGATACCGGTCTTCTACCAGGTCATTAAACACAAAATTACCCCCGGGATCCGTAAGGTATTCCCGGCCACCTAAACGAATCATAAGCCCCTCCGGGGGAATACCGGAAGACACCCCGGTGATTTTCCCCACTACGCGGCCTGTGTTTTTCTTCCGCGCCACCGGCACATTGAGCTTGAGCGTATACGTCAGAGAGAAAAAAAGCGTATTCTGCTGCCGGAGTTCCGGGTTAGGATGAAAGACATTGCCGCCCTGGAAAGCCAGTCGGTGATGCTTGAGGTCCCATACCGCCGACGCGCTAAGGTAAGAGCGACTTTCGTAAAGTTCATCGGGGGCATAGCTGTTGCGGTACGTCAGGTTAAGTCGGAATGCCCGGCTTTGCGCAAGGCTGAGGTGTCCGCCCCAGAAAAACAAATGTTGCAGTTGATCTGTACCGGAAAACCGGCTGGTGTACTGGTATTCAGCGAATCCGCCCAGCCACAGGGCCCGCCACAGCCGGAAAGAGGGTTCTAAATGGGTACTGGCATAGATTTGTCGCGGCGCGGTAAGGCCGTCGGCCTGCACCAGCCTGTTTCGGGTGTAGCCGTAGCGTGCCTGGTGATTCCACCGCATGCGTTTGCCTTCAAACGTATAGAAAAAGTTTCCCGTATTCTCGTGGTAATCGTACGTAGAAGGCTCCTGCCTGTCTTTCCGGTCTCCCGTGCTGTAGTGAATAAAAAAACGGTGGCGTGTACCGGGTGTAAACGTAAAAAAGGCGGTGAAGGTGTTGGTAAACGGGGAAGTACTGAAAACCGTCACGTCAAGACTGGGATTAACCAGCGTATAATTATGGGTGAGGCCCACGCCCGCTTTCGGGTGGAAACGGTAGCTGATATTAGACACCGACAGACGGCTGTTGGTATAAAATCCGTAAAAGTTTTTGCCGGTATAGATCAGTTGGTTGCTGAAGGAAATCTTTCTTCCGTGGTAGTTCAGGCGATTAAACACGCCCACATCGTATTGCCCCAAGGCCCTGCCCCCGGCCGCCTCCGTTTCCCAAAGCAGCTTTTGGCTTTTGATCCGGGTCGAAAGCCCGACCATCCGGCTGTTCAGCCATTCTTTACGCACCAAAACATCTTTGGAAAAATAGGAAGCGGAAATATCCCCGTTTTTAAAAAACAGGCTTACCGACCCGCCATAGGAATTTTTTTGGTTAGAAAAGAGTCTCGGCTGCTGATAAAATCCCCTTAAACCCACTTTATTGCCGCGAATTTCCACCTGCCCGCCCCTGCCGTAGCGCCCCAGCTCCATCAGTTGATTAAAGGCCAACTGAAAATCTCCGGCCGTCACGCGAAACCGGTCTTTGTACGCATAGCTTACCGAATAATGATCGTAATTTCCTAACACCGGAAAAAAACGCTGGCTGGGTCCACGCGCCTCAAAGCCGAGGGTGTGGCGCTTCTGAAAATCCAGGCTTCCTTCCCCTTGTACAAAATACTGGTACCCCGAATGCACCGTCTCTCCTATCCGGTATTGGAGAAAACTGGTGCCCGCTTCCAGGGGGAACCTCAGGTACCGGTCTGTTTTCTTTGGCTGAGAAACATATACGGGTACGGTGACATGATGATGATAAGGTTCCGGCTTCCCTTCCACTTTTACCGAAAGCATTTGCGCAAGCCGCCGGCCCGATTGGCCCGTCATCGGCACAAGTCGCCGCAGACCTACCCGCATACTCTCCCCGGGAGCCAGACGCGCGCTATCGGTTTCAAGCTCCCCTGCTGTGGCGGAAAAAACCATATTCTCCACCCGGTTGCCCTGGTTACCTACCACAAAAGCGATCTCTAAGGTCTCGCCTTCCCGTATATATTCCGGGGGAGAAACGGCTACGATCTCCACGCGGCTGACCTCCGCCACTTCGATGTAGGCCGTGGCAGAATCCTGCATAATCCCTTCCGAGAGAACGCTAAACCGTACAGGATAAGCGCCGGCCCGGTTGTCACTTTTAGACGCCACCGAGTAGTACCAACTCACCCCTTCCGTACCGGGCATCTGCATTTGGGAGAGCAGTTGCCAGGTCGCTGGAATATCGATTTCTCCCGTCACCGGAACAGCAGCCTTGGTGGTTTTAAACACCAGGGTCAGATACGCCCCCGGCATCAGGGTATCCGGAGAAGGCACATGGGTAATACGTACACGTTCCTGAGAAAATGAATGGATACTATAGAGTATTCCCAGTATGTACATCCCGACTTTCAAATGTTAATGATTTATACGTACAGGACCCCTACAGCTCCAGCGAGAGGTTGGAACCGAAAAGGTCTTTCCCGTTATCGGCTACGAGTACGCCGGCATACTTACCCGGCGGGATTCCTTCCAGGGGGATGGAGAAAGAGTTACAAAAAGAAGGGTAAATCCGGCGGGGCGAACTTTCCAGTTTTTTCACTCTCCTGCCTTCGGCATCGTGGAGTTCCAGGGTCAGATGAACCACAGCGGCATACGCGCCGCTGTTTTTCAAAACCACTTCCAAAGCGGACGAGTCGCCCTTCTTAATCTCCAAATTTTCGAATGCGAGCGCCGGGTTTTCAAACCCTCCTACATTCACAATGACCTGGATGGCATAGCGTACTTTTGAATTTACGGTGACCCCTTGCATGACTTCTTCCCGCACCGGATCAGCCCCTTCCACCATCAACACCTGCCAGTAGCTCCCCTTGCTTACCCCCTCTTCCGGTATTTTCACGGTATAGCTTACCTCGTATTCTTCCCCGGGCGCTAAAGTCCGCTCATCTACCCCCAAAGTGATCCAGGCATTCAGGGAAAGCGGCACCGCCCCCGAAGCCAGGTATTCGGCCGGTTTACCGCACTCTACGGACAAGTCCTGGCCGTAAATCAGCACCCTTACAGGAGCTTTCCCATCGTTCTTCAGGCTTACTTTTCCCTGAAATTCTCCGCCCTGAGCCGTATTATGGATATGGGTTAGACCGTTAAGCACTACAATAGCTCCCTGGGCAGAATAGCAGGAACAAGCGAACCAGCTCAAAACCAGCACCAGACTTCTCATACGTTGAAATGTTATTTCTTACCCTTTCACGAGTTATTTACACATCGGTCATGGTATATGTAACCGTAAGAATGGTATTGCCGGCCGTAAGCTGAGAATAAGAACCCGGGACCGTTTTAAATGAGTAGGTTAGCTGATGCCCTTGGCTGGCTCCTGTTTGGGTATAGGCACTACCAATTCCTGTCACAATGTCTTGCGCAGTCCCGGTTAAAGTTACCGGCCCTGCTACAGGAACCCCCAACGTTCCCACTCCAGTACCGGTAGCGGCCCCTGCCTCCAAACCCACTGCGAGGCCCGAATTAGCCACATACCCTGTACTGATATGGGCTGTAACCTTGCGACTGGTCACCGTTCCGTTCAAAATAGTGGAGTAATTGAGCCATAGCGTATTATTATCTGAAGGTGCCAGCAGGGAATCGCCCGCTTCTGTAGGAACAGCAAATGCAACAGTAATATCTTTTGAACCGGAAGGTTCAATGTCTAAGATTGCCACACTGGGAATAGTGATCGTAATAGTGTGATTATCGGTAAGGGCATCCTGTCCATAGCTTGTATATGCTACAGAAAGCATACCCAATACCGCCAATAATTTAAACGGAGAATAGAAGTTCGTTTTCATAAATATAGTTTGGTTAAATTTTCGCTTGGTTTACATGCCCTTTGAATGGTCTTTCACGAGTAGATATTCTACAGATTACAACGCATTTAGTTACCTAAAAAACACTACACTACACACAAAATCTCTTTACTCCATCCAATTATTTATGTAAATATTACAATTCGAAATAACTAAAACAAACTATTTACATTATTTTTTTAACGATTTGATTAATACTGACCCGTAGCCAGCATAACCAGGGTACAGGCCTCTACAGATTCTATCCCGGCAGAGTTTAATTTTTCTTCCAATCCGGGGTTTTCCGCCCCGGGATTGAAGATCACCCGCTGAGGTTTCAGGTCCAGAAGAAAGTCTTCATACGCCTTCTGATTTGCTTCGGAAAGATACATCGTAACGGTATGGATATCATGGTTGATCTCGCCGGGAAGCGTTTTGATGGGGTGTCCGGCCACTTCTCCCTCCCTCTGGCCCAGAAGCTCCACCTCATGACCGTGGCTCAGCAAACGATGCGTAGCCATATTGGCATAACGCGCGGGATTGGTGCTGGCGCCCAACACCAGCGTCTTCTTATTCTGCACTACTTTAGTCATATAAGCGTATAGTTCAAAAAGTAAGCGACAGCGTCACCTCCTCTCCCTTTCTGCTCACCAACACCGAAACGGTCTGCCCCTTTTCCGAAGTATTTAGCACCTCCATATAGCTATACACGTCTTTGATCTCCTTATCTCCCACTTTCAGCAGGATATCTCCCGCCAGAATGCCCGCCTTCTCCGCCGGACGGCCCTCCGAAACCCCGTCAATTTTCAACCCTTTTCCGGAAAAGGAATAATCGGGCATCACGCCCATGGTCACTTTAAACGAGGTACGGGTAGCATTAGCGTGAGGGTTAGATGTCTTCTTAAAATCAATTTTGGGCAATTCGTCCAGGTGAGATACCAGTTGAATCACGTAGTTGGTAATGAGCTTCATGCCGTTGTAATTCAGGAGGTGGGCGTCGTCGCTGGGTTTATGGTAGTCTTCGTGCGCTCCGGTAAAGAGAAAAAGCACGGGAATATCTTTGAGGTAAAAGGAAGAATGGTCGCTGGGCCCCACACCGGTAGAATCCAGGCGATATTTCAATTCCATACACATCCCCAATTCGGGTCCCCATTTTTCAAGCGCCGTGCTGGATCCGATTCCACCGATAGTGAGTCCTTTTTCCTCACGGTAACGGCCTATCATATCCATATTAATCATCACATTTACGTTTTCCGCGTTTATGCCCGAATGCTCGGCCATATATTTGGAACCCAGCAGGCCCAGTTCTTCTCCTGAAAAAGCGGTGAAAAGGAAATTGTAATTTTCCGTTTTCTTATTGGTGGCGTAATACCGGGCCAGTTCCAGCATTCCCGCTACCCCGGAGGCGTTGTCGTCTGCGCCGTTATGAATTTCACCCCTGGAATTGGGCTTCAGCGAGCTGCCCTGATCTCCTTTCCCCAGATGATCATAATGCGCCCCGATGATAATGGTGTAGGGTTGTCCGTTATCGAGATAGCCCAAAATATTATGCGCTTTCACTTCCGCTCCACTCCCTTTCTTTGCCATAAACTCCTGGCGGAAATCTTTTTGTCCGGGATAAGGCTTCAGGCCCGCTTTCTTAAAACTTTTGATGATATAGTCGCCCGCCTTTCTTTCTCCGCGCGTGCCGGTACCCCGCCCTTCCAGCTTGTCGGAAGACAGGTACTCCACATGGTCTATCAGTCGTTTTTCTTCTATCATCTGGGCGGAAGCACCCAGGCTTATTAAAAGGAACAGGGTCAGTAAACGTATCATAATCGCAATATTTTCGTTATATTTTTAGAGTTTCTTCTTTTTCTTCAACAAATTGCATCAAAAATCAATGCAAAGTTAACTTAAAAAAGTATGTCAATTTTTGATATGATGGGCAAAGTCAAGGAAATGCAGAGCAAAATGCAGGAAGCCCAGGAAAAACTTGGTGAGATCACCGCGGAAGGAGAATCCGGGGGCGGTATGGTCAAAGCGGTGGTGAACGGTAAGAAAGAGTTGCTACGCATTGAGGTAGAACCGGAGCTGTTCCGGCCGGAAGAAGCACGTCTGACCCAGGACCTGATTGTAGCAGCGGTCAACAACGCCCTGCGTAAGGTGGAAGAAGAGGCCCGGGAAGAAATGGCCAAAGTCACCGAAGGCATGATGCCGAAAGTTCCGGGTTTTGATCTGGACAACCTCTTTAAGAAATAACAGCTCTCTTCTGCACTTGAAAAATATTGCTGTAGTCATCCTGAATTATAACGGAAAGCATTTCCTGGAAAAGTTTCTCCGGCATACGGTAGAGCACAGCCCCGGGGCTGAGGTGGTGGTGATCGACAATGCCTCTACCGATGCTTCACTTTCCTACCTGGACCAAAATTTTCCGGATATACGCTGTATCCGCCTGGATAAAAATTACGGTTTTGCGGAAGGCTATAACCGTGGACTGGCCACGCTGGAACACGCATATTTCCTCTTGCTCAATTCGGATGTGGAAGTGACCCGCGACTGGCTCGCCCCGCTTCATCAAACCGCGGTGGAGCGCCCCGATATTGCGGCCCTACAACCCAAAATCCTGGATTACAGAGAGAGAACCCGGTTTGAATACGCGGGTGCAGCGGGGGGTATGCTGGACCGCCTCGGGTATGCTTTTTGTCGCGGGCGTGTCTTTGATGACCAGGAAGAAGACCGGGGACAATACGATGATCTCACCGAGATTTTCTGGGCCTCGGGCGCCTGCTTTTTTGTCCGCGCGGAGATTTTCAGGTCCCTCGGCGGATTTGACGAGCGCTTTTTTGCCCACATGGAAGAAGTTGATCTCTGCTGGAGAATGCACAACGCGGGCTATACCGTAGCCTGTCAACCTGCATCAGTAGTATATCATGTAGGAGGCGGTACCTTGTCGGCGGAAAACCCCTTCAAGACCTACCTCAACTTCAGGAATAACCTGGCCATGATGTTCAAGAATTTGCCGCCGGGTATGCTCTTCCCGCTTTTGTTTATCCGCTTGTCTCTGGATGGCATATCGGGAATACGCTTTCTGCTTCAGGGGTCCGTGGGTAGCCTTCTGGCTGTCTTAAAGGGTCATTTCGTATTTTACACCTGGCTTCCCTACCTGATCCGGAAACGTTCCAAAACCTTCGGGGGGTATTCGAAACTGTACCGGAATTCTGTGGTCTGGCGTTATTTTATAAAAAAACAAAAAACATATACCGAACTATGCTCAAAGTAGGCATCACCGGCGGAATAGGGACCGGGAAAAGTACGGTGGCAAGGGTTTTTTCCTGCCTGGAAATCCCGGTGTACGTAGCGGATGAACGCGCGCGGGTGCTCACCGAAGAAAATGCTGAAATTGTGCAGGCCATCAAAACGCTTTTCGGTGAAGAGGCCTACCTGCCAGACGGGAAATACAACCGCCCGCATGTATCCGCGATGGTTTTCGGGCACCCCGATCTTCTGCAAAAACTCAATGCCATCGTACACCCGGCCGTAGGAAAAGATTTCGAGGAATGGGCCTCACGCCAGCAATCTCCTTATGTACTCAAAGAAGCGGCGATCATGGGCCGAAACTCCGGTCTTGATAAAATTATAGTGGTGAGTAGTCCACTCTCTCTGCGTATGGAGCGGGTCAAAATGAGGGACGGGCGTTCGGAAGAACAAATCCAAAACATCATCCGGAATCAGAAAAGCGAAGAAGAATTCCTGGCCCTGGCCGACTACGTGATTGACAATAACGAGCAGGAATTTATTATCCCCCAGGTGCTGAAAGCTCATGACCTGTTCCGTAGCCTGTCTGCACAATGAACTTATTTTAAGCGCTCCAGCACCCCTTTGCGTTTCACAATGTTTTTATAGTCCCACTGGATTTCCCTTGACTTGCCCAGCCAGCGCCGAAGGTCTTCCCGATTTATTTCCTCTACCGAATTATAAAAAACCGACGCATCTTTAAACTTACCGCCTTTCACCGGCAAGCCTTCCTCCTCAAAATCGGCGCCACTCCAAAACATCAGCCGCATGCCCCTTTTTTCGCGGGTGTACCCCACTATAGGGTTGCCCTCCAGAAACCAGACGGGGTGGCGGTGCCAGACTTTATTTTCGGCCTCCGGCAAACCGGCTGTAATCTCCTGCGCCAGCAGCTCCGCCATTAAGCGGTCATTTTCATCCAGCGCTGAATTATAGTCCAAAATACTTTTTGCTAATTGATCCATCTTATCTGATTTCTAAGCCTTAAAAAGTACCTTTCCGCCAGAGGCGGCACACATTTGAATTGAACGAGAGGAATTGGAATACCGGAAACCCTACTTCGTCTCTACCATCTGATGCGCCACATCGTTTTTATGCTGCACTACCTCCAGCTGCTCGCTGATAAAATAGGCGCTACCAAAACCGTTTACATAGGAACCGCCCGTGGGGGTAAGTTCGATCATGATAAAATCTTCCAGCCCTACCAGGATATCCAGGATTTTACCGTGTGCTTCCTTTAACTTACCGATACCTGCCTCCCATTCGGAAGTGCCTCTTTGGATTTGGCGGGTTTTCATATCGAGGGTCAGGCGGTCACGGGCGTATATTTGTTTTGTGGCGGCCTCGTCTTCAATAAACATGGCCGAAACTTTCCCCACATCCCGCAGGTTACGGGTATGGCGCGACATAAAAGACACCAGGATATAAAACCGGTTCCCGATCCGGGCAAAGGGGGCATAACTCGCGTTCGGCAAGCCTTCCTCGTTGACGGTGGCCAGAATAACCGATTGGCAAGCCGCTACCAGCTCATTCACTTTCGGGGCCACGGGTTTGGTTTGTCTTGTATTTTTTTTCTCCTCTACCGGGGTACTCTCCATATTCACTTCTGATTTTTTCGGAAATTTAAACTTATTATCTGAATGATGCCACAATTTTTCCTGTTTTTACCCCTGGGAGGCCTGAGCGGAAGCCAATGATTCTTCCAGCACAATAGCGCCCGGAAACAAAATATTGTTTTCGAGATGAATGTGCAGGTGCAGGTCGTCTTCAAATTCTTTGAGCATGGCATAAGTCACCCGGTACGTATTGCAGGCATCGGCCGGTGCCGTATATTCATGGGTCAGCTCGGCGATACGGCGGAAACGTTCTCCTTCTCCGTCATGGTCGTGCATCATGGCACGAATAGGGTCTTGTACGGTGCCGAACGGAGACCTTACGGGCACGCCTTCCTTTACCATTTTCTTTATGTAGGGAAAGAGCATGAACTCTTCCTTCTTCATGTGTACAGTAAGCTCTCCGGCGGATTCTTTAAAAATCTGCCGGATTTCCTCCAGCTCCGGATGCCGGTCTCCATGTACGCGTACCAGTTTATCCAGGAAAGGAGATATCTCCTGTATACGCGTGTCTACATACCGGTGATGTTTCTTCTCGATATACTCGGCCAGTAAATCCAGGGGCCATGATTTATAATCTATGCCCTGCGTGTCTGCGGTCTGGGTCGCTTCTTCCAACTCCCGGATAAGGGCCTCGCTTTCCACCGATTTCCGTTCACAGGCTTCGGCTATGCTCCGGTTTCCGTTGCAGCAAAAATCTATGCCGTGCCGTTTAAAAACGGGGGCGGTCCGGTAGTCGTCTGCCACCAGTTGTCCTACAATACTTTGAATAGTGATACGCATAATAATGGGTTTTGAATGTACTTGTTCACACAGGCGCACAGGCCCTTACACAAACGATTTATAGAGGTTGGGGTTGAGGTACATGATGAGATAGAAGAGGGCGAATCCGGCGAAGGCGATCAGCAGGGCCCATACCCAGGACGGCACCGCCTGGGGAGTTTCTGACCCCGTAACCACGAAGATATCGCGGCGTTCGCTGCCGTACGCGTTAATGGTGACCGGCACGTGGTCATTCACTACTTCATGGTCTTGCAGGCCCACCACGGCAATAGACGGGCCGTTGCGGACCTCAAAAGGAATGGTACGTACCCCTTCCACATTATCGGTAGATTTCGCCACGATCTTCAGGCGGTGTTTTCCGTCTGGAATTTTCGTGGTATCCAGCACAAACCTGACCGGGGGTGCAAATGCGGCGAACGGTACGGGATCATCGTCCAGAAATACTTTTACAACACGGTTATCTTCCATAGAGGATTATATTTTTAATGTGATCAGGCGCCGATTCTTTCGGCCTGACCAGGTACTTAATACTTAAAAACAGGGTAATGCCCACAATGGCCACCGCTCCCCAGATAATGACCATGTCAAAAGCTGCCTCCGGACCGGTACCGTGGGTAATTCCTTTCAAAGCTTTCGGCTGACGCGCCTGGCATACCTCACAAGCCAGTGAAGAAACCGGCAGGCAAATGACCAGGAGAAAAATGAGTTTTATTATCTTTTGCATATCCATTACTGATTTAATGTCTGAATATACTCCCTTACTTTTTTTACTTCCTCCGGGGTAACGGCAGGAGCCTGATTGCCCCAACTGCTCCGCTCATGGGTGGCGATGGCCGCTATTTCTTCGTCGCTCAGCACATCCCCAAAGGGTGCCATCACGCCGTATTCCGGGCGGGCATCATAGCCCTGAAGGATGATCCGGATAAGCTGCTCGGCGTTGGGATCGTTTACAATGGCGCTTCCGGCTATGGGGGGAAATGCTCCGGCCAGTCCTTTCCCGTCGGCCTGGTGGCAGGCGGCACAGGTGTTGGCGTAGAGCGCCGCTCCGTCAGGCAATCCGGCCGGCGCGTCACTGTCGACCGCTTTATCTTTTTTAAGAGCGGGAATAAACGTACCGGCCTCTTCCATATCGGCCTGCTTTAGCGAAATGAGGTAAGCTACCAGCTCAAGCGCTTGGGGAGATGCCACAATTTTCCGGGATTTGTTCTTCAAAAATTTTTCCGGTACCGGCACCACCACATCGTTTTCCCCTACCTTGCTTTTCTCCGAAAACAGCCAGGGATAGCCCGGCATCACCGATTCTTTCACTACAATTCTCGGGTTGTAGAGGTGCAGCAGGTGCCACTCCTGCCCCGCCTGGCGTTTCCCCACGTTGGTCAGGTCCGGCCCGGTTCGTTCACTTCCCAGGATAGAGGGCGATTGCCTCCACACATCCATTCTTTTTTTGCTGTAATAATAATCCGACGGTACGGAGGGACGTGTACCCCAGACCTGGTCCATTTCTATGTTTCTTACCTGCTGGGTATGGCAGGCCACGCAACCCTCCGCGATGTAGGTATGAAGTCCTTTCACCTCCGCCTCCGTCATGGGCTGCATGGTGGGCAGGGGCTGAGTCTTCTGCATTTGCGATGCCGGAATAACGGCGATCAGCATGCTCAGACCCGCGAATACCCCGAGGGAGGTGTTGACTAAACTCTTATGGTCTTTGTGAAAATTGATCATCTTATTAATGGTTTGTCAGCGCTCAAAGGCCGTCTGATCATCACGATAAAATTGTAAGCAAACACGAGATGCGACAAGAACATGAGCGAGCCGCCTATCGCCCGCCATACCCAATAGGGCTGCATCAAAACCACAGATTCGAGGAAAGGTTTGCCGTCCATCCAGCTTAACCCCCGGAATGTACCGCCGGCCATCAGGGAAATCATGTAGGCGAACAAGCCGATAAAGGCCATCCAGAAGTGTACGCCCACAAAAAACTGCCGGGGTTCACGGCCCGTGAGCTTGGGCAGCACCGCGTAGACACAGGCCCAGAGAATAAAGGTGATGATCCCGTACATGGTCATGTGGGAATGCGCCACGTTGAAGTCTGTAAAGTGCCAGGCGTAATTGGTAAACCGAAAGGCCTGAAGGCTGCCCTGAGACGAACCCGTGAAGTAAAAGATCACGCCTACCAGGAAGAAAGGAAGTACATAGCTCTTGGAAATATCGCTCCAGCTGCCCCGCATGGTCATCAGGAAGTTAGTAGTACCGGCCACCACCGGTATAAACATGCCCACACTAAAAACAATGGCCACGGTTTGCAACCACCAGGGCAGAGGACTAAACACAAAGTGGTGGGTACCGATCAGCGTATAGAAAAGCATTTGGGTCCAGAAGGCCAGCACCCCTAGGGAATACGAATAAATGGGTTTGTTGAGAGAAGAAGGCAGATAGTAGTACACCAGACCCAGGGTAAAAGTCATAAACCACATGCCTACGCCCTGGTGCATATAGTAACCCTGGATCACGGTTTCGCCCAGTCCGTTTTGAAAAAAAGGCAGGTAACCGATGGTCACCAGGGTGATGGTCCAAAGCAGTCCACCCAGCAAATACCAGTTCGAAACATAGATTTCGCCCACCTTTCGGGTGGCCACCGTTTTATAAAAATTCCGGAAAGTCAGCAGGAGGGCGGAAGCAAAAAGCACAATGACAGGCCAGGTGTATTCCCGGTATTCTCCGCCCCCGTTGTTGATACCGGCCATCAAACAGATATTCCCGATGAAAACAGACAGGTTGATCAGTCCCCAGCCTATCCAGGCCCAGCGGTAATTGTAAATCACCGTATTGGACGTACGCGCCACCACGAGATACCCCAGGCCGATCATGGCCATAGAAGCCCAACCCCAGAAAACGGTATTGGTATGCACCGGCCGCAGACGCCCGAAAGAAAGCCAGGACACGGTATCCATCTCGGGCCACACGAACTTCATACCCACGTATTGCCCTATAGCCGTGCCCAACACCAGCCAGAACACGGCCGCGCCCAGGTACCAGATCACAATTTTCTTCAGCGGACCAGGGGTTTCAAGATCGAGTTTGGTTCTTTTCTTTTCGTCCACCAAAGGATTAGCAGGTTCGTGGGTGACGCCCGCAATCACGCCACGGGTATCTTCCACGGGAAGTCCGCTGCCCAGTTCCTTCCCCGAAAGCCGGTAGTCGAGGGCTGCTTTGCGTTTTTCCAGGATTACGTCAATCTCGGCTTGCTTCAGTCCAATCAGGGCCTCCGAAAATTCCAGCTTGCGGGTCGCTTCCTGTTTTTCGTTCAAACGGTTTATATAGGCGGATATCCTGAAATACACGATCAGCACCAGCACCAGCAACACCAGAACGATCAGGGCGATAGTGCCGAGTATTCCCGGGTTAAATACCCAGTTTTCCGTGGTGGTCTGTCCAAAGGAAGTGCCCCAACTTAACAGCAGTACTGTAAGCCCTATATTTCGGACAATTTTATCGTAAATATATTTACACGTTTTCATTTGCATTTGTTTGAGCTGATAGAAATTAGCTGTTAGTTTAGCCACAGTAGCGGACCACCTTATTCATTGAGGGTGCCTAGCCGGCGGTTGGCGAGGCGTCGCCCGGTGAAGCGTCACCCGGTGAAGCGTCACCCGGTGTCTAATAGC
>JBEBRS010000029.1:0-19533 GCA_040394705.1 Leadbetterella byssophila
TCCCTGTGGCAAGACCATGAAATAGTGACCGTAAAAGCGGAAACGGTCGGTATCGGCGCCATAATTCACCTGAAACCCGGAGAAAAACTTGCCCTGGACGGTGAACTTCTCAGCCCCACGGCCTCGTTCAATACGTCTGCCCTCACGGGAGAGAGCAAACCCGACACCAAACGACAGGGCGAAACGGTTCTGGCCGGCATGATTAACCTGAACACCGTCAGCCAGGTGAAAGTTACGGCCGCGTACCAAGACAGCAAACTAAGTAAAATCCTGGAACTGGTGCAGAATGCCACGGCTCAAAAAGCCCCTACTGAACTATTCATTCGTAAATTTGCCAAAATATATACGCCCCTGGTCGTATTCCTTGCCCTGGCCATCTGTCTTCTTCCCGCACTCTTTACTAACCCTTACGTATTCCGAGACTGGCTGTACCGCGCCCTCGTTTTCCTCGTTATTTCCTGTCCCTGCGCCCTGGTCATCTCCATTCCCCTCGGGTATTTCGGAGGAATAGGCGCAGGCAGCCGCAACGGTATCCTGTTCAAAGGCAGCAATTTCCTCGACCTCCTGGCCCGCACGCGTCACGTGGTGATGGATAAAACAGGAACTCTTACGGAGGGGGTTTTCAAGGTGCAGGAGGTAGTTTTTATGCCCGGATGGAATAAAGAGGAAATCTTAAAATGGGTGAATGCCCTGGAAAGCCACAGCACGCACCCGGTGGCCACAGCTATTCATGAATATGCCGGACCGCCTGACCGCTCGGTAGAGCTGGAAGACATAGAAGAGATTGCCGGTTATGGCCTGGAAGCCCGCATAGACGGAAAAGAACTTCTTGTAGGGAATTTCAAATGGATGGATAAAGCAGGTATTGTGTATCCGGTAGATCACTCCGATATAGTGCATACGGTAATTGCCATTGCGTATGACGGGGAATTTGTGGGGTACATCACAATCGCAGACCGTATAAAAGAAACCGCTTCTCTGGCCATCGGCCAATTGCATAAAGCCGGAGTGAAAACCACCCTGCTAAGCGGCGACAAAGATGCGGTGGTGCAATATGTAGCGAAAGACCTGAGAATGGACCAGGCTTTCGGCGATCTTCTGCCCGAAGACAAAGTGTACCGCATAAAAGAGATCAGAAGCGGTAATGAAACAGTAGCTTTTGCAGGCGATGGGGTAAATGACGCACCCGTAGTGGCCCTCAGCGATGTAGGCATTGCGATGGGCGGCCTGGGCAGCGATGCCACCATTGAAACCGCCGACGTGGTCATACAAGACGATAACCCGGCGAAGATTCCCATGGCTATCCGCATCGGCAAAGCCACGCGCCAGGTGGTCTGGCAAAACATAGGACTGGCCTTCGGGGTCAAGGTTTTGGTATTGGCATTGGGCGCAGGCGGTCTCGCCACCCTCTGGGAGGCTGTTTTTGCCGATGTGGGCGTAACCTTACTCGCTATCCTGAACGCCATACGGATCCAGAGAATGGACTATACCCGAGCGTAAGTGAGGCATTTCAGCTTGCCACAGTCTTTCGCGAACCAAATCACTTCGTGTACTGAGGGCTAATAGCTAATAGCTGATAGCTAACTATTGATCGCCATTCCAGGATATTTTTGTAGTATATTTTTGAAAAACAGCAAATTTGCTTTATATTAGCGTCAAAATAGCTATATCTATGTCAAAGAAACACAGCCATTACAAGATTGAAGATCAAGGGGCCTCCCGCCTCACGGTCAGTGACAATGTAGTCTACTACTGGAGTACCCACATGGATCGGGTCAATCTTATCCGCCAGGGGGTCTCCTACCATGCCATTGAAGCGGTCAGCAAAAAAATGAACGCTCCGGTGAAAGACATGCTGGTACTTCTGGATATCCCTCAAACTACCTATAACAAAAAGAAAAGAGAGAATTCATTGCTGAACGGCAGAGACAGTGAATTCGTACTGCTCCTTTCTGAGTTGACTGATTTTGGCCTGGGGGTCTTTAACGGTGAAAAAACGAAATTCTACCGCTGGTTACGGAAACCCAATCTTTCTTTAGGCGGGTACACTCCCGAAAGCCTCCTTGATTCCCTCACCGGTATACAGGAAGTAAAAAACGTGCTTACCCGTTTAGAATACGGAAATCTGGCCTGATGAAAGTGTTCCGAATTGAACGCGAGAAATACCTTGAAAGCACATTACAGGGTATTGGAGCGGCCCGGAGCAGCGGCTTCCGCTGGAACAGCAAGAACACTTCCCTGGTGTACACGGCGGAGTCACGCGCTTTAGCTACTTTAGAGGTTTCCGCTCACCTGGATATCAGCGAAGATTTGCCGGACGACCGTTACTATGTGGAAATTGAAATACCGGAAGACGTCTTGATAAAAGAATTAGCGCCGGGAGATCTCCCCGAAAACTGGGATGCCAAACCACCGGGTAGCGCTACCCAGCAGCTCGGTGATAACTTTGTATGGGCCGGAGACGCGGCCGTGCTGAAAGTACCCAGCAGCATTGTTCCTCCGGAATCCAACTACCTCATCAATCCCTACCATCCCGACGCCAAAAAAATACGGGTAGTGGCTACCCGCAAAATGTGCTTTGACCAGCAGCTTACTAAAAAGGCTTGAAAATCAGATCCCGGTAGTCTTCCATAGAATTACGAATAACCTTGTGCGCGTGTTCCGTTCCGTATTCATACGCGATAGAACAGGTCTGGGGTTCATCCGGCAGGTTTTTATACGTCAGGAAGTAATGCTTTAATCTTTCCACCACCCCTTTCGGAAGTTCGGAAAGATCATTGTATTGCCCGTAAATCTGGTCGCCTACCAATACGGAAATGATCTTATCGTCGGCTTCTCCCTTATCGAGCAGACAAAACCCACCGATGGGCCGGGATTGCAGGATAATATTTCCGCTGGTGATGTTATGACTGGAAAGCACACAGATATCCAGGGGGTCACCGTCGCCCTCCACTACGGCCGCGCCGTTTCCACGCGCAATGTCCGCGATCCGGTCGCCGCAATACGTTTGGGGGATAAACCCGTACAGGGCCGGAATAATGTTGGAATACTTCTGCGGGCGGTCGATTTTCAAATAACCCGAATCCTTATCGATTTCGTATTTAATAGTATCGGAAGGTACAATTTCAATAAAAGTAGTCACTTTTTCAGGGGCCTCAATCCCAATGGATATCCCGTGCCAGGGGTGTGCTTTATAGACCGGTTTCATTCGTTTATTTGACTATAAATAATTTAATAATGTTTCGAACAGAAAATAAATAAAAAGTAAAACTAAAAAAATATTTTTACTGTTAGCACGATATATAAACGGATCGCTTTAAACATTATAGTTTTCACTCATATAATACTATTGAATTAAACGATGAACAAGCCGAAAGTCATCAAAGACTTCCTGAAATTAGACGAAGACCTTCAGGAGCAAATTCTGGAACAATATCCCGACGGATACGAAGAAAGCCTGATCCTGTTTACTGACAGAGACGGAAAATACGCGCACGCCTTACCTTATGAAACGGAAGACAAATTTTACCTGCTGCGTATGCCGCAAATGAAAGCCAAAAAAAGCATTGCGGACCCAGATGAGCCTGCCGAAGACGACGAGGAGGACCGTTCGGGCGGTTACACCGACCTGGATACCATGCAGATAGGAGGTGGAAAACGGAATGAAGACGACGAAGAATACGATTAAGCCCCGCACAGCGTTATAATGACATACGGGGCAAAGTACCCGCTTAAATATTTGGAATGAAAAGACTTGGTTTTTTACTCCTGTTACTGGGTTGTCAGGTAGCGTCTGCGCAATCCGGAGGCATAGATTTTGAGTCATCCCGCTGGAAGGAAATCGTTAAAAAAGCGAAAGAAGAGAATAAACTTATCTTTTTTGATGCGTATACTACCTGGTGTAGCCCCTGTATCAAACTTCAGCGCCAGGTTTTCCCTGACAAAACCCTGGGAGAGTACTACAACCGTAACTTCATCAATGTCAAATTTGACATGGAGAAAGGGGAAGGCGTGGCACTCAGCAGGAAATACGCGGTACAGGTATACCCTACTCTCCTTTTCATTGATCCCCGTACCGAACGGGTCATCAATCACGCGGTGGGTTTTAAAAACCCCGAGCAACTGCTGCAACTGGCTGAACAAGCCATCTCTCGTGCAAATTTGTAAAATTTGTTTATCTTTGGCATGGCATGTGTCGGTATACCGGCATGTACCTGTACACCGGCGAAAGCTCCGCAATGAAGCATCGTCAGGTTAAGTGCTAAATTTATATACTGATAAAATAGCCAGGAGTACGGCGACAAACCACCCGGCTCACGGCTCAATGCTCAGGCTCAAAGCTAAAAATTTATACCAATGAGAGACGTTTTTATCGTAGCGGCCAAACGAACTCCTATCGGAAGTTTCGGAGGCTACTTTGCCGGTCTTCCGGCTACTGAACTGGGCGCAATCGCCGTGAAAGGCGCGCTGGAAAGCATCGGGTTTGACCCCGCCGCAGTAGACGAACTTTACTTCGGTTCTGTAGTACAGGCCAATCTGGGCCAGGCTCCCGCCACCCAGGTTGCGTTAAAGGCCGGTCTCCCCTCTTCCGTTCCCGCCACCCTGGTCAATAAGGTCTGTGCTTCCGGAATGAAATCGGTTATGCTGGGAGCCGGAAGTATCGCCAACGGAGAAAACGAGGCGGTAGTAGCCGGGGGCATGGAAAACATGTCGCGCATACCTTTCTACCTCGAAAAAGCACGCTACGGGTACGGATACGGAAACGGCACCCTGATTGACGGACTGGCCAAAGACGGCCTCACCGACGCCTACCAACCCAAAGCCATGGGGTGCTTCGCAGACGCGACTGCCGAAAAATACGGCTTAACGCGGGAAGCACAAGACCATTTCGCCATCAGCTCTTATAAACGGGTGGCCGAAAATACCGCAAACGGCCATTTCGGACAAGAAATTGTGCCGGTAGAAATCCGGGACAAGAAAGGGAATATCACCACCCTGTCGGAAGACGAAGAATTCAAACGCGTAAATTTTGATAAAATTCCTACCCTGAAACCGGTGTTTACCCCAGACGGAACCGTCACAGCGGCCAATGCCTCCAGCATAAACGACGGGGCCGCGGCTCTTCTCCTGGTTTCCCGGGAAGTGATGGAAGCCCGGGGCCTGACCCCTTTAGCCCGGATCGTCAGCTATGCCGACGCCGCCCAAGACCCGGAATGGTTTACCACCGCACCGGTGCTTGCTGCGGGGAAAGCCCTGAAAAGGGCCGGTTTAGACACAAATGATATAGATTATTTCGAGGTCAACGAAGCCTTTGCAGCCGTACCTATGGCCTTCGCCCAAATGATGAATATTCCATCAGAAAAACTGAATGTATGGGGAGGAGCCGTAGCACTCGGCCACCCCCTCGGGGCATCAGGCGCCCGCGTCATCGTCACCCTCCTGAATGTCCTGGCCACCCAAAAAGGCCGCCGCGGCATGGCCGCCATCTGCAACGGGGGCGGAGGTGCCAGCGCAATTATCGTGGAGAGAATCTAAAAAAAATAAGGCAACCTTCGGGTTGCTTTTTTTTATGTCGCCTGGAAGAAATGGTCAAGCCATTATCCAAAAGTAGTATATAGATGTGAGTAATCCGTCACTTCAACCTCACTCCCACTGCGTTCCTGTGTGCAAGAAGCTGTTCGGCCTCGGCCATTACCATCACCGTACTTCCGATATTCTGAAGGCCTTCTTTTGAAATCTGCTGATACGTTATTTTCTTCACAAAACTATCTACCGAAACACCGCTGTACGCACGGGCAAAACCGTGGGTAGGCAGGGTGTGGTTGGTTCCGGAGGCATAGTCACCACACGATTCCGGGGTATAATGTCCCAAAAAGACCGAACCCGCGTTGATCACCTCCGTGGCCAGTTCCGCCGGGTTTTCTACCGCCAGAATCAGGTGCTCGGGTGCATAGCGGTTCAGCAGGTTCATTCCTTCCGGCAGGTCATGGACCAGAACCGCCTTGGAGTTTTCCAGGGCCGCCTGCGCCAGCTCTTTCCGTGGCAAGGCGTCCAGCTGTTCCTTCAGGGCATTTAAAACCTCATCAATCAGCTTTTCAGAGGAAGTCACCAATACCACCTGACTGTCTGCACCATGTTCCGCCTGGGAAAGCAAATCGGACGCCACAAAATCAGCATGGGCGGTGTGATCAGCCAGCACCGCTACTTCTGAAGGACCCGCCGGCATATCAATGGCCACCCCTGAGCGAGCCACCATTTGCTTGGCAGTCGTCACATACTGGTTTCCGGGACCAAATATCTTGTACACCCGGGGAATAGTCTCCGTACCGTACGCCATAGCGGCAATGGCCTGGGCTCCGCCTACCCGGTACACCGAGGTGATACCGCACTTCAATGCACAGTAATAAATGGCCGGGTGGTCAGAAGGCGAACACAAAACCACTTCTTTACAGCCCGCGATCTTCGCCGGGATACCCAGCATCAAAACGGTAGAAAACAAAGGGGCCGTACCCCCGGGAATATAAATCCCTACTTTTTCTATCCCTACAGACTTCCGCCAGCAAAGCACGCCCGGCATGGTTTCCACCGGTTCTTCTTCCCTGACCTGGGCATGATGGAAACGATAGATGTTTTCAAAAGCCTGATCAATAGCCGCCCGCAGTTCCGGATCTATCCCGTCTGCCGCGGCCTGCAATTCTTCTTCCGAAACGGCAAAATCGTCCATCATCCTGTTATCAAACTCCAGCGCGAATTTCCTTAAAGCAAAGTCGCCCTGCGTTCTCACTTCCTCCAGCACGGGCGCTACCCGGCTTTCGATTTGACCCAGCACCGGGCGCTGAATAATGGCTAGAATTTCCTGTTCTGACGGATGTTTGATTACCTCCATTACAATACCATTTTTTCGATCGGAATCACCAGTATACCCTGGGCTCCCGCCGCCTTCAACGACTCAATTTTCTCCCAGAAATCACTTTCTTTCAATACCGAATGCACCGAACTCCAGCCTTCAATGGCCAGGGGCATCACCGTGGGGCTTTTCATTCCTGAAAGAATGCCCGCAATGACTTCCAGCTTATCGTTAGGCGCGTTCAGCAACACATATTTATGGTCTTTGGCCGTCTGCACCGATCCTATCCGGAATACCAGTTTATCGAGGATAGCCCTTTTCTCCTGATCAAGCCCCGAATGGGCAATCAGCACGGCTTCTGACCGGAAAATGCTGTCGAGTTCTTTCAGTCCGTTACTCAGCAGCGTACTGCCCGAACTCACAATATCGCAGATGGCATCGGCCAGGCCGATGGAAGGCGCAATTTCTACCGACCCGCTGATTTCATGAATATGTGCGGTAATCCGGTTTCTTTCCAGGTATTCTCCCAAGATCCGTGGGTAAGAAGTAGCGATACTCTTTCCGCTGAGATCTTCGGGAAGTACAAAATCACGTTCCCTGGAAACTGCGATGGAAAGGCGGCATTTTGAAAAACCCAGGGGCTTGACCAGCTCCACTTTCTTCCCTGATTCTACCAGCACATTCTCGCCTACGATACCCAGATCCGCCACTCCGTCTTCTACATACCCCGGGATGTCGTCGTCTCTCAAAAAAAGAAATTCTGCGGGGAAATTAGACGAAACCGAGCGCAAACGCCCCTTCCCGATCTCCACCTTGATGCCGCACTCCTTAAAGAGGTTCAGGGAGTCTTCACTCAGTCTACCCGACTTCTGGATGGCTATTTTTACCGTTTTATTCATTAATTCTCAGAAATTGACACAAAATTACTCGTAACTCTTGCAAATTACTTGTAGAATCTTTAATATTATTGCCGAATTGAATTTTCCGGTGCTTTTTCTAAAGGAACTGCAAGTTCGTATCAAAAAAATTATACAGGAAAACGTGCCGGTTTTTTCCAGATTAACCCTTCTTTTAAAATGAAAAATGTGCAATTAAATTACCACAAGGCGAAAGCCAGTACCTCTATCGTGGAGTACCGCTGGTTCAGAGTCTTAAACGTGATCGTGCTTTCAGCTTTGGTCCTGATCGGAATTTTCAACCTTACTTTCTGAGCCTATTCCCTGAAGATTTACTAAAAGCGGTGCGGTGTTCTTCCTGACTTTACCTATATTTGGTATAACGTTTTCTATACCATGCGTAAAGTCATTATCTTCTTATTTCTCCTGTTTCCGCTTCTGTCGAACGGTCAGGCCCGGTATTTTGTATATCTGAAAGACAAAGCCGGCAGTTCCGGCCTTGATCCCGGAAGTTATTTATCGGAGCGTTCCCTTGCCAGACGGGGTGTACAAAATATTGCCCTGACCGAGCGGGATCTTCCGCTTTCCCCCACTTACCTCGGTGCCATACAACAGGCTGGATTCCGCATCATCGGGAAGTCGAAATGGCTTAACGCGGTGCTGGTGGAAGGAGACGACATGGCTGCGTTAAAGGCCCTGCCCGGTGTACTAGGGATAGAGGGAGACGCGGACATCCGGGGCAATACCTCCCTGGGGCAATATGCCCGCCTGCGTTCCAAGCTCGATTCCCCCGTCACCCCGATCGATTACGGCACTTCCGCCGCCCAGATCACCATGCTGGGAGCAGACACCATGCACACCCAAGGCTACCGGGGCGAAGGAGTGCTGATTGCGGTGATGGACGCGGGTTTTCCCCGGGTCAATACCGCCGATGCGTTTGCGCACCTCCGTAGTGCGAATAAGATTGTCCATACCTACAATTACGTGTATGAGAGTGATGATGTGTACCGCGACAACTCCCACGGCACGAATGTGCTGAGTATCATGGCGGGGTATCTTCCCGGGAAATTAGTGGGTACGGCCCCCGCCGCGGAAGTAGCCTTGTATGTCACCGAAGATGCCCTGCCCAATAATGAGTCAAAAATAGAGGAAGTATACTGGGTACTGGCGGCCGAACATGCCGACAGCCTCGGGGCAGATGTGCTGAACACGTCTCTGGGCTATTATGAATTTGTAGATTCTTCCCAGGACTATACTTACGAACAAATGGACGGCAAAACCACCATCATTGCCCGGGGCGCCGACTACGCCACCCGCACCGGGATGATCGTGGTGAACTCGGCCGGAAACGAAGGCAACAACGCGTGGAAGTATATCTCTACCCCTTCGGATGCCGAATATGTGATTGCCGTGGGCGCGGTCAATGCCAGTCGACAAAAAAGCAGTTTCAGCTCTTTTGGCCCTAGCGCTGACGGGCGCATCAAGCCCGAAGTATGCGCCATGGGCCAGGCCACGGTACTCAGCAATAACGGCTCTGCCGTAAGCGCGGGCAACGGAACCTCCTATTCAGGCCCTCTGATTGCAGGTTTTATGGCGGGGCTCCGCCAGCAGTTCCCTACCTTGACGGCTTTGCAACTGCGAGACGTGCTGCTTCGTTCCGCAGACCGTTATCATACGCCGGACAATTCCTACGGGTACGGAATTCCAAGTTATACGCGGGCGGTCAATGCGGTGTATGAAAACTATCTTCCCCTGGGAAAAGAGCCGGAAAATACAGCCGTGATCACGTATCCCAATCCCTGGTCAGGCACCCATAACCTCTCGATAACCGTGGGCGGAAAGGTCATCACAGACATGCAGAAAATCACGGTGACCGACACCTACGGACGGATCGTGAAGGAAAACATTGAAAAGGGAAAGTTCCGGCCCGCAGACCTGGAGAAAGGACTTTATTTCATCGCCGTGCCTTATGGGCAAAAGGTGTATACGGGGAAGCTGGTGGTTGAGAGATGAAGGAGTGGGGAAAGGGCCGAGTGCAGAGTAGTGAGTGCCGAGTAGTGAGTAGTGAGGAAGTTCCGAGTGCAGAGTAGTGAGTTGTGCCGAGTGCAGAGCCCTTCGACAAGCTCAGGGTGACAGAAGCACCCAGTACTTAACCATTGTCACCCTGAGCCTGTCGAAGGGTCCGTAATTCGTAATTTTTAATTCGTAATTGAACTTCCGAGCTGATAACCAAAAACAAACACCTATGAATAATTACTCCCTTAGCGCTGAGGAAATCAGCAACTATGAGCGGGACGGTTACGTGATTGTCCGGAACTTTTTGAACGGACCGGAGACCGAAAAACTGTACCGTATAGCCACCGGCGATGCCGCGGTGAATGCCCACGCCATAGACCTGAATGACACCACGGGCAAAAAGACCCGCTTAACCCTTTGGTATACGCCGGGAAACGATGCCTTCGGCTTGCTTACCCAAAGCGAAAGAATGGTCCGGAATGTACACAGGCTGATGGACGGCGACTCCGCGGTATGCCACTTTCATTCCAAACTAATGCAAAAAGAGCCCCAGGTGGGTGGCGCCTGGGAGTGGCACCAGGACTATGGATATTGGTACAAAAATGAATTTCTTTTCCCCGATCAGATGATCTCGGTGATGGTAGCCATCACGGAAGCCAATAAGGCGAACGGCTGCCTCCAGGTTATCCGCGGTTCGCACAAAATGGGACGTATCGAACACGGATTTTCCGGTGAACAGGTAGGAGCGTCCCAGCATTACGTGGATCTGGCTTTAAAAACGCTGGACCACGTGTATGTGGAATTGCAGGCGGGCGATGCGTTATTTTTTCACAGTAACCTGATTCATCGCTCCGAAGCCAACCTTTCGGAACATGCCCGGTGGTCACTGATCTCCTGTTACAATCGTGCCGCTAATATTCCATATAATGAACCCTCGGGCAGCAGCATTATCCCCCTGGAAAGCGTACCTGATGACGCCCTCCTGACCTGGAATACTTCCGCCCAACTTGACGCATCCAATTTTCTCAAAAAAGAAAACGACCCGGCTGTAAAGTAATTTCTCTATGGCACAAATATGTATTCTAGGAGGAGGTTTTATAGGTCGGTTTTATGCCGAATCGCTCACAGGCAAACGAACTACAGACCGGCTCACGGTAGTTTACTCCCGCAGTCGGGAGACAGCTGAACGCTTTGCCGCAGATTATGACGTACCGTATGCTTTCACGGATATGGAAGAAGCCATCCGCCACTCCGAAACAGAGGTGGTGGTGATCAGCCTACCCAATTTTCAGCATGAAGAAGCGGTGATGCTTTGTGTAAAACACCAAAAGGCCGTATTATGCACCAAACCCCTCGGCCGAAATGCCGAAGAGGCGCTGCGTATGCTTCGGGCGGTGGAAGAAGCCGGCATTTTTGCGGGCTATCTGGAAGACCTCTGCTATACCCCAAAATTCCTGAAATCATTAAAATCGGTCAGGAGCGGAGCCATCGGCCGGATCTTATGGGCCAAGTCGAGGGAAACCCACCCCGGGCCCCATTCCGAATGGTTCTGGGACCGGGAGCTGGCAGGTGGAGGGGCTATACTCGACCTCGGGTGCCATTGTATTGAGATTGCCCGGAATTTTATAGGAAAAGACGTGCTGCCTGTGGAAGTGATGTGCTGGGCCGACACCCAGGTAAAACCCATTGAGGCCGAAGACCATGCCATTGGCCTGGTGAAATACGAGAACGGGGCTATCGGGCAATTTGAAGTATCCTGGACCTTCCGGGGCGGGATGGACCTCCGCGACGAAGTAATGGGTACCGAAGGCACTATCTGGATTAACTCCTGGCTCCGTACGGGCTTTGAGATGTTCACCAGCGGAGCGGGAAGCGAATATGTAGCGGAGAAAGCCGAGTCGGCCAGCGGCTGGCAGTTTCCGGTGGGCGACGAGGCCCATGAGCTGGGCTATACCCACATGTTTTCCGACATGCTCCATGCATTCGAGACGGGCAACCTTCCCCAGGAAACTTTCTACGACGGGTATGTAGTCAATGCCGTCATCGATGCTGCGTACAAATCGGCCGGAACAAAAAAATGGGAACCGGTGGAACTGCCGCTCTGGCGAGGACAGACCGGACTTCAGAAGCCGTCGGTATACCAGGAATATGACGCGGACTACTGGCTGATCAAAGAAGAACTCCTCCCCAATGGCGACAAAGTCATCCTTCTGAAGGAAAAGAAGTCAGGGAAGATAGTGCAACGGTAAGAGATTATCACAATCTCTATACCGTCAAACACTTCCTTAGTCTTTTTTCATTTTCTGCCGGGTCTGCTGCAGCAATGCGTCCAGGCTATCTCCCGGCGCGGGGCCGTTATTATTCTGTTCCTGCTGCGCCTGCTCATTCAGGTGCTGGGTAATCCGGCGCCCTGCGTCTTCCAGGATACCGATCATCTTTTCATCCTGGGTAGAATCGCGGAGCATCTGTACCAGGTTACCAATCATATCTACCGCAAAGTGATTCATCTCGTCTACGGGCATATCTTTGGTCCACAGGTTGATCCCCAACAATCCCCGGTGATAGTGGTCCCACACACTGATGGAGATGGCTTTGGTCTCGTTAATCCCTTCGTTGGGGTTTTCCGTGGCGTCCCAAAATATTTTCTCCGGAACTCTGTCTTTGTCTAATTGAATCTCGAAACTGATCTCTGACTTCATGCTTAATTATTAATACTACCAAATACTCTTTTCAGCAGATCGGTAGTTCGGGCCAGGGGATTTTCCCTGATCTTCGCTTCCTCCTGCGCTACCAGTATAAATAACCCGTCAATTGCCTTTTGAGTTGCATAACCCTGTAAATCCGGATTGATTTTTGTCACAAACGGTACTTTATTGTAGGTAGTGGCCAGATCGCCGTAGTATTTGGTGGCCTGGGTAGCATCCAGGGCTTTCTGTACATGAGGCGCGAAAGCCTGGGTCAGCTGGGCGCTGGTTACTCTTTTCAAAAATTGGGTAGCCGCATCCTTCTCTCCTCTCAGAATATTAAAAGCATCCGTAATGGTCAGCTGCTTGATGGCCGAAACAAAGATAGGGGCCGCCTCCTGAGCCGCCTTTTCCGCTCCCCGGTTCAGGGCGGTCACAAATTTATCCACTTCATTCCCCAGTCCGATATTCCTCAGGGTATTTTCTACCTTCTGTACTTCAGGAGGAAAAGGAATACGAATAAGGGAGTTCCCCAGGAATCCGTCGAGCGCCGACGCCTGCGTTGCCCCGTTGGTGATGCCCACCACCAAAGCCTCTTTCAAACCGTTTGCCACCTCACTTTCCGTCAGCGGCGCGTTATTCAGCACACCGCCCAAAATACTTCCAAGGTTCACATTCTGAGCACATGACACCAGTGCTACCGCTAAAAATGGGATAATGATAATTTTCTTTAACATGATTTTTGAACAACTGTTTGCTATATTAGACGCAAAAATAAAGACTTTTGTAACGGAAACCGGTAAATGATTTCCAAAAGTGGGAAAAGCCGGGGCGTAAAACACGTACCCGGAACTTACATTGCACTCATGAACTCCAGCGTAACCGCCGAAATAATCACCATTGGTGATGAGATCCTGTACGGACAAATCACCGACACCAACTCCCAGTGGATCGCCGAAGCGCTTTCTCTCCTGGGTATCAAGGTCATTCGCACCCTTTCCATTGCCGATACGGCGGAAGACATTGTGACCGCCTTAAACGATGGCCTCTCCGCTGCGGATATCCTGCTGTGTACAGGAGGCCTGGGCCCCACCAAAGACGACGTCACCAAAAAGACCCTTTGCGAATATACGGGCGACCGCCTGGAAATCAACCCCCGGGCTGAAGCGCATATCCGCACGCTATTTGAGAGCCGGGGCTTACCGTTTACCGAAATAAACCGCGGGCAGGCAGCCATCCCCTCACGTTGCGAATATCTGCACAACGCGGCCGGCACCGCGCCCGGCATGTGGTTTACCGTGGGGGAAAAGGCGGTGATCTCCATGGCGGGAGTGCCCTCAGAGATGAAATACCTGATGGAACACGAAGTACTGCCCCGCATCCGCGAGAGATTCGAGACGCCACCCCTCACCCACCGGTATATCAAAACCATAGGAATCGGGGAGTCTTTCCTGGCGGAGAAAATTGCACAATGGGAAGACCGCCTCCCGGCACATATCCGCCTGGCCTATCTGCCTTCTACAGCCGAGGTCAAGCTGAGACTTACGGCCTTCGGAGAGGGCAGGGAAGCTGAACTGGAACAAAAAATCAGGGAAGTACTGCCGCTTATTCAACGCTATGTATATGCCACGGAAGACATTTCCCTGGAAGAAGCCATAGGGAAATTGCTTCTTGCACAAAAAGCCACCCTCTCTACGGCAGAAAGCTGTACAGGCGGAAATATCGCAGGCCAGATCACCCGAATCGCGGGCAGCTCGGCCTACTTCCTGGGAAGTGTGGTAAGCTACGCCAATTCAGCAAAATTGGATATTTTAAAGGTAAAATCAGAAACTTTGAGTAATTTTGGGGCTGTAAGTGAACCAACCGTAATAGAAATGGCCGAGGGCGTGCGGCGATTAACCGGGTCTGATTTCGCAGTTTCCACCTCCGGTATAGCCGGCCCGGGCGGAGGCACTCCTGAAAAGCCGGTAGGAACCATCTGGATGGCGGCCACGAACGGCCGGGAAACGGTAACCCAAAAATTGAGTCTGAACAAAGACCGGTTAAGCAACATCACCTATACCACCAAGGCGGCATTGAATTTATTACGGCTTCAACTAACTGAAAAATGGCAAAAATAGAGATTTTAATGCCCAATATGGGGGAAAGTATCTTTGAATGTACCGTACTGAAATGGCTTGTGAATGAAGGCGACCGCGTGGAGACCGACGATATGATTATTGAGGTGGCCACCGATAAAATCGATACGGAAATCGGCTCTTCTCACAGCGGGATCATTACAAAATTTCTCGTACAGGAAGGGGAAATAGCCCAGATCGGGAAGCCCATCTGTGAAATTGAAGTAGAAAGCGGCGCAGCCCGGGCCGATATTCCCGAGTCTAAAGCCGTACAGGAACTGGAAACCGAAATCAAAAAAGCGGTAGAGACGGCGGCACCCCAAAGCACGGCAGAAAGCCGGTTTTACTCCCCATTGGTATTGAATATTGCCCGCCAGGAAAATATTTCCCGGGAAGAACTTGATCAAATCACAGGCACAGGCCAGAACCAACGTGTAACCAAAGACGACATGCTGGCCTACCTGGAAAACCGCGCCTCAAAAGGTTCGGCACCCTCACCGGTGACCAGCGGTTCGGACCAGATTATCGAAATGGACCGTATGCGGAAGATGATTGCCCAGCGCATGGTAGACTCCAAACGGATTTCTCCCCACGTGACCTCCTTTATTGAAACCGATATGACCCGGGTTTCGCAATGGAGAACCGAAATCAAAGAGGAATTCCGGAAGAAACACAATGAAAACCTCACGTTTACACCCATCCTCATCGGGGCCATTGTAGCGGCTATCCAAAAATTCCCTGCTATCAATGCGCAAGTAGATAAAGACAATATTATCTATAAAAAAGACATTAATATTGGAATGGCTGTAGCCTTACCGAACGGGAACCTCATAGTACCGGTCATCCACCGGGCCGATCAGTACACCCTACCCCAACTGGCGGCCAAAGTCAATGATCTCGCAGACCGCGCCCGGAATAACCGCCTCAAACCCGAAGAGCTGGTGGGCGGCACCTACACCATGTCGAATATCGGCGGCTTCGGTAACCTCGCCGGCACCCCCATTATCTTACAGCCCCAGGTAGCCATCATGGCCTTTGGCGCGATCCGTAAAATGGCTTCGGTCATTGAAACCCCTGAAGGTGATCTCATCGGGATCCGCCAGAAAATGGTCATTTCCCATTCCTACGACCACCGCGTGGTAGACGGATCTTTGGGCGGACTATTCCTCAAAGAGGTGTCGGATCAGCTGGAGGCGTATGTGGGGGAAATATGATTTTTTGTTAAGAGCCTAAATTTAATCACCTCCAGATTATGCCTTTGCAAATAGGCATCCATGGATATGCTGTAAATGAAGGTAGAAAAATATTAGACTAATATTTTGTTATAGACCTGAATTTGAGTATCTTTGAATTATGACTTTGCAGTTAGACATATCTTATAAAGAGCTGATAACCTTTCTAAAAGGCTTGCCAAAAGAACAATGGCAGGAGGTCAAGAAGTTGGTTGAGGGGCAAAGTACGACAGAATTTGAAGTATTTTTATTAGCTGCTCCCACATTTGATGATTCCCAATTATCCAATATAGAAGACGCAAGAGATAAATTGAATAAATGGAGAGTAAGCTAATTCTTTTGGATACATCCATATTAATTGATTTTTTCCGATAAAACCAACAAAAGCAATTCAGTACTCTTTTCTCTTGTTAAAAAAGGATATAGTATTGCACTATCTGCAATTACCACGTATGAAATTTACTGTGGTGTTAGTTCAGCGCAAAATGAATATTGGGATACCTTTTTATCCAAAACTATGATTTTTTCATTTGATATGGATGTTTCTGTAGTCGCAGCTTCTATCTATAAAGAGTTAAAGAAAAAGCGCAATTTGATAGATACCGCAGATTTACTTATTGCCTCCACGGCCATTGCCCATAATATTCCATTAGCTACCCTTAACAGAAAGCATTTTGAAAGAATAGAAAAACTAGCGTTGGTGCCTTTGTAAATTACCTGTATGATTTGATTCTTCGCTATAGCTGTTTAATACAAAGACTCCGGTATATCTGACTGGCTGCTGATATACGCATTAATATTCAAATTGTCTACTGACAGTGTTTTATGGATACACTACTATATATCAGAGTAGTTGCCTACAAATGGCGGGGGCGTTGTATGCAACGCCCCCCATCAATATCCTTACGAACGCGGCAATAAGCCCCTTTTCTTCAACAGGGGAGTAATAGTAGGTTCTGAGCCTCTAAAGCGCTTGTACAGCTCCATGGGTTCCTCTGTATTTCCCTTTTCAAGAATGTTTTTACGGAAAGAAGCTGCTTTTTCCGGACTGAACAGGTCGGAGTTTTTAAATACCGAAAAAGCATCGGTATCCAGTACTCCTGACCAGATATAACTGTAATATCCTGCCGAATAACCGCCGGCAAAAATATGCTGAAAATACGTGGTTCGGTACCGGGGAATAATGGAACTGATCAGGCCAATCTTTTCCATAGACCTTTGCTCAAATTCGTTGGCCCCCTGGGTGATGTCGGCTCCCTGGGTATGATAATCCAGATCGAGGAGCGAAGCCGCCAGGTATTCTGTAGTGGCAAATCCCTGATCAAACGTACCGCTTTGTTCCAGCTTCTGGATCAGGGCATCGGGTATCACCGCCCCCGTTTTATAGTGTTTCGCATACATTTTCAGCACTTCAGGATCCGCCGCCCAGTTTTCCATAATCTGGGAAGGCAGCTCTACAAAATCCCGGGAAACAGACGTACCCGCCATACTCCGGTAATTGACGTGAGAGAGTAATCCGTGCAGGGCGTGCCCAAACTCATGGAAGAAAGTAGTGGTTTCGTCAAAGGTCAGCAAGGCGGGGGCGTCGGCCGTTGGCGGAGTGAAATTACACACGATGGAAATCACCGGAGGAACCCGCTTCCCGTCTTTCATGGTCTGAGGCCGATAGGAGGTCATCCAGGCACCACCACGTTTTGAAGCCCGCGGATGCATGTCCATATACAGCAGGCCCACTTCCGTGCCGTCTGCCTCTCTCACTTTCCATGCGGTCACATCTTCGTGGTAGACCGGCACGTTTTTCACTTCTTCAAACGTTAAACCGTACAGTTTCCCGGTCACCATAAAAATCCCTTCCCTTACTTTTTCCAACGAGAAATAAGGTTTCAGCTCCTGTTCATCCAGGTCAAAACGCTGCTTCCGGATCTTTTCGGTATAATACCGCCAGTCGTGGGGTTGCACCGGACCGGTAACTCCCTCTGCCCGCATCAGTTTCTGGATATCGTTTTCCTCAATCCGGGCGTTTGCCAGTGCCGGCGACCACAGTTGATTTAACAATTCATACACCTTTTCCGGAGTTTTGGCCATGGACTGCTCCAACACATAGGCTGCATGGTTCTTGTACCCCAGCAATCGCGCCCTTTGGTTACGTAAGTTAGACTCCCGGATGGCGATGGCTTTATTGTCTGCATCGTTATTGTTGTTCCCTCTTAACTGATAAGCGTTCCAGATTTTGAACCGCAACTCCCGGTTAGGAGAGTATTGCAGAAAAGGCATCACACTGGCATTTTGCAGGGTAAATATCCATTGCCCTTCCTTTCCTTTGGCTTTCGCAGTACGGGCCGCCGCTTCGATCAGGTTGGCGGGAAGTCCAGCAAGATCCTTTTCATCGGTCAGAATCAATTCATAGGCATTGGTTTCTGAAAGTACATTATTTCCGTATTTGACTGACAGCAAAGAAAGTTCACCGTTTAACGCCCGAAGTTGCTCCTTATCGGCCTCCGAAAGATTGGCACCGCTGCGCACAAAAGCCTTGTATTCCAGTTCAAGCAAACGCGCCTGTTCTTTATCCAGGTTCAGGTGATCTTTCTTATCCCACAATGTTTTCACCCTTTTAAACAATTTATCGTTCAGATAGATATCGTCCGAATGCTTGGATAAAACGGGCGCCAGTTCCTGGGAAAGGGCCTGAATTTCCTTGTTGGTATTGGCCGAACTCAGGTTATAGAATACGGTACTTACCTTCCTCAGCAATTCTCCCGAATTTTCCTTCGCCACAATCGTATTCTCAAAAGTGGGGGCAGCCGAAGACTGCACTAATGCGTCTATCTCCCCTTTTTGAATCCGCATTCCTTCCAGGAAAGCCGGTTTAAAATGTTCATTTTTGATCCGGTCAAAGGGCGGAACCTGGTAAGGGGTGTCGTATTCTTTCAAAAATGGATTTTCCTGAGCGGAAACCTGTACAACCATAGTCATAAATAAAACAAATAAAATCTTCATATACATAAAATTAGCCTTGGGCAAAGATACAACAATCCGCTCAACCCTCATGCCCGGGACTTCCCTAATTTAGAATGAGAATATATAAACTACAGGAAGAGGCTAATTCAGAAATACAAACGATATTTGCCTCGTGAACAAACCCGTTTAAACGATATGTATCCTCATTTATTAGCAACGCATAACCTGCTGCGGTGGGTTTTCCTGGTGTTTATTCTTATCTCTTTGGTACAGGCCTACAGCGGATGGCTGAGCAATAAGCCTTACACCAAACTGGCCAACACCTTCAAGACCCTTACAGTAAGCACCATTCACCTCCAGCTGATCATAGGGCTTATTCTCTACTTTATAAGTCCGTTAGTGGCCGAATTCCTGGGCGATGTGGGCGGTTCCATGAAAAACAAAGACCTCCGGTTCTTTGGTATGGAACATGCCGTTATGATGCTCCTTGCGGTGGTGGCCGTAACGGTGGGTTCGGCCAAATCGAAACGCCAGACCACTGACACTTTGAAATACAAAACCATTGCTATCTGGTTTACCATTGCCTTGCTGTTGGTGTTGATTGCGGTGCCTTCTGAATTCTCGCCTATGAATGTGAGACCCAATTTCAGGGGATTCTGAGGTTGTAGTGCCGGGTAGTGAGTAGTGAGTAGTGAGTGATAAGTTCCGAGTTCCAAGTGCCGAGTAGCGCCCTTCGATTTCTATGATAAAACCAAGTTAATCTATCTTAGAATAGTTAAATAT
>JBEBRS010000030.1:0-19094 GCA_040394705.1 Leadbetterella byssophila
CAATTACACAAAAATTATGAAAATTTTGGTTTGTATATCGAGTGTGCCGGATACTACTGCCCGAATCGCTTTCGAGGAGGGGAATACCCGGTTAGCTAAAGCAGGAATTCAATACATCATTGGTCCGTACGACGATTACGCCCTGGCCCGTGCCGTAGAACTGAAGGAAACTCTCGGGGGTACCGTAACCGTGCTGAACGTGGGTCAGGCCGATGCCGAACCCCAGATCCGTAAGGCCCTGGCCATAGGAGCCGATGACGCCGTGCGGATCGACGCCGAGCCCTCCGATTCTTATTTTGTAGCCTCTGAAATCGCGGCTTATGCCCGGGATAAGGGGTTTGACCTTATCCTGATGGGTCGGGAAACTACCGACTACAACTCGGGGGTAGTACACGGCATGGTGGGAGAAATGTTGGGCATTCCCTCTTTCTCTCCGGTGATGGAACTGAACCTGGACGGGAATAAAGTATTGATTTCAAAAGAAATTGAGGGAGGAAAGGAAAAGCTGGAGACCTCGCTTCCGGTGGTCTTGGGTTGCCAGGAGCCTATCGCGGAATGGAAAATCCCGAGCATGAGAGGCATCATGGGGGCCAGAACCAAGCCCCTGGCGGTGGTGGCGCCTTCTTCGGAAGCGCTGACTGACATTAGTTCGTATGCGTTACCACCGGCCAAGGGAGCCGTAAAAATGATCCCGGCAGAGGAGGCCGGCAGCCTGATCCGTTTGCTGCAAACCGAAGCCAAAGTGTTGTAAAATCCATTAAATCTCAAAGATCATGAATGTATTAATATTGGCCGAACTTGCGGACGGCAGTATCAAAAAAAATACACAGGAAGCCATCTTCTACGGTGCGCAGGTTGCGGCCCAGGCTGGTGGAAGTGCTACGGTTCTGGCCATAGGTGAGGCGCTGGAAGGAGAACTGGCCCGTGCCGGAAATTTTGGCGCGGCTAAAGTACTGTATGTGAAAAAAGGAGAGAACAGTATGGCGTACGCCCGCGTGGTCACCGAAGTGGTGAAAAGTACCGGCGCTACCGTGGTAGTAGCCGCCAAATCGGCCCTGGCCGATGCCGTGCTGGCCCGTGCCGCCGCCGCCTTAAAAGCCGGTTTTGCCGGGAACGTGACCGCTCTGCCCGATACGTCTGCCGGGTTTACCGTAACCCGCAGCATTTTTTCCGGGAAAGCCTTCGCGCAAACGACTATTACCACCCCGGTGCGTCTTTTAGCCATTAAAAAGAATGTCATAGAAGTGGTGCCTACCCAGGAAACCGCGTCCGTAGAAACCCTTACCGTGGATACGTCCGCAGAAGACGGCACCGCCCGCGTGGTCTCCGTAGAAAAGGCGTCCGGTGCCGTCTCTCTCCCCGAAGCCGACATTGTGGTTTCCGGCGGAAGAGGAATGAAGGGCCCGGAACACTGGCAACCCCTGCTTGACCTGGCCGACGCCCTGGGTGCGGCTACCGCCTGCTCCAAACCGGTGTCCGACCTCGACTGGCGTCCGCACCACGAACACGTAGGACAAACCGGCGTAAAAGTGGCACCTAACCTCTATATCGCGTGCGGTATTTCAGGGGCCATACAGCACTTGGCCGGCGTAAACTCTTCCAAAGTAATTGTGGTGATCAACAAAGACCCGGAAGCGCCCTTCTTCAAAGCGGCCGATTACGGGATAGTAGGCGACGTCTTTGAAGTATTGCCGAAACTGACTGCGGCAGTGAAGGCGTTGTGATGGGGTTCGGAGTTCCGAATCCCTCCTAATTGTCCCGAAGGGACATCACATCTATGGCCCCTGGACGCAGTCCGGGGCTAAAATAAATAATCCAATGCGACCGGATATACGTTGTCCGGTCGCATTTTCGTTTCATTTAAGGGATAAAATTAGTAACTTTCGCCTCTTTTTACCGTCTGGAAGTTTATAGGAGGCTCTTTTGAAGGAGATAAAGAGCGGCTGAAATTTCCGGATATCAAAATCTTTCGTTTTGATAAAGTCGTTTACACTGTGGGTCTTTTTCTTTGCCGTTACGGTCAGGCTTTCCGCCCAGGAAGTACTTTGGGCCAGCCAGGTACTGGAAAAATCTTCGGAAACCGTAGATGAAAAATTTTCGCCGAAGTACAGAGCCGTGCAAATACTGGGTTCGCCCAGCGTACTGCCCCTTGCGGTCAGTTCTGCCTGCAGCTGGAGACCCACGGGTACGTCTTTCGGAGAAGATTACATCAAGGTGGGTTTTGAAAAAGGTATTCGGGTAAAACAGATTATTGTAGGGGAAACGGTGGGGCCAGGGGCGGTGGGCCGCATTTTCGGTTATACCCGAAACAATAAGGAGATTCTCTTGTTTGAGAACAACGGGAACAATACCCGCCGAAAACCCGGCATCTGGAACGAGATTATCCCGGAAACGGAAGAAGAAATTGTAGCTGTTAAACTCCTGATTGTACACTCCCTGAACAAAGGCCCCAAAGAATACGATTGTATCGGGATATCCGGAAGCAGCGAACCCTTTGTGGCCCGGGTGAACGTAGCGGAAGGACTTCCCTCTGACCTGGAGAAAATCAATCTGGGCGCAGCAGTTAACTCCCGGTACAGTGAAGTGGCCCCCCTGGTTTCGCCTGACGGACGGCACTTGTATTTCACCCGCCTCGATCACCCCAAAAATTTCACCAGCGGGGCCAGGAATACCGACGGGTCCCCCAGTCTCGATGTGTGGGTGTCTTCTCTTTCAAAATCGGGGGAATGGGAACCTGCCCGGAACATGGGCGCTTCTATCCACCAGAGCTCCAAAAACGCGGCGGCCACCATCGCCATGGACGGCAAAAGTATTTTTGCCCTGAATGTAGAGGTTTCCAAGGGGAAGTTCGACGCGGGACTGACCAAAGTCAGCCTGAAAAACGACCAATGGGTCAATAAACGTCCCCTGAAAATTGAAGATTTTGAAGCGCTTAATTACTACAACCAGCAAGACCGGAGAACCAAAAAGGAAACGGAATTTTCCATGAGTTCCGATGAGCAATTCCTGGTCATGGGCCTGGTCAGAAAGGAGACCTATGGCGACAAGGATCTTTACGTTTCTTTTCGTACAGGGGAAAACAGCTATTCCAAACCTGTCAACCTCGGCCCGGTGATCAACACCGCGGGCAACGAAGGGTCTCCCTTTCTCGCGGCCGACAATAAGACCCTCTATTTTAATTCGAACGGACACCCCGGATACGGCGATATGGACCTTTTTATGACCACACGGCTGGATGATACCTGGACGCGCTGGAGTGAGCCGGTGAACCTGGGACCGGATATCAACAGCCCGCGTTTTGACGGCTACATTTCCATTCCGGCATCCGGGGAATACGCGTATTTCAGCTCCGCCAAGAACTCCCTGGGCCTGGACGACCTCTTTAAAGTAAAGCTGTTTCCGGGTATAAAACCAGACGCCGTGATGATGCTGGACTTTAAGTTTGTAGAGCAGGGTTCGGGAAAGGAAGTTCGGCCGGAGACTGCCCTCATAAGAGCAGGGAAGCCAATAGATTTTATTTCGGATGAAGAATCCGGGTTCTTCAGAACCGTGCTGCAGCCCGGGTTTGTGTATGAAATACAGGCCGAACTACCGGGGTATACCCCCTTCCGGAAAACCATAGACCTGAGGGATACCAAAGCGTACACCGAACTGACAGAGGTATACGAACTGGCACCTCTAGCCAGGGAGGAGGAGGTGCCACCGCCCGCGCCGCCACAAACCGTAGCAACAGCATCGCCTGCCCGCGAAGAAAATGCGGAAGAAGAGCCGGAAAGTGTGGCCGACCTGGTACTTGAAGCAGGAAGAAAGCTGGTGCTGAAAGAAGTGTATTTCGATCAGAGCAAAGCCGATCTCCGGGATGAATCGTATGCGGAACTCGACCGGATCCGCAAAATCATGGAGGAAAATCCGGGAATGGAAATCCTCTTGGAAGGACATACCGATAACCAGGGCGATGCCAACCTGAACTTTAAACTGGCCGAAGACCGGATTACCAATGTGAAAAATTACCTGACCGAAGACGGCCGTATCTCGCCCGACCGCATAGCGGTGAAGTCGTGGGGACAATACCGCCCCTTGCAGCGGAATTCCACGGAAGAGGCCCGAAGGAAAAACCGGCGGGTTGAATTTACTATCACCAAAATGTGATAATTTTGCCAAAATTTTAAGACGTACCTATGACACCCAAACTGCTTTTGGTTCTGCCATGTTACAATGAAGAAGCTGTTCTCCACCTTACCGATAACAAGCTCAATGCTTTCTATGATACCCTGATCAACGACGGCATTATCAGCAGTGAAAGCAGGATTTGTTATGTGAATGACGGGAGTCGCGACGCCACCTGGGAGATCATAGAAGGACTGGCCACGCTAAATCCGCGGGTACTGGGCGTAAAACTCTCCAGAAATTTCGGACATCAGAATGCGCTTCTGGCCGGCCTTTTCGAATATAAGGGAGAATTTGACTGCTATATCTCCATTGATGCCGACCTCCAGGACGATATCCACGCCATTGTACCCATGCTGGAAAAATTCAGGGACGGGGCCGCGGTGGTATATGGCGTCCGAGACGACCGCAGCAGCGATACTTTCTTTAAGAAATTTACCGCCGAAACATTCTATAAAATCATGCAGTGGCTGAAAGTACCGGTGATTTTTAACCATGCCGATTTCCGTCTGCTCGATAACCGGGTACTGACCGAACTGGAAAATTACCGGGAGGTGAACATGTTTATTCGGGGCATTATCCCGACTATCGGACTGAAAAACGACAAAGTATATTATAAACGCCTGGAAAGGGAGGCGGGGGAAACCAAATACCCCCTCAAAAAGATGCTGACTTTCGCCTGGAACGGGATTACCTCGTTTTCGGTGACGCCCATGCGGTTTGTGCTTTGGTTTGGCGCCATGAGCTTTGTATTGTCGGGCTGCCTCGCTGCCTATGTGCTTTATACCAAATTTGCGGGGGTCACTACCGCCGGCTGGACCTCCACTTTGTTAATCATGGCTTTTTTCAATGGCAGTAACATGCTCGCCATCGGCCTGATCGGTGAATATATCGGGAAAATCTATGAAGAGGTAAAAGACCGGCCGCGCTATATTGTAGAAAAGAGTTCCCCACTTACAAAATCTACCTCCGCATGAGAATGCCTTGCCCTACCGAACGCGGCCTCCGGTGCCTTTTAGCCGGTACGCAGTATGCTTTCCATTTTTAAAACATCTCGCATGAAAAAATTTATACTGTTGTTCCTTTTGACGGCCATTGCTCTCGGGCTTCGGCTTTACCGGCTTGACGCCCGCGGACTGATCACCGATGAAAAATTTACGCTGCTCAATGCCAACGGCTTTTGGGTGGGCGGGGCAAACCAGTCGGCTTTCCAGAAAGACTACTTTACCGCGGCCGATTTCTGGGAAGAAAAAGGGATTCAGGACTATTTTGATGCTACCGCCCATGCTGATTTTGGTACGCACATTGTGCATAACGCGGTCATTCATTACTGGATGAAGCTCTTCGGTAATTCCGATTTTTCCGTGCGCTTACCCAGCGTGATTTTCAATGTGTTGACCGTTCTCCTGGTGTTCCTGATGGTGCTGAAATATTTCGGGAGTTACCGTATGGCCTTCCTGGCCGGTTTGCTGCTGGCCATTGACCCCCTCAATGTGGCCCAGAGCCATATTGCCCGCAGCTACCCGCTTTCTTTTTTCCTTATCCTGCTCAGTACCGAATACTTTATACGGATTGTGCAGGGGGCAGCCTCGCGTAAGAACTTCCTTATTTATGCTTTACTGAGCGGTTTGGCCATGCTGAACCATTATATCAATTTTTTTGTGCCTCTGGCCCATATCGGGGCCTTCCTGGCCCTGAGGAACAAGACCCACCTCTGGAAGGGCTTTATTTTAGCGGCTGTTTTTAACGGGGGGCTGCTGCTGTATTGGTTCAACTGGGGCGGAGGCTATACGGCCCTGGATTTTTTAGAGGGGAAAAACGAGCTGCACCGCCAGATCGCGGAAGACCCCACAGACGAGCTGAGCAACACCATACAACGGGCGACCCCTGACCTGATCGCCAAAAAGGCCATAGGCCTGTTTTACGATATAGGTGTATTGGGCCACGGGCTTTTCGAGCGGGTAAAAGGCGTGAAGGTCTTCCTGAGTTCTTTCTTGTTTTTCGTGGCCGTGCTATTGGCGGTACGGTACAGGGAGCGCCCGCTGTTCCGGTACGGTTCTGTGGTATTGGCCCTGGCCATCCTGGCTTTTCAGTCCGCTTATATTCCCTCCATTTTGGTGTCGGCCGCTGTTTTCCTGGCCTTGTACTTTGCCTGGAAAACCCTGAGAGAGACCTATGCCTATGAAGCGGAGAAAGGGGCTTTTGTGCTTTTACTGACCGGTTTTGTGTTGTTGATTCTCCCTATTCTCTTTGTGGTCAATGACGCGTTTACGAACGGAAATACCACCAGCCTCACCCACCGTTATATCGGGAATGCCTCACCCTTTGTGGTCATCATTATGGCGGTAGGTATGGTGAGGGCGGCCGATTTTCGTTTCGGTTTCCTGGTATGGCTGGCTCTTGCGGGTATCCTGCAAACGGGGAGTATTCGCCAGGGACTGAAAGACTATTTTGCCGACCGCTCCGTCTACAACGCCTATTTTGTGCCGGAGAGGGTGCCTAACCCCTACAGGGAGGTGGCGAAAATACTGGAAAGCCAGGCCGTGCCGGGAGATACCGTTAGGATACCGGGCGCCTACAAAGACAAATACCAGGAACGCTTCAATCCCGATATGGAGATATCGTTCAAAGACGCGCAGTTTCTCAATCTCTATTTGCCTAAAGACTTTGCCGTAACGCAATTTGTAGACCGGGAAGAACGCGAAAAACTTTACCTTCAGAAAAAGGATGGGGAAAAAGTGCTTATTTTTGATTTTAAAGGGGAGGAGTACCGGTATTAGAGGGTAGGTAACGGCGAATCGCTTGAGGAAATCGCCGCACCAACCTACTGATATCAATAAGCGGTCCGCCACAAAGCTCAAAGCCCCCAGCTAAATTTTAACAAATGAAGATAAAAATTATTCTGCCGGTTTTTAACGATTGGGAAGCGCTCAGGCTGCTTATCACCCGGACCGATGCGTTGTACAGGAACAAAGAGTACCGGATTTCTTACCTGGCGGTAGACGATTGCTCCAGTATCCCTTTTCCTGCGTCTGACTTTCAGGACGTAGACCTGCAGGTAGTGCATCTCATCAGTAACCAGGGGCATCAGCGGGCCATTGCCATCGGGCTTTCCTACTTCGCGGATAACCGCGATGCCGACATCGTGATTGTGATGGATTCTGACGGAGAAGACCAGCCCGAGCATATAGAAGACCTGCTGGCGCGGGCGGAGGAGGTGCCGGATAAGATTATCTTCGCGCAAAGAAAAAAGCGGACAGAATCGCCCGTTTTCCGCTTCTTCTATCGGATCTACAAGCTCTTGTTTAAGTTAATGACCGGCAATATCATTACGTTCGGAAACTTCAGTCTGATACCGGCCCAGTTGGTTAAGAAACTCGCCAATGTCTCCGAACTCTGGAACAACTACCCCGGAGCCATTATCCGCTCCAGACTTCCTTTTGATTCGGTGCCGCTTGACCGCGGTGCCCGCCTGGCCGGAAAATCGAAGATGAATTTCAGCGCACTTGTACTGCACGGCATGAGCGCCGTTTCCGTATTTTTGGATGTCACCGCCGTCCGGATACTGATGTTTGCCGGCATCATGATCGTGTCTTCGGTGGTGGGCGTTTTGGTGGCGCTCTATTTTAAATTTGTATTGCATCAGGCCACACCGGGCTGGGCCACCAGCGTTATTTCCGGCCTGTTTATCGTCTTTATACAAGGCTTTTTTATCGCTCTTTTTATTCTGTTCATGGTACTGAGTTCCCGCAGGTATACCAGTTTTATCCCTTATTTCGGTTATAAAAAATTTATTGATTTTGTAGAATGACCTTCACTGAATACCTGGAAGCCAAAAAAATTGACGCGGAACGCCTGAAAGCAGCCGAACCGCTACTCTATCACGAATGGGAGGAAGAATTCGGCCACATGCATCCCGAGAGTTTTACAGTAAGAAAAAAGTATAAAATCAATCCCCTCCGAAGAAAATACCGCCTGAATGAGGGTTAAATATGCGTGACATGATGCCGGACTTTCCCGCCATTCCGGTACCTGTAAAACTATCTTCCCTTCCTTATTGGAGGAAATGAAAAAAAAGAATTAAATTGCAGTCAAAATACATCAAACAATTATGAATTTTCCTGAAGGAATTAAATACACTGAAGAACACGAATGGGTGAGCCTTGACGGTGATGTGGCCACAATCGGTATTACAGATTTCGCGCAAAGTGAATTGGGGGATATCGTTTTTGTAGAAGTGGAGACCGTAGGCGAATCGCTCGGTAAAAATGAGGTGTTCGGTACGGTAGAAGCCGTAAAAACGGTCTCAGACCTTTATCTGCCTGTGAGCGGGGAAGTACTTGAAGTCAATGAAAGGCTGGCCGACGAACCCGAACTGATCAATAACGATCCCTTCGGTGAGGGTTGGATCATTCGCCTCAAAGTAGATAATGTAGCCGATTTGGAAGCCCTTATGGACGCGGACGCGTACAAAGACTCTGTAGGGCATTGATTTGGATAAGAAGAAAAATTCAAGTAGCCCATCTTTGGGCTATTTTTTTATATGAAACGGGTAATACAAAACGTTGAAGTGGCCGACAAAGCCTCTTCCTTTCACGGGAAGGTGGTAAGTCTGGAAATAGAAAGAGGTAAAATTACGAAGATAGCGGATACCCCCCTCAGCGGAGAAGACGCAGAGGTGTTTGACGCCCGCGGGCTGAAGGTCTCGCCGGGGTGGACGGATGTAGGGGTTCATTTCAAAGATCCCGGTTACGAATGGCTCGACGACCTGGCTTCCCTGAGTGAGGCCGCTGCGTTTGGAGGTTTTACCCGGGTGCTGGGTTTCCCGAATACCCAACCTGTGGTACAAACCAAGGAGGCAATCAGTTATTTCACCCGTTTTAACAGCGGGAGTGCCGTACAATTCCTTAATCTGGCTGCCGTCACCCGCCACTGCAAAGGGGAAGATTTTACCGACATGATTGACCTGAAGGAAGGCGGAGCCGCGGGCTTTTCCGACGGGAAGGAGGCCATTCAGAACTCCGATATTTTCCTGAAAACGCTGCAGTACCTGGAACCGCTGGATACCGTGCTGGTAGTGAAATCGGAAGACCGTTACCTGAGCATGTACGGACAAATGCACGAGGGAATTACCAGTACCCTCCTGGGCATGAAAGGGATTCCCTCGGCGGGAGAAGAACTCATGATTATGCGGAATCTCAAACTGCTGGAATACAGTGGAGTGAAGTCGGAAAGACCCATTCTGCATTTTTCTACCGTTTCTACCCAGGGTTCCGTAGCCCTGATCCGTGATGCGAAAAAGAAAGGATTGCCTGTTTCCTGTGACATCGCGGCGCACCACCTGGTGTTTACCGAGCAAGACCTGTTGCAATTTGATACCAACCTGAAAGTATATCCGCCTTTCCGCGCCGAAGAAGATATCGCGGCCCTGAAAGAAGGATTAAAAGACGGGACCATTGATATGATCGTGTCTGATCATAATTCCTGGGACGAAGAACACAAGACCCTGGAGTTTGACGCCGCGGAATTTGGCGCCGTCGGGCTGCAAACTGTATTTCCTGTAGTGCTGGAGCATGGAGGAATAGAGGGGATGCTGGAAAAGCTGGTGTACAACCCTAGGAGAATCTTCCGCCTGGAAAACAATACCGTGGAAGTAGGCGCCGTAGCCGATCTTACCGTTTTCTCTGTAGACGAGGAATATGTTTTTTCCGAAGAAATGATTCGTTCCAAGGGAAAAAATTCTCCTTTCCTGGGGCGGAAGATGAAAGGCCGGGCAAGAGCTATAGTGGGCAATGGTATTTTTAAGGGGATGGATGGATTGTGAATTACGAATTAAAAATTACGAATTACGAAAAACTCAATACTCAATACTCGGAACTCAGAACTCGGAACTCGGAACTCAGAACTAAAATATGCGTAAAGTTCTCCAAATATCTCTTTTTTTCGGCCTCTTGGCAGGGCTGCTCTATTTTCTTTTTTTTATCCTGATGTATTTCACGATAGACAACCCCCTCGCCAACAAGACTGCCCCTCTGGGTTTGCAGATTATTGTCCTGTTATTTGCGATCTGGTATTTCAAACGCCTGAACCACGGATACCTTCATTTTTATGAAGGATTCACCATAGGGTTGGTAGGGAATCTCCTCGCGGCAGTATTGAGCGGCCTGCTGATTTTTGCCTTCCTGGAGGTGATAGACGGCCAGCCCTTTCAGACCTGGGTTTCGGAGAGTATTTCCTTTTTAAAGGCCGACCGACCTTCCAAAAAAGAGATTATGTCAGACGAAGCCTTTGAAAAGATGCTGATGTCTCTGGAAAATAGTACCACTTCTTCTGTTATCTTTGACCGCTTAATGGCCTCTTTCTGGGCGATTTTCCCGATAGGCCTTTTTTGTATGGCAACGCGTAAAATTAAACCTTAATCAATATGGAAAAAGTATCTACCGCCAGAATCGCGCTGAAATGGGGCCTGATCTACGGCTTACTAAGCATCGTAGTCTCTACCATTATCTATACCTTCAATCTGCTCTCCCAGCAGTGGATCAGCACCGTGGTGTCTATCCTTCTTTCTATCGGCGTGCTGTTCATGGCTTTCCGGGAGTTCCGGGAGCTGAACGGAGGCTTTATGAGTTTCGGGCAGGGCCTCGGACTGGGTATGTTGCTCTTTGTGACCGGGGGTGTCCTGTTTGCCGGTTTTGATGTTTTGTATAAAAAAGTGATTGATCCGGGTATCGTAGATAAGCTATTGGAGATTACGGAAATGCAATATGAAAAGAGCGGCCTCTCGCCGGAAGCGATTGAGCAGGCCATCGAAGCAGCACGACCCTTTATTGCAGGGCCTTTCGCGCCGGTGGTGGTGATCTTTTCCTATGCCCTGACCGGGTTTATCTGTTCCCTTATTATGGCGGCAATTATGAAAAAGAACCCGCCCGTGTTTGAATAAATATGTGGAGTATCTTTAAAAAAGAAGTTTCCTCATTTTTTAATTCGCTGATCGCCTATATGGTTATCGGGGTGTTCCTGCTCATGAACGGTCTTTTGTTCTGGCTGTACCCCGATACCAACATTCTGGATTACGGTTACGCGGACATGGACGGCTTTTTCCGGTTATGTCCTTATCTCCTGCTTTTTTTCGTGCCGGCCATTACCATGCGAATGTTTTCCGAAGAGCGGAGGTCGGGTACCATTGAGTTCCTGATGACGCGGCCGGTGTCGCTTTCCGCCATTATCGGGGGAAAATACTTGTCGTGTGTATTTATTGTCGTGCTGGCCCTGCTTCCTACCCTGATTTATTATCTGAGCCTCTACAGGCTGGGAAATCCGGTAGGGAATATCGATTCGGCTGCCGTAGCCGGGTCTTATTTCGGACTGGTGTTGCTGGCATCGGTCTATGCCGCGGTAGGACTTTTCCTGTCTTCCGTGACCCGGAACCAGGTAGTGGCCTTCCTGCTCACTGCTCTTGTGTGTTATATTCTCTTTATCGGTTTTGAGCAGCTGTCCGGCCTATTCACCGGCGCTGTGCAATACCTGGTAGCGTATATCGGGCTGGCTTTTCACTATAATTCCCTGGGCAAAGGCATTATCGACAGCAGAGATGTGCTGTGGCTGGTGAGCCTTTCCCTGATATTCCTTGTGTGTACCTTATTATCATTAAACAACATTAGAAAATGATCGCGCTTAAAATTTTTCACATCAATTCGTTCAGTGCCGAAGACTTCAGAGGCAACCCCGCCGGGGTAGTTCCCCTTGATTTCTGGATTTCGGATACCCTGATGCAGAAAATTGCTAACCAGAACGGGCTTTCGGAGACAGCTTTTTTCGTTAAAACCGCCCGCGGGTTTCGTATCCGGTGGTTTACGCCTGAAGTGGAAGTACCCCTTTGCGGGCATGCCACCCTGGCCAGCGGTTTTGTGCTTACCGAATATATGGGGCATCCGGAAGACCGTATCCTGTTTGAATCGAACAGCGGAGACCTGGAATTTGTGCGGAACAAGGGTACGTATTACCTGGACTTTCCCGCATTTGTGCCGGAAGAGGTCTCTCTTGATTTTCCTTTTGAAAAAGTACTGGGTCTTAAGCCTGCCAAGGTGCTTCGGGCCAACGAAGATATCATGGCGGTATTCGGTTCCGAGGAAGAAATCCGGCGGATCCGCCCGGATTTTAACGCGCTGCAAAAACTCAAAGCCCGTGGACTGATCGTGACTGCTCCGGGGAAGGAAGTGGATTTTGTTTGCCGCTTTTTTGCGCCGGGCTTAGGTATAAATGAAGATCCCGTGACCGGTTCTTGCTTCACCAAATTGTTTCCTTACTGGGCCGGAGAGTTGAATAAAACCACTTTCGAAGCCGAGCAGATTTCGGAAAGAGGAGGAAAGGTGGTCGGGGAGTACCGGGAGGGGCGGGTGCTGATAGGAGGAGACGCCATGGCCTATTTGCAGGGAGAAATATACATCCGGAATCAGCAATAGCTAAGTGCTTTGGATACAATATTTAACCATTTACTTGACAACCCCTGTTTGAATTTCGTATTTTTGCATTTATTTTAATAAAAGCCAGGATATCCGGCAGCTCACTTAATCTTTTCTTAATGAAATTATCTTCCTTCAAATTTGATCTTCCAGGCAGTCTGATCGCACAACATCCATACGAAGACCGGGACGGAGCCCGGATGATGGTGCTTCACCGAAATTCCGGTAAAATTGAACATAAGAAGTTTACCGATATCATCGATTATTTTGGTGACGGGGATGTGATGGTGGCCAACGATACGAAGGTATTCCCGGCCCGTTTGTACGGATCAAAGGAGAAGACCGGTGCTAAAATCGAGGTTTTCCTGTTGAGGGAACTGAATCGCAATATGCGTCTGTGGGATGTTCTGGTAGACCCCGCCCGTAAGATCAGGGTTGGAAATAAACTGTATTTCGGAGACAGTGACCTGGTGGCGGAAGTGATTGATAATACCACGTCACGCGGACGGACCATCCGTTTCCTGTTTGACGGGAATCATGAAGAAATGATGGCGGCGGTACACCAGCTGGGAGAAACCCCCATCCCGAAAGATATTCTTCAGCGCGAAGTGGCCGACCATGACCAGGAACGTTTTCAGACCATTTTTGCCAGCCAGGAAGGTGCAGTAGCGGCACCTATTGCCGGAATGCACTTTACCAAGAATATTGTGCGTAAGATGGAAATTAACGGAGTAGATTTTGTGCCGCTTACCCTTCATATCGGCATAGGTACTTTCCGCCAGGTGGAGGTAGAAGACCTGACCAAGCACAAGACGGATTCGGAGAATTTTGCTATTCCGGGAAAAACCTGTGACGTAGTGAACAATGCCCTGGATGAAGGAAAAAGGGTTTGTGCCATCGGAAGTACCTCTCTCAGGGCCATGGAATCTTCGGTTTCGGCCAATAACCGGCTGAAGCCCCTGGAAAACGCCTGGACGGATAAGTTTATCTTCCCTCCCTTTGATTTTAAGATCGCCAATGCCTTGCTGACTAATTTCCATTTGCCCGAGTCTATCCTGCTGATGACTACGTGCGCTTTCGGCGGGTACGAAACCGTGACGGAAGCCTATAAAGTGGCTATAAAGGAAAAGTATAAATTCTATACATACGGAGACGCCATGTTAATTATTTGATGGCGGTTCGGGGAACAGATGTTACGTAGAATAGCCATAATTGTAGCCAGCGGTACGGGCAGCCGTATGGGCGGGGAAATCCCCAAACAGTTTCTGCCCCTCGGGGGGAAACCCGTACTGGTGCATACCCTGGAAAAATTCCTTTGCCTGGAAAACTGCGAAATTATCCTGGCCTTGTCCGGTCAAGAATTTTGGGAACCTATCGCCCACCGGTATTTGCCCGGCGCACCCATTACCGTAGTGAGGGGCGGTGAAACCCGTTATCATTCCGTAAAAAATGCGCTGGACTCCATCCGGGGCGATGAAAATGCGGTGGTGGCCGTGCACGACGGCGTTCGGCCCTTTATTCCCCAAAGTATTATAGAGAACAGCTTCTCCGTAGCGGAACAGTTCGGCTCGGCCGTTGTCTGCGTTGACAGCAAAGATTCAGTACGCCTGCTTTCGGGCACCGAAAACCGGGCAGTAGACCGCCGGAACGTGAAACTGATTCAAACGCCCCAGGCCTTTTTTCTGCCGGTTTTACGGCGGGCTTATGCGGCCACGTATAACGAAAATTTTACGGATGACGCTTCGGTAGTGGAATTCAGCGGACACCGCATTCGCCTGATTGAAGGAAGCTATTCCAATATCAAAATCACCACTCCCGAAGACATGGCCTTTGGTGAGCTGATTTTGGCAGGCTTTTCCGGGTCAGAAAGAATTTAGACTTCTCTGACGTCCGGATTTATACCCTCGCGGTTTCCATTTCAAACAGTTCAGCCAGTTTTCGGCTCTCTTCCTCGTACAGGGCTTTGTCTGCCCAGGTGTTGGCCGGATTCAGCAGGGCTGAAGGTACGCCCGGGCAGCATAGTGGTATTTCCAGCTCAAATATGGGATGGGTTTGGGTGACCACATTTTTCAGGCTGCCGTTCAAAACGGCTTTGATCATGGCACGGGTATAACTCAGCTGTATGCGCTCTCCCGTGCCGTACCCGCCGCCCGTCCAGCCCGTGTTGACCATCCATACGCTTACCTCGTGGCAGCAGATTCTCTCTTTCAGCATTTCGGCGTAAACTTGTGGGGAGAGTGGCAGGAAAGGCGCGCCGAAACAGGTGCTGAAAGTGGGGCGGGGCTCTTTTATCCCCTCTTCAGTGCCCGCGATCCGGGCGGTGTATCCTCTCAGGAAATAGAACATGGCCTGCTCCGGCGTGAGGCGGCTCAGAGGGGGGAGCACACCGAAGGCATCGCAGGTAAGAAAGAAAATGTGGCTTGGATGGCCTGCTACAGAAGGCAGAACCGCGTTTTCGATATGAGAAAGGGGGTAGCTCACCCGGGTATTCTCGGTTACAGACCGGTCGGTGTAGTTGAGGTGGTGGGTGCCAGGCAGAAACGTGACATTTTCTACCAGGGCGTGGCCGCGGATGGCTCCGAAGATTTGAGGTTCTTTGGCCGGAGACAGGTCAATTACTTTGGCGTAACACCCGCCTTCAATATTGAAAATGCCTTGGTCTGTCCAGGCGTGTTCGTCATCCCCGATCAGGTCGCGTTCGGGATCGGCGCTGAGGGTGGTTTTGCCCGTGCCGCTCAGTCCGAAGAACAGGGCCACGTCGCCCTCCTTTCCGCGGTTGGCGCTGCAATGCATGGTGAAGATATTTCTTTCCTGTGGGAAGAGGTAATTGATCACGGTAAACATCCCCTTTTTAATTTCCCCGGTATAACCCGTTCCTCCAATCAGGATGGTTTTTTCCGAGAAGCAGATGACCGCGAAGTTCCCCTGTCGTGTGCCGTGAATCTCCGGATCCGCTTGAAATCCCGGAGCCTGAATGAGGGTCCATTCCGGTGTAAAAGGTCCTTGGGGCCGAATGAACATGTTGCATACAAACAGGCTGCTGTCGGGCCACTCGGTGAGGCAGGTCAGGGCTATACGCTGTGCGGGGTCGGCGCCGGCATAGACCTCCTGCATCCAAACGGCCTCTTTTCCTTCCAGGTAGGTCAACAGGTCTTCCCTTAATTTCTCAAAACAGGCTTTCTCTATGGGAAGGTTGAAGTCGTTCCAGTCTATGCCCGGACTCCCGTCTGAAACCAGGAATTTGTCTTTGGGACTTCTTCCTGTAAACTTTCCGGTGGAAATAACCAGGGCGCCTGACGCGCTGAGACGACCGAGGCCGAGGGACAGGGATTGTTGCTTAAGTTCTTCCGGTGAAAGGTTTTTGTGTATGTTCATTCTGGCTGATGTTTTTATTAGGAATTGAGGCCTTTAATCCCCATTTTTGGCAGATTAAAGGTCCTCAGGATCCCTTTGTTTTATTGATGAAATATTTGTTTTGTGCAAATCTATGCAAAAATCACAGGAATGATTGCTACAACAATAATTAAATATTTTTATTAATTATTTTATAATGTGTGATTATAACACATTGATATTTAGTTTTATGATTTGATTTTGTTAGGCTGAATTTATTTTGTACTGCAATTTTTTCTTAGATAAGTCTAAAATTTGGAATATGAGAAAAATTATAAAATTTATTTTGGTTTTTGCAGGATGTCTCTTCCTGCTGGTATTTGCTTTGGTACAATGGATAGACCGTACGCCTTACCAGGAAACAGCGCATTACAGCAGATGGGTTGAGCAGCCACTTCAGTTGCCCTCTCACCGCGGGGCGGTACAGGTGGGGTGGGCGCTGGAGAATATCACTCCTTCTGAACCGGTACCGCTGGCCGGATACGGTAAGCGGCGGGGGCGGCATTACGAAGCCGTTCATGATTCCATTTATGTACGATCTGTGGCGGTGGAAACGGGTGCGGGAAAAGTGTTTTTTGTTTCTGCCGATCTCCTTTTTATTCCACCAAAAGTAGTGAAGATGGTAGGCGAGCAGCTGGAAAAAGCGGGTATACAGCTCCAGGATCTCCATTTTTCGGCCACGCACAGCCATAGCAGTATCGGGGGGTGGGAAAGTACGCTCACGGGTGAGCTGTTTGGGGGGGAGTTTGACCCGGCAGTGGTTAAATTTTTGTCCGAGAGGTTTTGTACAGCCATCCTGGCTTCCCGAAGCGGGTTATCGCCAGGCAGTATTGCGTATTCAGAGGTGATTGACGATGAGGATGTGCGGTATCGGATTAATCTTCCGGGTGGAGTTCGTGACCGGGAAATTCGGTCTCTTAGCTTTATAAAGGAAAATGGGGAAAGGGCGTATCTGATTACGTATTCGGCACACAGTACCACATTGAGCGATAAAAACCTGGAACTGTCGCGTGACTATTCCGGGGCGCTGATCGACTCTCTGCGTCCGGCCTTTGCACTTTATATGGCGGGTGCTGTGGCGGGTATGGGGCCGGTGGAGCGGGGCATCACCGAATTTGATGAAGCCAGAAATCAGGGTTTGAGCGTTTTGTATTACTTTAATCAAAGAAAAGAACAGCCTCTGGGTGATACCCTCGTTTCTGCGCTTATACCGGTGCCTTTGCCCGAACCGACTGCCCGGCTGACCCGGAATCTTGGACTTCGGCCATGGGTATTTAAACGCTTCTTCGGAGATTATGAGGCATATATTAAGGTAACACAGATCGGGAATACGCTGCTCTTAGGTATGCCGGCTGATTTTTCAGGTGAAATTATGGTGGAACTGGATAATTATGCCCGGAAAAAGGGCCTGAATCTGGTGGTGACCAGTTTCAATGGTGGGTATGTGGGGTATATTACAGACGATAAACTGTATGATTCGGGCCATTACGAGACGGTCACGATGTCTTGGTACGGTTATCAGAACGGCGGCTATTTCACCCGGATATCCAAAGATATTATTGACAGGGCGGCTGCCGGACAGGCGCAGCAGAATTAATCGCCCTCAGAGAAAATTTTAAGGCTTCTTCTTATCTTTGTTCCCCGAGCCCGACCCGGCAAAAGCTCAAGGCTCACGGCTTATAGCTAAAACTTAAATTAGTCAAAACATTTTTTGTAAAAGTTATCTATGAAGATTGAAATCATTTCGGGGAGTCCCCGTCAAGGCAGTATTACTAACCGGATTGCCCGTTATCTGCTCCGTCAATTGCAGGAAAAAGAAGGGGTGGAGGCTGGACTGATCGATGTACGCGATTACCCCCTGCCTTTTGTGCAACAGGTGTGGTCTTCTCCGGACAAAGTGCCTGCCGACTTTAAAGAATTGGGGGACCGCGTTTTTGGAGCAGACGCTTTTATCCTGGTTTCACCTGAATATAACGGGGGGTATTCTCCGGCCCTGAAAAACCTGCTGGATCACTTCCCTAAGCAGAACAGGAAAGTTTTTGCCATTGCCACGGGTACAAACGGAGCTTTAGGGGCCATGAGGTCTGCCCAGCAGTTGATACAACTTGTAGCAGCGCTTTTTGGAATATTAAGCCCGCAGTTGCTTCTTGCTCCGCATACGGATAAGAAATTTGATGCAGAAGGAAACCTGGTAGAGCCAGGCTTTGAGAAAGGTATTGACCTGTTCCTGGAAGAATTTTTATGGTTGGCTTCCACGGTGAAGAAAGCGAAATGAGTTTATATCGGTTTTTATCCTTAGAGGATTCAAAATTCGCCATTCATCCCGTTTTGATAAACCCGGGAACCTGTGTATCTTTAACTTTTGTTTTGTAGGAAAATAATTAAATTAACAAATGATCGGATTACTTATTATTGGTGTTGTTTTTATGCTGATTGGCTCGGTAGTTTCCAGCCGCCTGAAAAGTAAGTTTACCCAGTATTCCCGCGTGGGGCTTTCCAACGGGTTGTGGGGGTAACAGATGGGCAGGAAAATGCTGGACGATAACGGCATATATGCCGTACAGATCACCCAGGTAGACGGCCGTTTGACCGACCACTACAATCCGCTGAATAAGACAGTAAACCTGAGCGCGGATGTGTATCACGGCAGAAGCGCGGCTTCGGCGGCTGTAGCGGCCCACGAGGTAGGCCACGCGGTTCAGCATGCCACGGCGTACGCCGCGTTGAAGATGCGTTCAGCCATGGTGCCGGCAGTAAATATTGCCTCCAGAATCATGGGCTTTGCCAATATGTTTCTCATGTTTGGTGGTATCGCCATGATGTCTCAGCAAAACCCTTTGGGAAATACCCTGCTGATTGTTCTGATTGGGGCTAACCTGGCCCTGGCCCTGTTCGCCCTGATCACCTTGCCGGTAGAATTTGATGCCAGTAAGCGTGCCCTGGTATGGATGGAAAACCGCAATGTAGTTAACCAAAGAGAGCATGCCATGGCCAAAGACGCTCTCAAATGGGCCGCTATGACCTATGTGGTTGGGGCTGCCGCCGCGTTGGCTAACCTGCTCTATTTTGTAA
>JBEBRS010000031.1:0-18983 GCA_040394705.1 Leadbetterella byssophila
TATTCTGAAGGGACACCGGGCCACCAACATGAGCCTGCTGGGCATGGCCGCACTAAAGGCTGGAAGAAGCCTGGAATGGGACGGCACGAAGGAGGTATTCACCAATGATCCTGCGGCCAACCAATTACTGAGTCGTCAGTACCGGAACGGCTGGAAGTACCCAGGATGAGCCCTGCAAATTTTCCCAAAAAATATACACTCTGCTAACTTCTTCCTATTTTTATATTCTAATACAACCTTCATCTATGCGCTACCTTTTCGTCATTTTCATCTTTCTGATCTCCTGCCAAAGCCCCTACGATACCCTGATTCGAAACGGAATCATTTACGACGGCTCCGGGGAGGAGCCTTATGCCGGCGATGTAGGCATTAAGGGCGACAAAATAGTGTACGTGGGCCCTGCCCTGAAAAACGCAAAAGCCGGAACCGTAATCGATGCCACGGGTAAGATTGTGGCGCCGGGGTTTGTGAATATGCTGAGCTGGAGTAACCAGAGTCTCCTTCACGACGGCCGTGCACTCAGCGGAATCAAACAGGGCGTTACGCTGGAAATTATGGGAGAAGGCAGTTCCATGGGCCCTCTCAGTGAAGCCCAGAAAAAATACATCGAAGAAAACCAGGGTCGGATCAAATACGAGGTGGCCTGGACCACCCTCGGAGAGTACCTCAACTACCTCGAAAAAAAAGGGGTTTCAACCAACGTGGCTTCCTTTGTGGGAGCTGAAACGATCAGGATACACGAGGTGGGTTTTGAAAACCGGGAACCTACCGCTCAGGAACTGGAACGGATGAAAACCCTGGTCAAAGAAGCGATGCAGGAAGGGGCCATGGGACTGGGTTCGTCCCTGATTTACGCGCCGGGTTCCTATGCCCGCACCGAAGAGCTGATTGCCCTCGCGAAGGTCGTAGTTCCCTATGGAGGCATGTACATCTCCCACCTGCGTAGCGAAGGAAACCGCATGGATGAGTCGCTGAACGAACTGATCAGCATTGCCCGGGAAGCACAGATCCCGGCGGAGATCTACCACCTGAAAATGGCAGGAAAAGACAACTGGCATAAGCTGGATGCCGTGCTTCACAAAATAGACAGCGCCAACGGGGCCGGACTCACCATTACCGCCGATATGTATACCTACACCGCCGGCGCCACGGGTCTGGATGCCGCCATGCCCACCTGGGTGCAGGAGGGCGGACTGGCGGAATGGCGCCGAAAACTGCAGGATCCTGAGATACGTAAAAAAGTAGGTAAGGAAATGCAAACGGCCCAGAAAGACTGGGAGAACCTTTGCCTTGCCGCGGGGCCTGACAAGTCATTACTGATCGGCTTCAAACAGGATTCGCTCAAAAAATACATAGGAAAAACCCTCACTGAGGTGTCGGAGATCCGGGGAACTCCCTGGTATGAAACGGCCATGGACCTGGTGATTCAGGACAACTCCCGGGTGGGCGTAGTGTACTTTATGATGTCAGAAGAGAATGTAAAGCGACAGGTAGCGCTTCCCTACATGGCTTTCGGTTCGGATGCCAGCTCCATAGCGCCGGAGGGCGTTTTCCTGGAGTCGAACGTACACCCCCGGGCCTACGGAAACTTCACCCGCCTCATCGCCCGGTACGTTCGGGATGAAAAAGTCATCTCCCTCGCCGAAGCCATCCGTAAGCTTACTGCGATGCCTTGCGAACGCTTAAAAATCAAAGACCGGGGTCGCCTGAAAGCGGGCTATTTCGCCGATGTGGTGGTCTTCGATCTGGAAAAAATGAAGGAAAACAGCACTTACGAGAAGCCCCATCACTTATCCGAAGGCATGGAACAGGTTTTTGTCAACGGGAAACAGGTACTTAAAGACGGGGAACACACGGGCGTATTTTCCGGGAAATTCGTGAAAGGGCCGGGGTATTTTGAGTGAATATATTGACAACATTTAAAATTATGCGCATATTTGTATAAAATATGCGCATAATATGAAAGCTACACTTAACCTACGGTTTGATAAACAAACGATTGAAGCTGCTAAAGAATACGCCCGAAAAGAAAAAACGAGTGTTTCTGAAATAGTTGAAGCTTATCTAAAAAAAATAACTTCACGCAAACACAAAGCAAAATTTGCGTCAGACGATTTGATTGGTATTCTCAAAGATCACCAAAATTACACGGACGAGGAATTGAAGACCCTGTATTTAAAAGGTAAACACGATGCATAAAGTGTATCTTGATACCAACGTAATTCTGGAACACGCCATTCAAAGAGAAAATTATCGGCAGGTAGCTGAGATATTTCATCTTTCAGAATTAGGAGTGATAGAATGCTATACTTCGGCGGCTACTTTTTTCACAATTGCATTTTTTTTGCGTAAAGAAGAAAAAAGCAAACAGATTTTCAAAACATACTTTTCTTTTATAAAAGTGGTCGGAACCAGCGATGCTGATTTGCAATCAAGTATTAATTCTTCATTTACCGATATAGAAGACGGGTTTCAATACTATTCCGCTTTGGGCAAATGCGATGTTTTTATAACCTTCAATAAAAAAGATTTTATAAAACATCAAACCATAAGATTACCCTGTTTAACACCGGGGGAGTTTCTAAAAAAAGTACAGTAATACTCTATTCAATCAGAGTCTTCAGCTTGCTGAGATTCTAATTACCGTATAGTCCTAAAAATAGGTGTATCGCCTCGAAGACTATCTGTCTTTGATACATTTAACCGGTATCCACCGGTATCCACAACCACACCGGGCATGGCCCTTATGACTCCTGCCCCATCTTCCACGCCGGAACCGTACACGTAAAGCTTACGCAATTCCTTCAGTTCCCTAAGCTCTTTGAGTCCATTTTTGGTCACCCCGGTAAAGCTCAGGTTCAATACCTGAAGCTGGGATAAGGGTTTCAGGTGTCTCATCCCGGCATCGCTCCAGGAGCTTCGCTGCAGATGCAAAACCCGCAGATTTTTCAACTTACTGCACACCGAAGCCCAATCGTTATTTTGTACCTGGACCGCATTCAGCCGCACTACCCGCTCTCCCAGGTTTCCTAAGGCCTCCAACACCGGACCTTCGGGCGAAATCCCCCTGAGGTTGACTTCCAGGTAATTGGTATTTTGCCCTACTGGATTCACCAAAATACCCCTCTCCCTCAATACTTCCAGATCTGCCGCAGAAGCCGGCTTAACCTCCTTGCCGGGAATAAGGGCCTTGCTTTCTTCTTCCCGGGCCGGATCCTGGAAGCCTGCCAGTAAGATCCTGACAGACTCACTTTGCTCCAACTCCCGGCTTCTCTTATGAAAATCTGCTCCCTGGCTGATCCACCATTCCAGTAACTGCAGCTCAGACTTCGTAACCTGTGGTTTGCCTTTGGGCGGCATGTGATCTTCGTCGGATTCCGGCAGCAGGATACGCATCATCAGGAGGCTCCTGCCGGGATGAAAGGCTTCTAATACAGGCCCGTCACCCCCGCCCTTCAGCAGAAATTCGGGCAAATCCAGCCTTAACTCTCCTTTTTGTTTTCCCGGCCCGTGACAGGAATAACATTTCTTTTCCAGCACCGGCCGGATAAGCTCTTCGTACACCCGGGCTTCCTGTACATTTTCAATGAGCAGCGGCTCCGCCTCCGCCTTCCACAGAAAATCTTCTCCATGAGTGAGGCTTCCGCCATAATGGCCCGTAACCGTCAAAACCAGCAAAGCCAGCCCCCAAAGAACGTCATGTATCCCTCTTTGATAGCGGGTAAAATAAAGCAGCAGAACCAGGACACCGAAAAGCACAGCCGACCACTGATGGCGGCCCCTCAGGGTATCGTCATACTCTCCCGATCCGGAAAGCAACCAACCCGTACCTATACTGAATATACTTACCAGAAAAGTACTCAGCAGTACCCATTTAAAAACCGAATCCGACACCGTAATTTTTTTCAATACGATTAGAATCCGGAGAAGAGCGGCCAGAAAAAAGAAACCGATGGGCAAATGAACCAGCAGGGGATGAAATTTTCCAATCATTTCCGGTACCGGGCTTTCAGGAGGTTCAGCATATATACATTCACTTCCCATTGGTTCGCTACCGGCTGGCGGGTATACGGCAGCGCGGGCAGGTAAGTGGGCGGACCGAACTCTGTCAGGAAGGTGATCTGCTTTTTGCCGCTGTCCAATTGATATTTCACGGCGGTATCCCACCATTCCAGGTGCCGTTTCACTACACTTTCCCATTCCGGCGCCCGCGGATCATTTACCTGTGGTCCCTCCTGGTGACCTATACGCGCATGAATATGACGGGTGCGCTCCAGAGCCAGCTTGACGCTCTCCGGCTGGTCTTCAAGTAGCGATTCGTGCACATTGGTCCAGTGACTGATATCCAGCGTCAGCTTCATGTCGGGATAATGTTTTAGAAATGCCGCTGTCACCGGTGCGGAATAACACATGCGTCCGCGGTGGGTTTCGTGCAAAATTTCCGTGTTCCCCTCCTTCTTCAAACTGAATTCTATGAAACGGGCGTTCTGTTCAAAAGTATAAAAGTCTTTCCCCGAGTGGCTGTTGATATAAAGCGGCTCCCACTCCAGCGCTTCATCCACGGCTTTCTGGTATTGTTCTAAATGGGCATCAAAATCCGTTACCTGACCGCCGCAGAGAAAACCCACCTTCAAATCAAACGCCTTTAGAGCCTCTCTCAGCGCCCCTCTTTCCGCCCGATCCCCCGGCCACCACACCTCTATTCCGTGGTACCCCGCCTCCTTCGCCTTTTTACAGAAGGCATGGATATTCCCTTCAAAACCCCAGTTCGTCGCCAGAACCAGTACTTCTGCCTCAGGGCCTGCGATGACCGGGCCGCTCATGGTCAGCGCCATGGCTCCGCCTGCTGACCGTTCGATAAACTCTCTTCTGTTCATATTTTAAATTTTGGCTGTTAGATGTTAGATATTAGATGTTAGAAGGAGGCTACAGAAAACGGGTCGGGCTAATCTCTGCTATACCTGTCTAATATCTAATTTCTAACATCTAATGTCTAATATCTCATCCCGTTATCTCTTTTACCACTTTTCCGGCCACATCGGTCAGGCGGAACGGCCTTCCCTGAAATTCATACGTAAATTTTTCATGATCAAAACCCAGCTGATGCAGCACGGTAGCGTGTACATCGTGGGGGTTCAGCTTGCCCGAAAGGGCCGAATACCCGATCTCATCGGTTTCCCCATACGTTACTCCCGGAATGATGCCTCCACCGGCCATCCACATGGTGAAGGCTTCTGCGTGGTGATCCCGGCCTTTAAAGGCATTGGGTTTACCTTCCCGGTTTTCAGCCATGGGGGTCCTTCCGAATTCCCCGCCCCACACAATCAGGGTTTCGTCCAGCAAACCGCGCTGCTTCAGGTCCTGAATCAAAGCCGTGATGGCCTGGTCAACAGAGCGGCATTTATCAATCAACCCGATATCCACCGCTTCGCTGGCCTGGGTACCGTGCGTATCCCAGCCCCAGTCGTACAGTTGCACAAACCGCACGCCGTTTTCCACCAACTTCCGCGCCAGCAGGGCATTGTTGGCAAAGCTGGTTTTACCCGGTTCTGTGCCGTACATTTTATGGATGTAATCGGGCTCATTACCGATATCGAAGACCTCCGGTGCTGTAATCTGCATACGGTAAGCCATTTCATACTGACTGATCCGACTAAGAATTTCCGGGTCCCCATATTCGGTATACTCTTCCCGGTTAATGGCATTGATGGCTTCTATTGAAGCCTTCCGAAGATCCCGGCTTACCCCGTCAGGATCCTTTATAAATAAAACGGGATCGCCTTCTGACCGGCACTGCACACCCTGATAAACCGAAGGAAGAAAACCGCTGCCCCAAATGCTTTTGCCGGCATCGGGGTTCTGCCCGCCAGAGGTAAGTACCACAAACGCCGGCAGATCGTTGTTTTCCGATCCAAGACCATACGTCACCCACGACCCCAGGCTGGGCCTTCCCAAGCGGGCACCGCCTGTCTGCATCATTAACTGTGCCGGTGCATGGTTAAACTGATCGGTACTTACCGCTTTCATGAAACTAAGTTCATCAGCCACTCCGCTAAGATGGGGTAGATAGTTGCTGATCCACGCTCCCGACTGTCCGTGCTGACGAAAGGTAGCCTGCGGACCCAACATCTTGGGCACACCCCGGATAAAAGCAAAGCGTTTGCCTTCCAAAAACGACTGCGGACAATCCTGCCCGTCGAGTTTCGCCAGAGCCGGCTTATAATCAAAAAGCTCCAGTTGCGAGGGCGCACCCGCCATGTGCAGGTAAATGACAGACCGCGCCCGGGGTGCAAAATGCGGCGGCCGGGCTGCCAGGGGATTCCGCGGGTCAAAGGCCGGCGCCTTCCCTCCGGATTCGCAGGAAAACAGAGAACCCAACGCCAGTCCGCCCAGCCCCATAAAGCTCCCCTTGAGGAAATTTCGCCGGGTGTCTCGCTCCAGACTCCGCCAAAAGGCTTCTTTTACAATTTTTTCCATCAGGTTTTGGTAATTACTTCATCGAGATTGAGAATACTATTGGCCACCAGTACCAGTGCCGCAAAGCCCGCGTCAGTACCGGCCGTCAGCGCCCGGCATAATGCCGGATCTTTCCGATAGGTCTCGTACGCCTGCCGGTACAGGTCCAGCAATATTTTTTTCTTTTCTACAGAAACAGCTCGCCCTGTGGCGGCCGCATAGGCCTTTTCTATGCATTTTTCGGGTGTTGACTCGCCCTCCACACGGCGGGCAAAATGTACCGCCAGATCCACAAACGCCGAATCATTCAACGTTACCAGCGCCTGGAGCGGGGTGTTGGTCCGGATCCGCCGCGACAGGCAGATATCACGCCCCGTGGCATCAAAAGTGACCAGAGCCGGATAAGGACTGGTGCGCTTCATGAAAGTGTAAATGGCCCGCCGGTATTGTTGTCCGCCTTCCGAAATTCGCCACTTGTCGCTGTTATACGGACTGTTCCAGATACCCTCCGGCTGATAAGGCATCACCGGCGGACCGTACATCCCGCTGTTCAATGCCCCGCTGACCGCCAGGGCCTGATCGCGGATCTGCTCTGCGGAAAGGCGCACCCGCGCCCCCCGCACCAGAAACCGGTTATAGGGGTCTTTCTCCAGGTTTTCGGGAGTGACCTCCGAACGCTGACAGTAGGTTTCAGAGACCAAAATGGTCCGGATCAACTTCTTCACTGACCATTTGTATTCGTGTATAAATTGATAAGAAAGGTAGTCCAGCAGCTCCCGGTTCACCGGTGCTGCACCCTGAGATCCAAAATCTTCCAGGGTTTCCACCAGCCCCTGTCCAAAGATCTGCTCCCATACCCGGTTTACCATAGTTCTTGCCACCAGCGGGTGTTCGGGGGCGGTCATCCACTGCGCCAGACCAAGCCGGTTTTCCGGCTGCCCCGGCTTTAAAGCACCCAATAAAACGGGTACTCCGGGCTCCACCTCCTTCCCCGGACTCAACCAGCTCCCTCTCTCAAAAAGATGCGTTTTTCTTTTAAAGTCTTTAGGGTTTTCCATCATAACAGGCGTCTGTTCCACGTTGGCATTGAGCAGATCCCAAAAAACAGCGGCGTACTCCCCGCTATCGTTTTCGGATGGAAAAGCCTTAGTGAAATGCAGCCAGTCAAACATCATTCCCGTAGCATGGGGATCGTTCAGTTGAGCACTTTCGAACCGGGCATACACGTCATGCCGACCTTCAGCTCTTTTTAGAGGAATTTCTTTCAACTGCCAACCCTGAGAATTTCCCTTTACCTGCAAATGCCCCAGTAAAGGGCCTTTCGGACTGTCCAATCTCAATTCCAGCCGACCATCGACGTTATGTGAAAGCCGGGTGATCAGGCTATTTTTATCCGAAAGATTGACGTTTTTCAATCGGGCAGAGGAACGGTTTCTCAGGGCCAGCCATTTCGTATCGGCCAACTCTGCATGCACAAACTCGTCAAAAACAATGGAATTATAGGCCGGTTGAAGGGTCTTCAGGAACAGCATCAATTCCTTCTGTTCCCGGGGCGAAACCTTTTCCCGCAACCAGCCGCCCAAAGCCGCCATCTTTTGCCTTTGGGTACTGTCGTAGTGCCTTAAAACAGGATATTCGGCATAAGTATCTTCATCGCGTGAATTATTAAAAAATGCCATAAACTTAAAATATTCCTCGTGCCGGAACTGATCATAGGGGTGGCTATGGCATTGCACGCAGGCAAACGTGGTGCTCATGAGCGTTTCCCAGGTAGTATTTACGCGGTCAATCACTGCTTCCGTCCGGTATTCTTCGTTATTGGTACCGCCTTCGTCGTTGGTCATGGTATTGCGGTGAAAGGCCGTGGCAATGAGTTGGTCTTCGGTAGGATCCGGCAGCAAATCACCGGCCAGTTGCTCAGTGAGAAAGCGATCATAAGGCATATCGGCATTAAAAGCCCGAATTAACCAGTCGCGATACCGCCAGATATTTCGGCGACCGTCTCTTTCAAACCCCTTGGTGTCGGCATAGCGAGCCAGATCCAGCCACATGGAAGTCCATTTCTCCCCGTAGGCAGGCGATCTCAGTAGGCGATCGATATAGTTTTCGTAATTCCCGTCTCGGCGGTATTCCGCTTTCAGGCTGTCGGGTGCCGGCAGTCCGATCACATCCAATGCCGCCCGGCGCATCAGCACCTCGTCCGGTGCCCGCTCCGAGGGCTTCAATCCCTGCTTTTCCGCTTCGTGCAGAATAAACCGGTCGATATCTGTTTTGGCCCAGGTACCTTTAACTGAAGGCACAGGAGGCTTCTCCACGGATTCATACGCCCAGTGGGTTCCCCATTCTGCTCCCTGGTCTATCCATTTTGTCAAAAGGCGTATTTCTTCCCGGCTTAGCGGCTCCTTCTGGTAAGGCATGCGCTCTTCGGGGTCGTGGAGGGTTAACCGGCGAATGAACTCACTGCCGGAAGCATTGCCGGGAATGATGCCGTACTTACCCGATTTGCCTTTGCCGAGCGCTTCTTCACGGTAAAGTAAACTGTAGTTGCTTTGCATCTTCACTCCCCCGTGGCAGCTGATGCAGTGCTTGTTCAGAAGAGGCTTTACCTCCGTGATATAATCTACTTTTTCCTCCGGTATTTTACAGGCGGTAAAGAACACACCACAACTGTACAGGGCTGTTAACAGGGCAAGTCTCATCAGGTGTAGGTTGAATTGCCCGAAAAGGCAAAATCTGTTTTTACCTGAAAATTACACTATTTTCTTCAATAAACAACAAAAGCGACCGAAGCCGCTTTTACTGTTTAGAAAAAATATGATTTTACTTCGCAAAGTTCACGCTCCGCATCTCCCGGATCACACATACCTTAATCTGCCCTGGGTATTGCATTTCCTTCTCTATTTTCTGGGAGATATTGAATGACATCATGTTCGCGTCTTCGTCCGACACATTCTCTGAATCTACAATCACCCGTAACTCACGGCCGGCCTGTATGGCATAACATTTCTCCACCCCTTTGAAAGAAAGCGCCAGGTCTTCAAGGTCACGCAGACGGCGGGCGTAAGACTCCATCATTTCGCGGCGGGCGCCCGGTCTTGAACCCGAAATGGCGTCACACACCTGTATGATAGGAGAAATGAGGGAGGTCATCTCGATCTCGTCGTGGTGAGCGCCGATGGCATTGCACACCTCGGGATTCTCTTTGTATTTCTTGGCCAGCTCCATACCCAGTAACGCGTGGGGCAGATCAGACTCTTCATTATTCACCTTACCGATGTCGTGCAAAAGCCCCGCCCGTTTGGCCAGCTTCACATTCAGGCCCATTTCAGAAGCCATAGCTGCACACAACTTGGCTACCTCACGGGAGTGCTGAAGAAGGTTTTGTCCGTAAGACGACCGGAAACGCATCCTTCCCACCATTTTGATCAGTTCAGGATGAAGACCATGAATGCCGAGGTCAATCACCGTACGCTCCCCGATCTCAATAATCTCGTTGTCTATATCTTTCCGGGTTTTATTCACCACCTCTTCAATACGCGCCGGGTGGATCCGTCCGTCTTGCACCAGGCGGTGCATCGACAAGCGGGCCACTTCTCTCCTTACCGGGTCAAAACTGGAGATCACAATGGCCTCCGGGGTATCGTCTACAATGACTTCCACACCCGTAGCGGCTTCCAGCGCCCGAATGTTGCGGCCTTCCCGTCCAATAATCTTTCCTTTGATTTCATCGCTCTCAATATTGAAGACCGAAACGCAGTTTTCTATCGCCTGTTCGGCCGCCGTACGTTGTATGGTCTCGATGACGATTTTCTTGGCTTCTTTCGTAGCGGAGAGCTTGGCCTCCTCCATGGTTTGCTTGATGTAGCTCGACGCCTTGGTTTCAGCCTCGTGCTTCAGGGCCTCCACCAGCTCATTCCGTGCCTGGTCTGCGGTAAGATTAGCGATTTTCTCCAGCTGAACCACTTGCTGCTGGTGCATCTTTTCGGCCTCTTCCTTCTTCTTGGCAGCCTGCTCAATCTGCTCGTTCAGCTTGTGGGTCTTTTGATTCAATTCATTCTCCAGACGCTTGTTTTGTTCCACCTGCTGGGCAGCCTGCTGCTGCATCTGCTTCACCTTTTGTTCGTTCTGAGCAATCTGGTTCTTCCGGTTATTCGAATCTTCGTCAAAATTGGATTTCAGCTTCAGAAAATGCTCTTTGGCTTCCAGCATCTTGTCTTTCTTGATACTTTCGGCGTTGTGGTTCGCATTTCTTACTATTTCATCGGCTTTCTTTCTGGCCTCTTCTTCGAAGTTCGCCACATTCTTCTTCATCAGGCTATTGCCCAAAAAATACCCCAAGGCCAGTCCTGCGAGTAAGGTTATTGCTACAATTAAATAAACAGACATTATAAATTTCTTTTGATGATTAAAAAATGAAACATTTTGTTCCACTTGATATCAAAAAAGAAGACAAGAAATTTGGTGGAAATCAATCCGGCAAGGTACTCTTGATCAGGTCTAACCTTGAGTCCACTTCTCTTTTCAGTTTGGTATAACGGTCATCTACCTTGAGGGCGTTTACCAGAGTATCTACAGCCAAAAGCGTGAGCAACTGATTCAGATTTGCCGAAGCGGAGTACTTGTTTTTTAACACAGCCAACCGCTCATTTAACATTTCACGTGCCTCTACATAAAAAGGTTCATCCTCCTTAAATACCAGGAGTGGGATCTGTTCACCCGTCAGGTTAAACACCACCTTTACCTTTTCTGCAACCACAAGACGCTTATATTATTTTGTCAATTGATTTATACAAAAATCTATTTCTTCAATCAGTGTATCCAGAAAGTCTCTCAGATTTACCGTTTCCACCGACCCTTTTTCTTCAATATCGGTTACAATTTTAACAAAATTATTTCGTATTTTAAAGTTTTCGGGAACCAAAATACTTTGCTCGTTTAAACGAGCCTCCAGCGCCCTGTTCTTTTCTTTCAGGAGACGGTTCTTCTCCGTAAGCTGTTCTACCCTGCCTTTATAATTCGAAATATCGTATTCCAGCCCCTCAATTACCGCCTTCTGACTTCTTAACCGGCTCTTTAAAAGCATGAACTGCCCATGTACTTCCTCCAGTTTGGAAAGTAAGAAACCGTTCTCTTTTAAAAAGTCGTCTTCCTGCATTATTTCCGGATTAACGCCCCCGCTTCTTTTTCAAATACATCCATCAGCCTCTGCATGGTCCGGTCAATCTGCTGGTCGTTCAGCGTCTTTTCCGGATCCTGCAAAATAAAACTCACCGAATACGATTTTTGATTTTCCTCCAGCTTATCGCCTTTGTACACATCAAAGATGTTCACATTTTTCAACAGTTTTTTCTCCGTCTGGTACGCCAGCTTACGGATCTGCTCAAATCTCACGTGGTCAGGAAGCACCAGGGAAAGGTCTCTCCTCACTTCCGGGAATTTCGGAATTTCCACATATTTAAAATCGGGGGAATAAAGCTGAAGGAGCAATTCCCAGTCGAATTCCGCATAAAAAGCCGCCTGCTTCATATCGGCTTTCTTCAGAAGCCCCGCACTCACCGGTCCGAAACTCACCAGTATCTTGTTCCGCACCAGGTAATCCAGGCCATAAGCAAAAGAGGGAGAGGAGGTTTCCGTGTTCTCAGTAGCCCCCGTCTTCATCAGGCGGAGTACCTGGTGAACCGCCTGGTGAATATGCTTGTATCCTGTATTCTCCGGTGTTTGTGCCCACGATTCCGCGGAGGTTTTTCCGGTAAGCAACAGGCTCAGTACCTTTTTTTCTTTCACGCGGGTTCGCCCTTCCTGGTTGACCCCACGTGAATACACCCGTCCGAACTCAAAAAATTTCAGATCGCGACTCCGCCGGTTGATATTGTAGACCGCAGTATTCAGAGCTGAAAACAGGAGAGACTGCCGCATTTCAGACAGCTCCTCACTCAGCGGGTTCAGGAGGCGGACGGCCGTCTCCGGATTACTATTTTCTTTCGGATTCACAATCGACAGGCACTGAATCTCGTGGAAGCCCGCCGCAGCCAGGGCCTCCGACAGTCGCACCCGCAACGATTCTTCCTCCCTAACCGGGAAATCGGACAGGTAATCGGAACGGAGATGTTCCGACACTTCCACATTATCAAAACCGTAAATACGCAGAATTTCCTCTACGATATCCGCTTCACGGGTTACATCTACCCGGTAAGGCGGTACGGAAACCCGCAACAACCCTTCTCCTGCCCGGGTAGTCCGGATATCAAGGCTTTCCAGGATGGAAATGATTTTCTCTTCTCCGAGCGACTTCCCGATCAGGCGGTCGATGTTCCGGATCTTCACCTCGAATGCAAAGTCCTCCACGGCAGAAGGATATACGTCGAACACCTTATCCACCGGGGTACCTCCGGCCAGTTCCTTCACCAAAAGAGCGGCAAACCGGAGCGCGAAGGGCGGCATGTTGGGATCGGTCCCCCTTTCGTACCGGAAAGAGGCATCGGTTTTCAGGCCGAAGCGCGTAGCGGTTTTCCGGATATGCGCCGGGTCAAAATACGCCACTTCCAGGAAGATATTCCGGGTGGTGTCTTTCACGCCCGACCGGTTTCCTCCGAAAACACCCGCTATAGACATAGGGCCTTCGGCATCGCAGATCACCAGGTCATGGCCCGTAAACTTACGCGTCACGCCGTCAAGCGTTTCCAGCTCGGTATCCTTAGCGGGCTTTTTGACCACAATCTTCCCGCCCCGAATTTCATCCGCATCAAAAATGTGCATGGGCTGCCCCAGAAAATGACAAACATAATTGGTGATATCTACCACATTATTGATAGGATTCATCCCCAGCGTACGCAGGAAGGTCTTCAGCCATTCGGGAGATTCTTTCACCTCTACTCCCCGGATCTCCAATCCGCAGAAGCGCGGACACGCCTCGGTCGCCTCCACGCTCAGGTCGATCGTGGGCTTTTCTTCTCCCGTAGCAAATCCCTCCACTTCGGGAAGGTCTAGGGGAAGACCCGTTACTGCCCGGATATCGCGGGCCACACCGTAGTGGGAAGCCGCATCGGCCCGGTTAGGGGTCAATCCGATCTCAAAGACGTAATCGGCCTCAAGGTTAAAATATTTCGACACCGGCGTACCCAGGGGCAGGTCGGTTTCCAGGATGAGCAGTCCGGCATGCGATTTCCCCAGGCCAATCTCGTCTTCCGCACATAACATTCCATTGGAAACAGCACCCCGTATCTTGGATTTCTTGATGGTGAAGGGCTCTCCTTCGGTAGGATAAAGCGTAGCGCCCACCTGTGCCACAATCACCTTTTGTCCTGCCGCCACGTTGGGCGCACCACATACGATTTCCAGCAATTCTTCCCCCCCTACATCTACGGTGGTGACTTTCAGTTTATCGGCATCCGGGTGCTTTTCGCAAGTCACCACTTTTCCTATCACCAGGCCTTCCAGTCCGCCCCGTATGGCATCCACTTTTTCTATCCCTTCTACTTCCAGACCTGTAGAAGTCAGCAAAACACCCAGTTCTTCCGGTGTTTGCGTGAAATGAATCAGTTTCTGGAGGTTTTTGTACGAAATCTTCATCGGTATGTATTTTAGCTATGAGCTTTGAGCTACGAGCTTTGAGCTGTCTTAAAAATTGTACAAAGATACGAGTGAAAAACGGTCACGCATAATCACACACAAACAAACTTCTAATATCTAATTGCTAATATCTAACTTCTAATATCTAACATCTCATAGCTCACGGCTACCCAAACCCCTTCAAAAAAATTTTCCACAAAAAATTGCGTCTCTACGAAAAATTCGTAGATTTACGAAAAAATAGTAACCGATTTGGAAAAACTAACGGCACAGGAAGAGGAAGCCATGCAGGCCATCTGGAAACTAAAGGGCGGTTTTGTGAAAGACATCCTGGAGGAAATGCAGTCGGACATACCGTATACTACCCTGGCTTCAACTGTCAAGAACCTGGAGAAAAAAGGTTACGTGGTGCATGAGCGCCAGGCCAATGCCAACAAATACCTGCCCCGTATTTCCCAAACCGACTACAAACGCAGTTTCATGAGCGGATTTGTAGACGAATATTTTGGCAATTCCTACAAGGAAATGGTCAGTTTCTTTGCAGAGGAACAAAAACTCACCCCCCAGGAACTGGAAGAAATTTTAAAGATGATCAAATGAACACGTTCTGGACCACCCTCCTCGAAATCAACCTGGTACTTACTATTGTATACCTGGGATACCGGCTTCTGCTCAAAAATCTGACTTTTTTCCGGTGGAACCGTGTCTATTTATTGTGTGGAATGTTGTTAGGACTTTTGTATCCCTTTCTGAAATCAAACGAGGTAATACCGCCTACCGCAGAAGCCATGACCCTGACCCTTCCTGATTTTTCCGCCCGGATTCAGGGAACCGACTATAATCAATGGGCCATTTACCTTGTTTCTGCCATCTTTATATTTCTGACCCTCCGTTTTCTCGTGCGCTTTTTTAGCCTCGGGAAAATCCACCTGGCTTCGCATACGGCCCGTTTTAACGGCCAGGAATTTCGGAATACCTTTCAACAAGTCAACCCTTTCTCCTTTTGGAAATGGATCTATATCCACCGGGATTCCCATTCGGAAACAGAAATGCGGCAGATTGTAGCACACGAACTGATTCATACCCGAGAACTGCACACCATCGACGTATTGATTTCAGAAATCTGTACCCTGGTCTGCTGGTACAATCCCGTGGTTAAACTCCTGTCTCAGGCAGTAAAAGAAAACCTTGAGTTCCTGGTGGATGCCCGTATGCTGCGCTCGGGCGTTAACAGAACCTCCTATCAACACAGTCTGGTCGGCGTATCGCTCAGCGGATTCCCCGACCCTCGCCACGGAAATCAATTTGCCTTTCAAACTTTAAAAAAACGGATACTGATGATGAACAAAGACCAATCGCCTAAAAGCCGCCTCCTGGCTTACGTACTTCTGACCCCGATGGTGGTAGCTTTCACCGGCTTACTTTCCTTTTCCTGCCAGAAAGAAAATCTGGATACCTTCGCCAAATCGAAAGAGAGTGAGGGAATTATTTTGGAGCGAAACTTTGCCGCCTCTGAAACGACCACAAAGCCTAAAATAGAAAGGATAGAATTTAAAGCGTCATCACCAGGCCAAGGTCTGTTTATAGAAGGAAACAGCTCAGCCGCCGGTGAAAACAGCACGGCCTCTGTCACACTCAGAGGCGTTCCTGCTTCCAAAGATGCTCCCCTGGTAATCGTTGACGGAAAAGAAGTTCCCGAGCTTAGCTCGATCTCTCCTGACCAGATCCAGGCGCTGTCGGTACTGAAAAACAAATCGGCCATTGAAAAATACGGCGAAAAAGGGAAAAACGGGGTCATCGAGATTTATCTGAAAAAATCTCCTCGATAAGAACGGCCTGTTGGTCGAAAGAATGAACGCGTAAAAGACTTTTTACTTATATTCGGGCTTTTAAAAACCCAATTATGATGAAAGTCTTTTACGCATTTTTATTATTTACCTTTCTGACGGCCAATACTTCCGCTCAGAAAAAGCCCTTGGATCACAGCGTGTACGACGGCTGGCAAACTGTGGGCAATACTTTCATCTCCAAGAAAGGAGATAAAATCTTTTATTCCGTTTCTCCCCAGGAAGGAGACTCCGAACTGTTTCTGAAAAACGACCGGAATGAAACCCTGCTGGCCCTTCCCCGCGCCAGCGGACCCAAACTTACCTTTGACGAAAAACACTTTGTCAGCATGGTAGCCCCCCTCTACAAAGACACCCGCCAGGCTAAAATAGATAAAAAGAAAAGAGAAGACATGCCGAAAGATTCCCTGGCGATTTATTCTTTTGCCACGAAATCGTGGGTTAAATTCCCCAATGTAAAATCTTACCAACTCCCGGAAGAAGACGGTCGTTACCTGGCCTATCTCTATGACGACATTCCCGAGAAGAAAGCAAAAAAAGACAGTACAGCAAAAACCGATTCGACAAAAGCAAAAGCAGAACGGCCCAAAAAGCCCACCACCAACCTGGCCGTATATCAACTGGGTGTAGGAAAAGATACCCTCTTTACCAACGTGGAATCGTTTGACTTTGACAAAAAAGGAAATTACCTGGTATTTACGAGAAAAGCCGACGAAAAAGACAGCCTGGGTACTACGGGAGGTGTTTTTCGCTATCATCTTCCGAACCGTACAGTGGCCCATCTGACCTCCGGAAAAGGCACCTTTAAAGGATTTACCTTTGATGAAACCGGAGAGAAGCTGGTCTTCCTGGCCGACAAATCGCCCGAAAAGTCGTTGGAGAAAAACTTCCGGGTATATTACCATCACGGAGGCAGTACCGACTCCGCCCAGGTGCTGGTCACCGCCAATACCCCCGGCGTGCCTGAGAAATGGTACGTGAGTGGCGATGGCAACCTTCGCTTCAGTAAAAACGGGGAAAAATTGTACCTGGGCCTCGCCCCCGTACCTCGTGTAAAAGACACGACCCTTGTGGAATTTGAGCATGCCAAACTCGATATCTGGCATTGGAAAGACGACTACCTCCAGCCCCAGCAGCTGGTGAATCTGCGCCGCGAACTGAGCCGGAGCTACCTGGCCGTAATGCACATGAACGCCACCGGTAGGGTGATTCCCCTGGCCGACGAAAACCTGCCCGACACCCGCATCACCGAAGATGCCGATAACGAGTTCGTGCTGGCCACCACCGACGTGGGCCGGAGAATAGAAACTCAATGGAGAACAGGTAGCTTCCAGGACATCTATGCCGTTTCTACGGTTGACGGTTCACGGAAACTGATCGTAAAAGACCTGCGCGGGAATGTATCTCTCTCTCCCGAAGGAAAATACCTGCTGTGGTATAACCGCGAAGATCAGAACTGGTACAGCCATAACCTGGGTACCGGCACCACCGTACACCTGAACAAAGACCTGGCGGTTTCCTTTGCGGATGAAGATAACGACTCACCCGACACTCCCGGTTCTTACGGCACGGGCGGCTGGACTACCGGCGACGAAAAAGTTTGGCTGTACGATAAGTTCGATATCTGGTCGTTTAAGGCCGACGGCTCCCAGGCGGTAAAACTCACCTCAGGCCGGGAAAACAAAATTACCTACCGTTATGACGACTGGAAAGAACGAAAATCGCGCTTTGCCCCGACTATTCTGGACGAAAAAGTGCCGTTTATACTGAGTGCCTTTAACCATACCAATAAAGAGAACGGCTTCTACCGCATGACCTTGCAAACCGGCAAAAAGGCGCCTAAAGAACCTTTTAAGGAACTGGTTTGGGCTAAAAATTACTTCGGACAGGTGAAAGAAGTCAAAGACGGCGGCACCTATTTGTACACCAAAGAACGGTACGAGGAATCGCCCAACCTTTTCATCAGCAAAGATTTCATAAATGAAACTCAGTTGTCGGCCACCAATCCTCAGCAAAAGGAGTACAACTGGGGAACGGCAGAACTGTTTGAATGGACTACGCCCAACGGACATGCCGCTACGGGAATTTTGTATAAACCGGAAGATTTTGACCCGAACAAAACCTACCCGGTCATTGCTTACTTCTATGAAAAACTGTCTGACGGACTCTACCGCTACCAGGCGCCGGCGCCCACGCCTTCCCGACTAAATATCCCTTATTTTGTGAGTAACGGGTACGTGGTTCTGGCACCAGACATTGTGTACACCATAGGCTACCCCGGAAAATCTGCCGAAGAGTATATTAACTCGGGAATGGCAGAAGTGAAAAAGAACCCCTGGGCAGGAAAAATGGGCATCCAGGGACAAAGCTGGGGCGGCTACCAGGTAGCCCACCTGATTACGGTAACCGACATGTACGATGCCGCCTGGACCGGTGCACCAGTAGTCAACATGACTTCTGCTTATGGCGGAATCCGCTGGGGCAGCGGCATGAACCGCCAGTTTCAGTACGAAAGAACCCAGAGCCGGATCGGGGCCACCCTGTGGGAAAAACCCGAGCTCTATATCGAGAACTCCCCCCTGTTCCGTATGCCGAATGTAACCACTCCAGTGGTGATCATGCACAACGACCAGGACGGTGCCGTACCCTGGTACCAGGGAATCGAAATGTTTACGGCTCTGAGAAGATTGCAGAAGCCTGTATGGTTGCTCAATTACAATGGCGATGATCATAACCTGATTCAGCGCCAGAACCGGAAAGACATACAGCGCCGCGAACAACAGTTCTTTGATCACTTCTTAAAAGGAGAACCGGCAGCGCCGTGGATTGAAAAGGGCGTTCCGGCTACGCTGAAGGGAATTGACTGGGGATTTGGCGACAAATAAACGCATTAGGGAATAATATCTCCGCAGAGGCTGTCTTACCAAGGCAGCCTCTTTTTTTGACTTGTCCAGGCAGGCAGCAAAAAAGCCCACAACCGGTAGACACCCAAATTTAAGGCGTCCGATTTCCTTTGTTTTAAGAAGATTTAAGGCGATTTACGAAGGAACTCCCCGAGCTCGGCTACCTTATCGGTATTGAGATAGTCTGCCTTTATCTGCATCAGAAAAT